>DAOKYT010000001.1:0-117952 GCA_035326025.1 Tepidiformaceae bacterium
CCGCCATGCGGTCAGCTCAGCCGCACCAGCGTCCGGCCGCGGACTTTCCCGGCGAGGATTTCGGCGCACACGGCCCGCACCCCGTCGAGGTCGGTCTCGACAGCGATGGAGTCCATCAAGCCGCGTGGCCGAAGGTCCGTGGCCAGCCGGTTCCAGACGTCGACCCGCTTCGCCATGGGACAGGCCACCGAGTCGATGCCCAGCAGGCTCACGCCGCGCAGGATGAAGGGGTAGACCGTCGTGTGCAGGATGCCCCCACCCGTCAGCCCGTTGAGCGCGATGGCGCCGCCGTACCGCATCGTCCGGATCAGGTACGCCGTCGTCGCGCCGCCCACGGGGTCCACCGCGCCGCTCCACCGTTCAGTCTCCATCGGGCGGTTACTTTCGGCGCTCACGTCTTCGCGGGAGAGGATCTCGGTGGCGCCGAGCTCGCGCAGGAACGCGTGCTCGCTCGCCTTGCCGGTGCTCGCCGCCACCGTATACCCGAGTTGCGCGAGCATGCTGACGGCAGTGCTCCCCACTCCGCCCGTCGATCCTGTCACGATGACGGGCCCCTGGTCCTTCCGCAGGCCGTGGTGTTCCAGCGCCATCACCGACATTGCCGCCGTCATCCCGGCGGTGCCAAGGGCCATCGCCTCCTTCGTGGTCAGGCCCCGGGGCAGGGGCATCACCCAGTCCGCGGGCACCCGGGCCATTTCGGCGAACCCGCCCGGGTGGGCCACACCCACGTCGTACCCCGTGACGACGACTCTATCGCCGGGAGAGAACCGTGAATCCTTCGATTCGACCACCGTGCCGGCGAGGTCGACGCCCGGGACCATCGGGTAGCTGCGAATGACCCGCCCGGCCGGCGTAAGGGCGAGTCCATCCTTGTAGTTCACCGAGCTCCACTCGACCTTGATCGTGACCTCGCCGGGTGGAAGGTCGCTCTCGGTGAGTTCGCGCAGGGCGACGGAGAACTCCTCGCCCCGCTTGTCGACAACGATGGCGCGGTAACCCATGGGTGCTCCAGAGAATGGTATGTCCGGAGGTTGGGGCCACCGGGGAGAAATGGCAACCCGGGGGCCGCCGGGCGCATGTTGGCCATGCCACCACAATGCCCGTGTGCGGATCGCCGGGCTCTCCGCCCGCGCGGAGTCCTGCTCCGCGCCCGTTCCACCATGCCCCGACGCTTCTCCTGGCTCCGCCGGCCGTTGCCGCCGGGGCGGCCCTGCCGTGGAGAGTTACCGCCTTACCCGGTAGCGGCAGTAGACCTCCCCCGTCTCCGGGTTGGCGATCGCGGAAACCAGTTCGAGCTGTCTGAGCGTGGACCGGGTGAAAGCGGAATCGCCCTCCACCGGCGTGAGCGTCTCCCGCCCGCCGACGACTACCGGCCCGATGGTCACGAAGTACTCGTCGACGAACCCGAGCCCGAACATCTGTGCGTTGAGCGTCGGTCCACCCTCGCAGAGCAGGACGCTAGCATGGAGCCGGTGGCGCATGTGCTCCAGCATCGCCGCGATCTCCCCTTCCCGGGGAAGGAGCACCACGCGCCGCCCGGTCGCCTCGATGTCCTCGCAGCGCTCCGGCGGAACGCCATGGCCGAGGTAGACCACCGCCTCGAAGTCGCTGGCGGTGAAGAACAGCCGGTCGAGTGGCAGGTCGCCGGAAGCCGAGAGAGTGGCGGCGAAAGGAAGGCGCGGCTTTCCACGCCGCACCCGCAGCTCCTCCAGCGCCGGGTCGCCAAGCCGCGACGATGACCCGGACGCGCGCAGGGTGCCCGCTCCATTGAGGACCACGTCGGCATTGACCCGCAACTCGCGCATCAGCCGCTGGTCGACTTTCGAGCCGATGCCCTGTTCCGTCCCCTCGACCACGGCCTTGCCATCCGCCGACATCACCATGTTCACCAGCACGTAGGGGCGGTCCGGCGGGGGCGTGGGCAGGTCGAGCGACGTGTAATCCGGCTTCGTCACGGCTGCACCCATCTTACGTTGTCGAGTTTCTGTCGTGTTCCGTACGGGCTCTTGCAATGGCCGAATCGGCTCCGTAGATTCGGCGGCGCGGTTTCGCTTCCTGGTGGACGAAAGACCGCCTGGACCAGCCCGGGCCGGCAGGCCGAGCGGGCGCTGCCGGAGGTACGGAGCCATGGCCCGACATTCGTTGGCTGCAAGGAAAGGACTGCCTGCCCTTGCCATCGTGGTGCTCGTCAGCGCCTGTTGGCTCGCCGTCAACAGGATCGCGATCGGCGCCACTGTGTCCGAAGGGCCGCTGAGTCCCGTTGCCAACGTGGCAGCTTCATTCTGGAACGCTTCAACCTCCGGAGCGTCCGTGTATAGCCTGCTTGCGGATAGCTCGTGCCAGGAGAACGACTCCACCTTTCTCTATTCCAGCACCGAAGGGGCGAGCTTTCTGGTTCGGGTTGCGCCGGGCGCCGCGCACAATGGCAAGAAGATACGCTCGCTGGACGTCGCCGTGTGTTTCCGATCCGGCGCGAACGCTGGGGCAGGATTCACTCCCCAGGTTCGTTTGGATGGGAAGGTCACCGCGGGAAGCCCGCTGACCGCAAACACGTACGCGTGCCAGGAGACCGTTCAGAAGATTGCGCTTCCTGTTGCGGTCACCAAGTCGGACAACACAATTGTAGATGTCGGTGTCGTCAAGTCCGGTGCCGACACGAAGACGGTCCGGATTTGCTCCATCCGCGTCACCATCAATTACGAGGACGATCCCCCACCCCCGCCCCTGCCGGCCGTAGCCAAGACTGCGGCCGACCTTGACCCCGCCACGCCCGACCCGCAATCCATCAACGCCACCCGCGCATCCTGGGACATCACCATCGACAACACCGCCGCGGGCGCGGTCGCGCGGCAGGGCATCGTCGTCTCCGACGGGCACAACGATGCCCTCCTCGAGTCGGCGAGCCCGGCCGGCGCCTGCGGTACCGAACCTTCCCAGGGCCCCACATGGACCTGCGCCGTCGCGGCGGGAGGGACCACCGTGCTGCGCGTCTCGCGCCCCCGCTCGGCCATCGCGAACGCGTGCACCGGTGGCCCGCTCTCCAACTTCGTATCCTCGGCAACGCTGGACGATGGGACGGCGCTCTCCATCCGGCAGGGGACCGCGGATAGCCCCGTCGCCATCTCCATCCCACCCGACACCTCGGCCTGCGACCCCATTGCCGTCGCGAAGTCCCTGCGTCCGTCCGGCGCGGCCACTGTCGGCGACCCGGACGAGGTCGCCTGGGTGCTCTCCATCACCAACCCGGCGACCGGCCTCGATGGCGCCTCGGTCTCACTCCGTGATACCGAGGCCGAGGTCGTTTCGGGACCGGCGTACTCGAACGGCGACGGGTACTGCACCGGCGACCTCACGTCCGAAGCAGGTATCTCCTGCCTTCTCCCTGCCGGGGTCTCAGTCGAGTGGACGGTGCGCCCGGCAGGCACGGTCGAACAGGAGTGTTCCGACCGTACCTTCGGGAATGTCGCCCAGTACCGAGCCAGAGCGGAGTCAGCGTGGGTCGACCTGCCCGGCCCCGGCATCGTGCTCGCTGGTAACTCCGGGCTGTGCACGCGTTCCGTCAAGGTCTGTCTCGTCGTCGAAGACAACCTCGACGGTATCGAGGACCCGGATGGCGGCCAATTCCGCTTTGGCAACACTGGAAACGCCACCACGCTGGTGCTGGAAGCGACTGAGGGAGGGACATCCTGCGGCGATATGGTTGTCCCGGCTGCGCTCGTATCCATCTTCCAGTTTCCCGCCCAAACGGGTGACCGGCCCGGTTCGAACGGGCTCGCGGGCCGCTGGAGTGGCGATGCGCCGGGCTTTCCGCGCGCCTTTACAGGGGAGTCATCCTGTGATGCCGCCAGCGCGGCTGAGACGGTCGCGGTGGACGCGACCGCGCCGAACGTCACGTTCTGCAACCGCCCTGCACCGAGGACCCGGCCCATCGTGATCGCGCATCACTACTTCCCGGCCGAACTGCCACCTGCCCGGCCGGCCATCGCGTTCTCGGCACCGGCCATTCTGCCACCCTGCACCGCCGCCGACGCCAGTGATGGTGCGTCCTCCACGTGGACGTGCCTGGTGCCGGCCGGCTGGAGCGGCCAGGTTGACGTGCTGGTGCCCGCCGGCCGGGTTGCGGGTGCGTGTCCCGCGGGTCTCGAACCCGTGGCGGACTATCGCTCGTGCAGTTACCGCCACGGTGCGCTCTCGGTGCGGGCAACCTTCATCGAGCACGGCGTTCCGCTGGCCGATGCCGATATCCCGGTGGTCATTGTCGATGATGCGTCCATCTCTCCAGCCGTCGGCCCCGCGAGCGTCGACTGGGGACCTCTGCCCGTCGATCCGCTGTCTGCCCACGCGGTCGGCATCCGTTTCGATGCCGATGGCTGGCGCCTGGCGGGTGCGCCCACGCTTGCCGGCGAAGAGTGCGCATGGGGCACACCACCGGCCACCGTCTCGGCCGACGTGCTGGTGCATCTCCCGCCGGGCGGCGATTGCGTGGTGACCTTCACGCTCGAACGCCTGGTTGCGAGCGTGACGGTCCACCAGCTGTACCTGGGTGCCACGGGCGACCCGCCCGCGCTCTCGGCCGTCATCGACGGTGTTGCTGATGCTGGCACGTGGGCCGAGTCCGGGAGCCCCGTCGGCACCTGGCGCAAGGCGGTCGGGATTGCCAGCGCAGGGTCCTCCGTGACCGTCACGGCGGCAATCCCCGCGGGCTGGGCCCCCGTGACCGCTTTCCCCGGAGACTGCAGCCTCTTCAGCGGGGCGCCTGACCCCTCCGCGGCCGAATCCGCGTCCATCACACTGCCCACGGTGCAGCCCGGCGACGAAGTCAACATCTGCTTCGTGAGCGTGGCGGTCGGGTCGCTGGTGCTGGTGGTAAACGAAACGCACGCGACCGGCAGCCCCGAGCAGTGGACGTTCGCAACCACCTCCCCGCACATCGGTCACCCGGTGATCACAACGCCTCCGAACGCGGAGCCCGCGCCCCTCCAGGCGTCCGCCACCCGCGCCTTCGCGCGCATCCCGGTTGGGGCCTATGCGATACGGCAACTCGGGGGTCGCGCGGCCTGTACCGCCGGGGCCACCGCCACTGACTTCCAGACGGCTGCCGCGGCCAGCTCCGGCGCGTTGCCGGCGGATGCCGAGACGGCTGTCGTCATCGGCGACGCTGACCTGCCCTTCGCCATCGAGAAGGGCAGGTCCACCTACGTCCGGTTCGACAACGCCGGCTGCGGCACCGTCCTCGCGACCGGGATTATCGCCGCCGAAGTGGTGGACGATCTCGACGGCGATGGAACGCGAGACCCCGGCGAAACAGGCATCGCCGGCTGGCCGGTGGAGGTTTCGGGTCCCGATGGGACCGCCATGCTCTTCACGGACAGCGTTGGGAACGTGCAGTTCCCCGTCATCACCGGTGGCGCCTACGAGGTGGTGCTGGGCGGCAGGCCCGGCTGGCGTGCCACGTCGCCCGTCCAGGTTGTGCTCACCGCTGGCCTTGCCCGGACCACGAGCGTCGCCTTCTTCCAGCAGCCCCGGGTTGGCGTCACCGCTTCAATGACCGAAATCTCGCTCAGCCATCCTGCTGGCGCCCCGGGCGAAGGATGGGTGTTCTCCCTCGAAGGCTGCGGCCAAACGCGTTCCGCGACCACCCCGGGCTCCGGTACCGTCACCTTCGGGGACCTCCCTCCGGCAATCGGTTGCGAGTTTACGGTCAGGGCCGGCGGCCGGCCGGGCTGGTCGACCGTGGTCTCCGCGAAGGTCGCCGCCCCGGCGGGGCCGGGAGAGACGGCCTCTCTCTCCTTCGCGAGCGTGAAGGTCGAGGTCTGCCTCGATTGCGCGCCGTCGCCCGGCCCCGGGAGTCCCGGCGAGCAGAACCCCGTGGCGGCGGTACTGCGAGTCGCATCCGGTTCGAACCTGGTGACATGGCCGGGCGGTCCGGCACCCGTCGAGCAGGTGTTTGGCGAAGCCGCGGGCGTGCGCGCCGTGTACCTCTGGGACAGCGAAACGGGCGCGTGGCTGAAGTACTTCCCCGGGCTCCCGCGATATCTGAGCGACCTTACGAGCCTTACCCCCGGGGCGGCCTACTGGGTCATTTCCGCGGGTGCCTCCGCGATCCCCGTACCCGGCACGGGTTAGGGGAGCCTCATCCGCTCGCTTAGCCGTGCATGCCGTTGCATCGCGAATCTTTGGGTACACTCCTCTGGTGACCAGCGACAGTGGACCGGCCCGCGCCGCCGACATCAAACGCTACCAGGAGAACCTGCGCGAGGAGGTCGACGGGGCAGCGCTCTACCGGCTGCTCGCCGCCGCCGAGAAGGACCCGCACCTCCGGACCGTATACGAGCGCCTGGCCGGCAGCGAAGACCGGCACATCGAACTCTGGGAACGAAAGTTGCGCGAGGCCGGCGCCGAAGCGCCACGGTACACGCCATCGCTCCGCGTGAGGGTCATCGGGTGGCTTGCGCGCAGGTTCGGCACCCAGGCGGTCAGCCCCATCGTCACGCGCATGGAGATCTCCGCGACCGGCATGTACGACAACCAGCCCGAAGCCGTCGCCGAACACCTTCCCGCCGATGAGCGTTCCCACGCGCGCCTCTTCCGCGAAATCAGCTCCGGCGGCAGGGCCGGCCGTGCCTCGCTCGATATTGCAAGGGTCGAAGGCCGTCACCGCGCGGCCAGCGGAAACGCGCTCCGTGCCGCCGTCCTGGGCGCGAACGATGGCCTGGTCTCGAATCTGAGCCTGGTAATGGGCGTGGCCGGCGCCGACCCGGGCCGCGATGTCGTCTTGCTCTCCGGGGTTGCCGGGCTGCTGGCCGGGTCGCTCAGCATGGCCCTCGGTGAATGGATCAGCGTGCGCAGTTCCACCGAGGCTCTCGAACGTCAGCTCACCATCGAAAAGGAGGAGCTCGAGCTCATCCCCGAGGAAGAAGAGGTCGAACTGACGCTCATCTACCAGGCGAAAGGCCTCAGCGAGGCCGACGCCCGTGCCACCGCGAAACGCATCATCTCCAACCCCGATGTTGCCCTTGCCACGCTCGCTCGCGAGGAACTCGGGGTGACTGAAGAGGAATCCGGCAGCGCCTGGGTTGCGGCGATCACCTCGTTTCTCACCTTCAGCGTCGGGGCGATCCTCCCCGTCCTTCCATGGCTGCTGTTCTCCGGGACCGCGGGCATTGCCGGCAGCGCCGTCGCCAGCGGACTTGGCCTCTTCCTTGTCGGTGCCGTCATCACCCTCTACACCGGGCGGGGCGCCTGGTTCTCGGGACTCCGTATGCTCGGCTTTGGCCTCGCGGCATCGGCGATCACCTTCGGCATCGGAAAGCTCATCGGAGTCACTACCGGGGTGTGACCGGCCCAGGTCCCGATCTCCTAGATCCCGATCTCCAGGGTCAGCCGCCGGTCTGTCGTGCGAATCGACGTGAGCCGGTACTCTGGCCCTCCGGCCAGCTCATCCAGCAGCTGCTGGATAGGCTCCTCCATGAGGTCGGCTACCGCCTGGGGCGCGGCGATCTCCCCGAGCGCGGCGTCGACGACATCGAACTGCAGCCTCCCATCGGCGATGTTGGGGTCCAGCGTGATCCACAGGCGCGGCCCAACGCCGGGCGTGCCCGGGGTTATTTCGGCCCTGACAATGCCGGCTGTCGCCACGGTCACCTCGACATGGGGCTTCTCGCCGAACGCGGGGATCCGGGGAAGCTGCTCGGCGATAATCGCCGCGAGCGCGCGTTCGTCGAGCGCCAGCGTCACGTTCCCGCCGCCCGCGCTGTCCGCGCCGTTGGTTTCGAAGTCGGGGTCGATCGTGAAGAACAGGACGGTGCCGAGGGCGCCGCAAACGCCGCCCAGGACCAGGAGGAGTAGCGTTCTCATGAGCGCTGACACGATGCCCGCAACGCCGATTCCGGGCAACCAGTGGCACTTGCGCGTAATCCTGGGCCGGCCGCATACTAAGGAACCTGGTGGCTAGAGCGAGGTGGTCCCACCCGTTCCCATCCCGAACACGGAAGTGAAACGCCTCAGCGCTGACGATACTGCCCGGGCAACCAGGTGGGAAAATAGGCCGCCGCCGGTTAACAAGGAGCCGCCGCCATGGCGGTTTTTCCATTTTCGGCGTGAGCGGTAACTCGAAGCCCCTTTCGAGCGTTTCTTACCCGGAGGGAGCCACCGAACAGGCAGCCTCCGGCAGCGCCACGAGCGGTTCCGGTTGCTTTCTCCAACGATCCGCCGCTGCTACAATCGATTTCGAGACCCCTCAATTCACCCCGGCCGCGTCCCTATTCCCCAATAGGCCGTTTGGCCCCAGACGGAGCCGCACTTGTCACCAGAAACCGCCCAGTCCACCCCCACCCAGCCCGAAGCGAACGACATGGTCATGGACATGGGGGCACTCCTCGAAATGGAGGATGCCCAGCCAGGCCAACTTCGCCGTGGTGAGATCGTCGAGGGGATGGTCATGGGCGCTTCTCCCGATGGCCTCATCGTCGACGTCGGCACCAAGACCGAGGCCGTCATCCCCCAGAACGAAATGCTCTCCCTCGGCGTCGATGGCGCGGCAAAGCTGAAGGCCGGCGACACCGTCAGGGTGATGGTCCTCCAGCCGTCGAGCTCCGAAGGCCACGCCATTGTCTCGCTCGACCGAGCCCGCGGCGAAGAGGGCTGGGACACGCTCGCCGCTCGCCACGAAGCTGGAGAAATCTTCGAGGCCCAGGTCACCGGCCATAATCGTGGCGGCGTCCTGGTCAATGTCGATGGCGTCAATGCCTTTGTTCCCCTTTCGCAAATCGATAGCGTCCGGCGCGATGACCCCGACGCGGCCAACCAGCTCGCGAACCTGGTCGGCAAGCCGATCAACTTGAAGGTCATTGAGCTCAACCGGAAGCGCAACCGCGTGATCCTCTCCGAGCGCGCCGCCATGGCCGAGGTTCGCAAGGGTCAGAAGGAGCGAGTCCTCGAAGAGCTCGAGGAAGGCCAGATCCGCACCGGCCGCGTCTCTTCCATCACCGACTTCGGCGTCTTCGTGGATCTCGGCGGGGCCGATGGCCTCGCCCACATGACAGAGCTCACCTGGGAGCGCGGCAAGAAGGCCCGGGACCTCTTCAACGTCGGCGATGAAGTGCAGGCCTACATCCTCAAGATCGACCGCGAAACGAAGAAGATCTCGCTGTCGCTGAAGCGCGCCCAGCCCGAAAAGTGGGACACCACGGTCAACCGCTTCGTCGTCGGCCAGATTCTTATCGGCCGCGTCACCAAGCTCATGGCCTTTGGCGCCTTCGTTCGCCTCGATGGCCCCGTCGAAGGCCTCATCCACATCTCCGAGCTGTCCAACCGCCGCATCCAGCACCCCAAGGATGTGGTGAAGGAAGGTGACGTCGTGCCGGTGAAGCTCGTCCGCATCGAAAAGGACCGCCACCGCCTCGGCTTGAGCCTTCGCCAGGCCCGCAACGACGCCGAAGCGATGGGCTTCGTCTTCGATGCCAACGGCGCCGTGATCGACTACCCGGACGACGTCCGCGAGCAGTTCAACCTGCCCGCCCGTGATAAGTCGCTCGGGCCGGCACGTCGCGAACCGCGCACGGCCCAGGAGGCCATCGAGCAGGCCGTCTCGCGCGATGCGGAGCCGATCTCGGCCTTCGCGCATGCCTTCCAGCAAGCGCTCGAGAAGGAAGAGGGTGGCGGCGCCATCGCCGAGTCCCTCACACAGGCAGGGGCCGGCGCGGGGGAAAGCAAGGTAAATACCGACGCGACGCCAGCCGCCCCGGTGGTGGAAGATGGATCCGCGGAGCAACCAGAAACCGAATCGCCGAAGGCCGCTGCGGTCGCGGACGAACCCGGAGAACCCGCCGGGGACGTAGTACCTGCAGCAGAATCGACTGAGGAGGCACCTGCTGACGGCTCGTAGTCGTTCTTTGGGCGTACCCAGAGGGTTGGAGAAGGAACATGGCCGATAGGTTCGACAAGTTCACCGAGCGAGCACGCCGCGTGCTGACGCTCGCACAGGAAGAAGCGCATCGCTTCAACCATAACTATATCGGCACCGAGCACATCCTCCTCGGACTGGTGCGCGAAGGCGACGGCGTGGCCGCCAAGGTGCTCGCCAACCTCGGCGTCGAACTCAACAAGGTCCGCTCCGCCGTCGAGTTCATCATCGGCCGCGGCGATCGCACCGTCCTCGGCGAAATCGGCCTCACGCCCCGCGCCAAGAAGGTCATCGAGCTCGCCGTCGATGAGGCACGACGGCTCAATCACAGCTACATCGGCACCGAGCATCTGCTGCTTGGCCTGGTGCGCGAGGGCGAAGGCATCGCCGCGGGCGTGCTCGAAAGCCTCGGGGTCAACCTCGAGCGTGTTCGCGCCGAAACCACGCGCATCCTCAGCCAGTCGGCCCCCCAGGCCGCCAGCGCCGGCGCCGGCGCACGCCAGGCAACCCGCACACCGACCGTCGACCAGCTGGGTATCGACCTGACGGCCGCCGCCCGCAATGGCCAGCTCGACCCGGTCATCGGCCGCTCCAACGAGCTGGAACGTGTCGTCCAGATCCTTTCGCGCCGCACCAAGAACAATCCCGTGCTCATCGGCGAGCCCGGTGTTGGGAAGACGGCCATCGCCGAGCTCCTGGCTCAGCGCATCGTCTCTGGCGACGTACCCGAGACGCTGCAGGGCAAGCGCCTCCTCACCCTCGATATCGGCTCGCTCGTTGCGGGCACCAAATACCGCGGCGAATTCGAGGAGCGCCTGAAGAAGGTCATCGAGGAGATCAAGGGCTCCGGCAACTGCATCCTCTTCATCGATGAGCTGCACATGCTCGTTGGCGCGGGGGCGGCCGAAGGCGCGGTCGACGCGGCAAACATCCTGAAGCCCTCGCTTGCCCGCGGCGAGCTGCAGTGCATCGGCGCCACCACCCTTGACGAGTATCGCAAGCACATCGAGCGCGACGCCGCGCTCGAACGCCGCTTCCAGCCGGTCATGGTCGAACAACCCACGGTCGAAGAGACCATCGAGATCCTCAGGGGCATCCGGCCGCGCTACGAAGAGCACCACAAGCTCAAGATCAGCGATGCCGCTCTCACCAGCGCCGCCGAACTCTCGGCCCGCTACGTCAGCGACCGCTTCCTTCCCGACAAGGCGATCGACCTCATCGATGAGGCCGCGAGCCGCGTCCGCATCCGGCGCGCCGCCACCCCGCCATCCCTCAAGGAAGCCATGAAGGGGCTCGAAAGCCTCCGCCGCGAGAAGGACCAGGCCATCTCGTCGCAGCAGTACGAGTACGCCGCCGAACTGCGCGACCGCGAGCTCAAGCTCCAGGACAAGATCAAGGAGATGGGCGAGTGGGAGGAAGGCGAGGAAGGCATCGCCACCCCCGTCGTCACCGAGGAAGATGTCTCCGAGGTCGTCTCCATGTGGACCGGCATCCCGGTCGCCCGCATCGCGAGCGAGGAAAGTGCCCGCCTGCTCAGAATGGAAGAGCAGCTCCGGGGACGCGTCATCGGCCAGGACGAAGCAATCGAGACCATCGCCCGCGCCGTCCGCCGCGCCCGCGCCGGCCTCAAGGACCCGCGCCGCCCGATTGGTGTGTTCCTCTTCTGTGGCCCCACAGGCGTTGGCAAGACCGAGCTCGCCCGGGCGCTCGCCGAGTTCATGTTCGACTCGCAGGACAACATGATTAAGCTCGACATGAGCGAATTCAGCGAGAAGCACACCGTCTCCCGGCTCGTCGGGGCCCCTCCGGGCTACGTCGGTTACGACGACGGCGGCCAGCTCACCGACACCGTCCGGCGCAAGTCCTACTGCCTCATCCTCCTCGACGAGATCGAGAAGGCGCACCCGGAAGTCTTCAACCTGCTCCTCCAGATCTTCGACGAAGGCCGCCTGGCCGACGCGAAGGGCCGCAAGGTTGATTTCCGCAACACCATCATCATCATGACCTCCAACGTGGGGTCCGACCTCATCAAGAAAGACTCGGGCCTTGGCTTCTCAACCACCACGGAGGAAGTCAAGACATTCGAAGACCGCTACCAGCGCATGAAGGACAAGGTGCTCACCGAGCTGAAGAACGTCTTCAAGCCGGAGTTCCTGAACCGCATCGATAGCACGGTCGTCTTCCGCTCGCTCTCGCGTGAGGATATTCGCCGGATCGTCGATAACGAGCTGCGCAAGGTGGAAAAGACCCTCCTCCAGAAGGGCATCCGCCTCGAAGTCACCGATGCCGGCAAGGACTGGCTGGGCGAAAAGGGCTACGACCCGGCGTTCGGCGCCCGCCCGTTGCGCCGCGTCATCCAGGACAACATCGAAGACAAGCTCAGCGAAATGTTGCTTTCAGGCGAATTCGGCCAGGGCGACCTCGTCAAGGTCGACGCGGCCGATGGCGGCCTGAAGATCGAACCCGTGCGCGAGCCGGCGGCAGTCGGCTAGGCGGCGGGCAGCCTGGTCAGACGATCGGGGGCGCCAGATGGCGCCCCCGTTTCCGTTTCCCTTTCATCATGAATGCCCGTTCCCGGCCAAACTACTAGACAAAACGCCGCGCACGCGGCATCCTCTGTGCGTCTGAACGCTACGTAGGCCCCTGCAGGGACGGTTCCGCTGTGGGTAGGGGCTCTGTTTCCGCCGAAACCCTCGGCCATTGACGCCGCAGCGCCTCTTTGGGTACGCTGTTAGGCGGCTCGCTATGCCCATCGTTTCCCCAAGCATCGTTGGCCCACGGCAGATTGCTTCTCTGCGCCATTCGCCCCATTAGTCCTGAAGGAGTTGCCACAGGATGACCACTACGCGTGACGTGGTGCGAGCGGGGGCTTTTTCCCCGCTCGAAGTCAAGACCTACGGACAGATCCCCAACGTCCTCGACCTCCCCAACCTCATCAAAATCCAGATCGATGCCTTCGACTGGTTCAAGCGGGAAGGTCTTCGGGAACTCCTCAATGAGATATCCCCCATCCAGGACTTCACCGGCTCGAAGATGGACCTCATCTTCGGCGACTACGAGTTCCGCGAGCCCAAGCACCCCATGGACGAATGCCGCGAGCGCGACCTCACCTACGCGGCCCCGCTGTTCGTCGATGTCGAGCTCCGCATTAAGGACTCCGGCGAAATCAAGGAACAGCGCCTCTTCTTCGGCGACTTCCCCCTGATGACCGACCGCGGCACGTTCATTATCAACGGCGCCGAGCGCGTCGTGGTCAGCCAGCTCGTGCGCTCACCCGGCGTGTACTACACCATCGAAACCGACGCAGCCACGGGCAAGCGCCTCTGCCACGCAAAGCTCATCCCCAACCGCGGCGCCTGGCTCGAATTCGAAACCTCGAACCGCGATGTGCTCTATGTGAAGGTCGACCGCAAGCGGAAGATCCCCGTAACCACGCTCATCCGGGCAATCGATGTCCCGGGCCTGCTCCCCGGCGACAAGGACAACGGCCGCTTCGCCAAGTACTGGGCCGCGCTTGAATCGGGCGAAGACCGCGCCCGCGACGCCGCGCTGCGCGAACTCGAAACCGAGCTTGGCACCGATGAGCGCCTGCTCGCGATGTTCGAGGCCGTCGACACCAGCGACATTCACCAGTTCGTGCCCACCACGATTTCGAAGGAACCCCGCGAACCCGTCGTGAAGGATAAGCACGATGCGCTCCTCGAGTTCTACCGCAAGATCCGCCCGGGCGACCCCCCGACCCACGACAACGCGCGAAACCTCCTGAAGACCCTCTTCTTCGAGCCGCGCCGTTACGACCTGGGCCGCGTGGGCCGGCATAAGCTCAACACCCGTCTCGAACTCGGCGACCCCACCCAGCAGCGCTGGCTCCGGCCATACGACCTGGTCAGCATCGTCCGCGAGCAGATCAACATCAACAACGGCCGCGGCCATGGGGACGATATCGACCCCCTCGGCAACCGCCGCGTGCGTGCCGTCGGCGAGTTGATCCAGCAGCAGTTCCGCGTGGGCCTCCTGCGCATGGAGCGTGTTGTCCGCGAGCGCATGACCATCACCGACCCGGAAGAGGCAACGCCCAGCGCCCTCATCAACATCCGGCCCGTCGTCGCCGCTATGAAGGAGTTCTTCGGCGGAAGCCAGCTCTCCCAGTTCATGGACCAGACGAATCCGCTCTCGGAGCTGAACCACAAGCGGCGTCTGAGCGCGCTCGGCCCCGGGGGCCTCTCCCGTGACCGCGCAGGCTTCGATGTGCGCGACGTCCACCACAGCCACTACGGCCGCATCTGCCCCATCGAGACCCCCGAAGGCCCGAACATCGGCCTCATCGGATCGCTCGCAACCTACGCCCGCCTCAACGAATTCGGCTTCATCGAGACGCCCTACCGCCGCGTTGTCCGCGAGATGGTCTCCACTGACCCGAACCTCGTGGGCCGCTTCCTCCGCCAGGATGCCCTCGACGACAATGGCAACCTGATTGGCAAGGCCGGTGACCGCATCGACGAGGCGCTCGCCAGGAAGCTCGCCGCTGCCGGCCGCACCGTCGCCATTCGGCCCTGGGTCACGAACGAAATCGTCTACCTGACCGCTGACCAGGAGGATAAGTGGAAGGTCGGCCAGGCGAACACGGTGCTCGACGAGGACGGGCACTTCGTCAGCGAGCGCGTCGAAATCCGTATCTACGAGAAGTTCCAGACCGTCCACCCGGAAGAAGTCGACTTTATCGATGTCTCGCCGAAGCAGATGGTCTCGGTGGCCACGGCGCTCATCCCCTTCCTCGAACACGATGATGCGAACCGTGCGCTCATGGGCGCCAACATGCAGCGCCAGGCCGTGCCCCTGGTGCGCCCCGAAGTACCGCTCGTCGGCACCGGCATGGAACGCCGCACCGCCGTCGATAGCGGCCATGTCAAGACCGCCGCCGGCGACGGCGAGGTTATCGAGGCCTCCGGCAACCGCATCCGCATCCGCTACGACGACCCGGACCTGGGCGAGGTGACCTACCCCTTGACCAAGTTCACCCGGTCCAACCAGGGTACCTGCCTGAACCACCGGCCGATCGTCGTCCGCGGCCAGCGCGTGACGAAGGACCAGCCCATCGCCGATAGCTCGAGCACCCAGGGCGGCGACCTCGCACTCGGTCAGAACGTCCTCGTCGCCTTCATGAGCTGGGAAGGCTACAACTTCGAGGATGCGATCATCATCTCGCAGAACCTGATCCGCGAGGACAAGTTCACCTCCATCCACATCGAGAAGCACGAGGTGGAGGCCCGCCAGACCAAGCTCGGCGACGAGGAAATCACCCGCGACATCCCGAACGTCGGCGAGGAAAGCCTGAGCCAGCTCGACGAGGATGGCATCATCCGTATCGGCGCCGAAGTCCGCGAGGGCGACATCCTCGTGGGCAAGATCACCCCAAAGGGCGAGACCGAGCTCACGGCCGAGGAGAAGCTCCTCCGCGCCATCTTTGGTGAGAAGGCTCGCGAAGTGAAGGACACGAGCCTGCGCGTGCCACACGGCGAACGGGGCAAGGTCATCGATGTAAAAGTCTTCGACCGGAACAACCACGAGGGCCTGCCGGCAGGCGTGAACAAGCTCGTCCGCGTGAGCATCGCCCAGCGGCGGAAGCTCTCCGAGGGCGACAAGATGGCCGGCCGCCACGGGAACAAGGGCGTCATCAGCCGGATTCTCCCGCGCGAAGACATGCCCTACCTCGAGGACGGGACGCCGATCGACATCATCCTGAACCCGATCGGCGTGCCCAGCCGCATGAACATCGGCCAGGTGCTCGAGACGCACCTCGGCTGGGCGGCGAATGTCCTCGGTTTCCGCGCCATCACACCGGTGTTCGATGGCGCCCGCGACCACGAGATCGACGATGCGCTCGCCCGGGCGTGGATGGCCCAGGAATCGGGCGCTGTCTACTACGTTGACCCGCGCGACCGGGGCTTCGACATTGCCGTGTGCGATGCATGGCTGCATGAACACGGCTATGACCCGGCGCCAATTCTGCACCAGCCGGAGGATGGGGCCGCCAGCCGCGCCTGCCTCGAGATCTGGCTCAACGAAAAGCGGGCCGCCGATGGCCAACCCGCACTCCCCCGGGGCAAGCACAGCCGCGAGGAACTGGAGTCGATGGCCCAGGCCGTTTACCGCGAGACCAACGTGCCACCACCACTCTTCGGCAAGATGAAGCTGCGCGACGGCCGTACCGGGGAGCCGTTCGATCAGCCACTCACCGTCGGCTACATCTACATGCTCAAACTCATCCACCTGGTCGAGGACAAGATTCACGCCCGCAGCACCGGCCCCTACAGCCTCATCACCCAGCAGCCGCTCGGTGGCAAGGCGCAGTTCGGTGGCCAGCGCTTTGGTGAGATGGAAGTGTGGGCGCTCGAGGCCTATGGCGCCGCCCACATCCTCCAGGAGCTGCTGACGGTGAAGTCCGACGACGTGGTCGGGCGCGTCAAGACCTACGAAGCCATCGTCAAGGGCGAGGACGTCCTCGAACCGGGCGTGCCCGAATCGTTCAAGGTGCTCGTCAAGGAGCTCCAGAGCCTCGGCCTTTCGGTCGAGGTCTCGAACGACGAAGGCGGCAGTGTCTCGTTTATCGAAGACACAACGAGCGACATGCCGGAACTGGGGATCAACCTTTCCGGTTTCGAAGCGGAGGACCTGTTCAATGCTCGAAGTCAATGATTTCAACCAGGTGCGCATCGCCCTCGCCAGCCCCGAGCAGATTCGCTCCTGGTCCTACGGCGAAGTTACCAAGCCGGAGACCATCAACTATCGCACCCTGAAGCCGGAAAAGGACGGGCTCTTCTGCGAGAAGATCTTCGGCCCCACCAAGGACTTCGAGTGCTACTGCGGCAAGTACAAGCGCGTCCGGTACAAGGGCATCATCTGTGATAAGTGCGGCGTCGAAGTCGCCCGCGCCAAGGTCCGCCGGGAGCGGATGGGCCACGTCGAGCTCGCCAGCCCGGTCAGCCACATCTGGTTCGTCAAGGGCACCCCGAGCAAGCTCGGCCTCCTGCTCGACATGTCGCCCCGTAACCTCGAGCGCGTCCTCTACTTCGCCCAGTACATGATCATCGAGGTCGACGAGGAGGCCCGGAACCGGGAACTCGAACACCTCCGCAACGAGATGCTCAACGTCGTCGAGGAACGGGTCGCCGACCTCCGCCCGCGCCGCGAAAAGCTCGAGGCCCAGCTCGAGGAGGCAAACGCCGAACTCCAGGCGAAGGTCCTCGAACGGCAGCAGCAGATCGACGAGGAGCGAAAGATCTCCCGCGACGCCCTCGCGGCGGCCGTCACCCGCGCCACCGAGCAGGCCGAGGCCGCGAAAGGCACCGCCCTCGAAGGTGAAATCTCCCTGCTTGGTGACGTCATTCTCGAAGCCGGCGTCAAGGTCACGCAGACGGCCATCACACGCGTCGCCCGGGAAGGCGAGAAGAAGCTCCACGCCTTCGACAAAGAAACCGAGAAACTGAAGGACGCTGAATCGCTCGTGGCCGATTCGGCCCTCGACGATGCGAAGGCCGCGCTCTACGACGAGCTCCATCCCCTGCAGCAGAAGGAGAAGCAGCTTCGCGACGAGGTGGAAGAGCAGTACCGCGAGCGGCTGCGCGACCTCGAGGAGCTCGCCGACCCAATCCGAGACGACCGCGTCGTGCTGCTGACCGAGACGCGTTACCGCGAGCTTTCGGACCTCTTCGGCCACGTGTTCAAGGCGGGCATGGGCGCTGAAGCGGTACTCCAGGTGCTCCAGCGCGTGAACCTCGATGAGATGCGCGCCCGCCTGAAGCAGGAGATCCTGACCGCCAGCGGCATGCGCCGGAAAAAGGCGACCAAGCGCCTGAACGTCGTCGAATCGCTTAAGGAATCCGGGAACAAGCCCGAGTGGATGATCTTCCAGGTTCTCCCCGTGCTCCCGCCCGACCTTCGCCCGATGGTCCAGCTTGATGGCGGCCGCTTTGCCACCAGCGACCTGAACGACCTCTACCGGCGCGTGATCAATCGCAACAACCGCCTCAAGCGGCTGCTCGATCTCGGCGCCCCCGAGATCATCATCCGCAACGAAAAGCGCATGCTGCAGGAGGCGGTCGACTCGCTCATCGATAACGGCCGCCGCGGCCGGGCCGTGAGCGGAAGCGGCAACCACAAGCTCAAGAGCCTGAGCGACATGCTCAAGGGCAAGCAGGGGCGCTTCCGCCAGAATCTCCTCGGCAAGCGCGTCGACTACTCGGGCCGCTCGGTCATCGTTGTCGGCCCGGAACTCAAGCTCTCGCAGTGTGGCCTCCCCAAGCGGATGGCGCTCGAACTCTTTAAGCCATTCGTGATGCACTCCCTCGTCGCCAAGGGCCTCGCCCACAACATCAAGAGCGCCAAGCGCATCGTCGAACGCGCGCGCCCCGAAGTCTGGGACGTGCTCGATGAAGTGATCCGCGATCGCCCGGTCCTGTTGAACCGCGCCCCCACCCTCCATCGCCTCGGCATCCAGGCGTTCCAGCCGGTGCTGATCGAGGGCTCGGCCATCCAGCTCCATCCTCTTGTCTGTGCGGCCTTCAACGCCGACTTCGATGGCGACCAGATGGCCGTCCATGTCCCGCTCAGCCGCGAAGCCGTCGCCGAGGCGCGGCAGATCCTCATGTCCACCCGTAACCTGCTCTCGCCGGCGAGCGGCGACCCCATCGTCGCCCCGTCGCTCGACATGGTGCTGGGCTGCTACTACATGACGGACAAGGACGCGAATGCCCGCGGCGCCTACCGCGAGGCGAACGGGCGCGCGGCCGAAGGGCTCTTCGGCTCATTCGAGGAGGCCAAGCTCGCCTTCGACCTTGGCATCGTCGACTTGCGCGCGCCGATCCGGGTCCGCACCACCAAGGCGGTGCTGGGTGATGGCAACGTGCTCACCGAGCCTGAGTACGACACGAACGGCAACCCCCGCCCGCACTTCATCGAGACCACCGTGGGCCGGATCATCTTCAACGAGATCCTCCCCGAGGAGCTCCCCTTCCAGAACGTCATCATGGACCGGCCAAACCTGCGCAAGGTGGTGGCCACCTGCTACCGCACGCTCGGTGGCGAGGCTACCGGCGAGGTAGTCGACCGCATCAAGGCCACCGGGTTCCACTACGCGACGCGCAGTGGCATCACCATCGCCATCCACGAGATCCAGGTGCCCAAGAACAAGGCCCAACTGCTCGAAGTCGCCGACCGCAAGGTCGACGAGCTGATGGAGCAGTACCAGATGGGGCTCATCACCGACGATGAGCGCTACCAGGGCACCGTCGAAATCTGGGCCGAGACTACGAGCCAGATCGAAAAGGCCATCAAGGAGCGCATGCCCGAATACGGCTCGCTCAACTACATGGCAAGTTCGGGCACCAAGGGGAACATCACCCAGATTCGCCAGATGGCCGGCATGCGCGGCCTCATGGCCGACCCCAACGGAAAGGTTATCGAGCTCCCCATCCGTGGCTCCTTCCGCGAGGGGCTCTCCGTGCTCGAGTACTTCATCTCCACCCACGGCGCCCGCAAGGGTCTCGCCGACACGGCGCTCCGAACCGCCGACTCGGGGTACCTCACCCGCCGCCTCATCGACGTCGCCCAGGATGTCATCATCCTTGAGGAAGACTGCGGCACCACCTCTGGCCTGTGGATCGAACGCGAGACCAAAGGCGATGCCACGGAAGCGCTCCGCGGCCGTATCCTTGGCCGCTACGCCGCCATGCCCGTGGTGGACGAGGGGACTGGCGAAGTCGTTTGCGAGCGCAACCAGGAATTCAACGAGGCTATCGCCGATGAAATCGACGCGCGCAATATCCAGCGCGTGTTCGTGCGCACGCCCATGTCCTGCGAGGCCGAGCGTGGCCTCTGCCAGCTCTGCTACGGGCGCGACCTCGCCCGCGGCGAGCTGGTGAAGCTCCGCACCGCTGTCGGCATCATCGCCGCCCAGTCCATCGGTGAGCCCGGCACCCAGCTCACCATGCGCACGTTCCACACGGGTGGTGTCGCCTCGCAGACCGACATCACCAGCGGTCTCCCCCGCGTGGAGGAACTCTTCGAAGCGCGCGCCCCCAAGGGCGAGGCCATCATCAGCGAGACCGACGGCATCGTCGATATCGTCCAGGAGAACGAGCGGCGCATCGTCCGCGTCACGAACGTCGATACCCTCGTCGAGGAGTACGAAATCCCGGCCAAGGGCGAGGCGCTCGTGAAGGACGGCGAACGGATCGTGGCCGGCACCCCGATCGCGAAGGGCCCCGAGAACAAGAAGGACACCACCGCCGTCGCGGAACAGGTGATCTCCCGCATCTCGGGCGTCGTCCGCGTCTCGGGCAAGAACAAGCTCCAGGTGGTGTACGAGGAGCGCGAAGAGCGCGAGTACGCCATCCCGGCGGCCGCGCGCCTCCTCGTCGAAAACGGCCAGATGGTCTACGCCGGCGATCAGCTCACCGAAGGCGCCAAGAACCCGCAGCACATCCTTCACATCCAGGGCCGCGACGCCGTCCGCAAGTACATGGTCGATGAGGTCCAGAAGGTCTACAAGTCCCAGGGCGTGAACATCAACGATAAGCACATCGAGGTGATCACCCGCCAGATGCTCCGCCGCGTGAAGGTGGACCACCCGGGCGATACTGGTCTCCTGCCGGGCGACCTGGAAGACCGCCGCTCGTTCGAGGAGCTGAACAACCGCATCATCGCCGAAGGTGGTGAGCCCGCCACGGCTCAGCCCGTCCTCCTGGGCGTGACCAAGGCCTCGCTCAACACCGACTCCTGGCTCGCCGCCGCCTCGTTCCAGGAGACGACCCGCGTGCTCACCAATGCCGCCATCGATGGCGCCACCGACAAGCTGCTGGGCCTGAAGGAGAACGTCATCATCGGCAAGCTCATCCCCGCCCGCAGCGAGATCGAGGTGCCGAAGCGCGACCACTACGCCGAACTCGATGTCCCTGAATCGCTCTTGCTCGAAGAGGAGTCTGAGCTCGAGCGGATGTTGGCCGAGCGCGAGGCAGGCGGCTATCGCCGCCCCGGAGTGGTCGGCCTTCTCGACGACGAAGATGACGAGATCGGCGCCTTGGACGACGACGACGATGACCCGATCATCGGCGGCGACGACGAGGAGTAACGGTCGTCGCCTGCACCCAACGAAAACGGGCCTCCCGAAAGGGAGGCCCGTTCGTTCTTGTCACCCACAGGTCGCGCTGGCTCACGCAGCCGTTCGCACAAGCGCGACGGCGGTGCCGAGCCGTTCCGCAAGGGCCTCCGCGGTCTCGCTGATTCGGTGCCCGGTGACCAGGCCGCGCGCCTCGTAACCCGCCTTGCGGAGAATCGCGGCCCGGGTCGCGGCGCGTTCGACACTTTCGGTGTTAACGGTGTGCGAGACCTCGACCGCGAAGAAGAGTTCGCGGGCGGTGTCGCGATCCCGGCCCTGCACCAGGAAGTCCAGCGCGGCAATCTGCCGGACCTCGTCCTCGGTCACGAGCCCGCCCGCCAGCGCCTCGTCGAGCAGGGCCAGGTCGTCCACCAGCACTTTTCGCGGCCTCCGTGCCCATTCGCGCAGCCAGTTGCCCAGGTTGCGTTCGAACCTGGCCTCCAGGAGATCGCCGCGGATGTTCGCAAGTTCGCCGTCGACGCGATCCTGCCGCTCCACCATGGCACGTACCGCGGACGTGAGCTGATCCACCTGCTCGGCCAGCTGGTCGACGCGCCCGGTGAGCTGGTCCATCCGCACGGCCAGCTGATCGACGCGCCCGGTGAGCTGGTCCATGCGCTTGGCCAGCTGGTCGACGCGCTCGGTGAGCTGGTCCACCCGCACGGTGAGCTGCTCCATCCGCACGGCCAGCTGGTCGACGCGCTCGGTGAGCTGGTCCATCCGCTCGGCCAACTGATCGACGCGCCCGGTGAGCTGCTCCATCCGCACGGCCAGCTGGTCCATCCGCACGGCCAACTGGTCGACGCGCTCGGTGAGCTGGTCGACGCGCCCGGTGAGCTGGTCCATCCGCACGGCCAGTTGCCCCATGCGCTCGCCGACCTGCTCCAATCGGTCCGCAACTCGGCCGAGCGTGCCCTCGACCCTGTCCATCCGCGAAGGGATCTCAAGGACTTGCTCCCCGAGAATCAGGGGCCGCAACTGGGCCCGCCACTCCGGGTGCTCGGAGAGGAGCCGCACAAGGTCTGTGAAGTCCGTCAGGGTGAATGCCACGCGCGTAGTATAGCCGCCATCTGGCGTGGGCCTTACACCAGTTCCAGCGCCTCACCCTCGTAGGTCCGCGCCCCGCGCCGCATTTCCACCAGCTTGCCCAGCTTCACCACGCAGTCCGCCACCCCCGGGGTCCCGCTCAGCGTGTCGAAGTTCTGCATGCCGCAGACGTTGCACGTGCCGTGGTGGCAGTCGGCCACCGTCCCGGACGACTGGACGTCCCGCCATTGGCCCCGCAGGTAGCTCTTCGTCACGCCGCAATCGATGTGGTCCCACGGCAAGGGCTCCCGCGTGTCCCACTCCCGGTGGGCGAACCATTCGGCATCGACTCCGGTGACGGCGAATGCCTCGCGCCAGTACTCCGCGCGGAAGTACTCGCCCCAGGCATCGAACTTCGCGCCCCGCCGCCACGCCTCGTAGATTGCTGCCCCGACGCGCCGGTCGCCCCGGCTCAGCACGGCTTCGATGAAGCTATCGCGCGGGTCGTTCCAGCTGAACTCCACGCCCGCGGCGCGGCAACCGTCCTTCAGCAGGAAGTGCTTCGGATCGAGCTCGCCGGCGGTGTCCTGGCGGGCCCACTGGAAGGGCGTGTGGGGCTTCGGAACCAGGTTGCTCGTGCTCACGCGCACCTTCGCCCGGCCCCCGGCGTACTTCTTCCCTATCGCCTTCACCTTTGTGCCCATTTCCACGATCCCGGCGACATCTTCCATGGTCTCCGTGGGCAGGCCGACCATGAAGTACATCTTGACCCCCGTCCACCCCCGCTGGAACGCGTTCTCCGCCGCCCCGAGCAGGTCCTCCTCGCTCACCAGCTTGTTGATGGCGTTGCGAAGCCGCTGGCTCCCGGCCTCGGGCGCAAGCGTGAGGGTGTGCTTCTTGCCCCTGGCGACCGCATTCGCCACCTCCACCGAAAAGCTATCGACGCGCGTGCTCGGGATGCCGACTTTCAAGTTCTCGAACGTGCTGGTGAGCTGATTCACCATGGGCACGATCTCGCTGTGGTCGGTGGTGCTCAACGAAAGCAGTGAGAGTTCGTCGTACCCGGTGTTGGCCATCAGGTCACGCGCCGCCTGGACGACTTCTTCCGGGCTTCGTTCGCGCGCCGGGCGGTAGATCATGCCTGCCTGGCAGAACCGGCACCCCTGGGTGCAACCACGCTGTATCTCCACGGCCGCCCGGTCGTGGATGGTCTGCAGAAACGGCACGATCGGCCGCACGAGCGCCGGTGGAAGCTGCTCCACAATCCGCCGGCGGATGACGCGCGGCGCCTCGGGCACGATTGGCTCCAGCGCGGCGAAGTGCCCGGCATCGTCGTAGCGGGCCTCATAGAACGAGGGGACGTATACCCCTGGCATCGAGAGGAGGTCGCGCAGCCGCTCCGCCCGCGGGGTGCCCTGGCGCTTCCACTCCCGCACCCGGCCGGCCAGCTCCACGACAGCATCTTCGCCTTCGCCGAGGAAGAATGCGTCCACGAACGGCGAAAGCGGCTCCGGGTTGAACGCCCCACTCCCGCCACAGATCACTATCGGATGGTCGCCGGTGCGCTCCCGCGCCCAGATGGGTATGCCGGCCAGGTCGAGCATGTTCAGGACGTTCGTGTAGGTCATCTCGTACTGGAGCGTGAACCCCAGCACGTCGAAGTCGCGGATGGGATTGCGCGTCTCCAGGCTCCAGAGCGGGACGCCGGCCGTGCGCATCTCCGCTTCCATGTCCTCCCACGGTGCGAACACCCGCTCACAGGCAACGTCGTCGATCCGGTTCAGGATGTCGTACAGGATGCCCAGGCCCATGTTCGACATGCCGATGTCGTAGGCATCGGGGTAGGCGAGCGCGATGCGCACCGTCGTGGCGCGCCAGTCCTTTGTCACGCTGTTCCACTCGCCGCCGGTATACCGGGCGGGTTTGGACACGCGCGTCAGCAGCTGGTCAATCGAGGTAGTCATGGAGATCCTCCTGCGCCGGCTGGTGAGAAAGCCGGCGGGGCGAAGTTCCATGGTAGCAGGCCAGCCCCGGCCGCCGAACTACAGCCAAAATGCCAGCGGTGGTAGCGTGCCACCATGACCTTCGACGCCGTCATCGTCGCCGCCGGGTCGTCGACGCGCTTCGGCGGCGACGACAAGCTATCGGTCGAGCTCGGTGGCAGGCCGGTGCTCGCCTGGTCGCTCGCGCTGTTCGAATCGTTGCCGGAGCTGGGCTGTCTCGTGATCGCCGCCTCCCCGGAACGCCTCTCCGAAACGACAGCCATGGCCGAGACGTGGTGTGCGCGAGCATGCTTCCGCGTCGTGCCGGGCGGTGCCCGCCGGCGCGACAGCGTCGAGGCCGGCCTGCGGCAATGCACCACCCGCTATGTCGCCATCCACGACGGCGCCAGGCCACTGGCCACGCCGGAGCTGGTGCGGCGCGTGGTCGCGGCTGCCGATGGCCGCCCGGGGGCCATCGCCGCCATCCCCGTGACGGACACGATCAAGGTGGTGCGGGCAGGGGTCATCACCGGCCACCCCGACCGTGCCACGCTCTGGGCCGCCCAGACACCCCAGGTCGTGCTCCGCACCGCATGGCTCGATGCCGCCCGCATGAGCGATAACGACGAGACCGACGACGCGGCGATGCTCAGCCGCCTCGGACTCGAATGTACGGTCGCCGAAGGCAGCCCCGAGAACATCAAGATCACCCGGCCGCGGGACATCGAGGTCGCGGCGGCCATCCTTCGCGCTCGGGCGCATACACCATGATGCGCGTCGGGATCGGCGAAGACCTCCACCGGGTCGATGCTGCCCGGACGCTGGTCCTCGGTGGCGTGATCATCGAGGAGGGCCCCGGGCTCAGCGGCCACAGCGATGCCGATGTCCTCCTTCACGCTATCACCGATGCCGTGCTCGGCGCGGCGGCCCTCGGCGACATTGGGCACTACTTTCCACCGGACGACCCGCGCTATGCCCACGCGGATAGTGCCGACTTCCTCCGCAAGGCGCTGGAGCTGGCCCGGCAGGCCGGCTGGCAGATCGCGAACATTGACGCAACGGTCCGCGCGGAGCGCCCCAAGCTCGCGCCCTACATCGGGCACATCCGGGAGCGAATCGCGGAAATCGCCGCCATCGAGCCTGGCCAGGTGAGCGTGAAGGCGAAGACGGGCGAAGGCCTCGGCGCGGTTGGCCGCGGCGAGGCCATGGCCGCTTCCGCCGCCGTGCTGCTTGAGCGCTGAACCGGTCGCACGCTTGCCCCGTTCGGCAGGCGGGCATGCCGTTGACCTCCAGGGGCTCCAGGTGGCCCCGATGGGCGAGCGCTCGCGCCGCCGGGTGAGTCCCTCGATATGGTGCGGCCCCACTGTATTCCGGAAGACCACGGCCGGCGCGGTGGCGGGGGCCACAAGGCCACCGGCGACGGCCACGGCGCCGATGAGCAATCCTCCGCCGCGCTCGGGCACAACCAGTCATGCCACGCCCACACGCCACCACGCCGGGGCCGGCCCGGGCGGGGAAATGGTTCAGATACCTACGCCGTAGCGCCACGGGCGGCTACCCTCAGTCCCGTGCCGAAGCGCATCATGGATGTTGCTCTCACCCTGCTGACGGCCCCTGTCTGGGTCGTGGTGATGGTCATCGCCGCCGCGGCCCTCGCGATCGACCTGCGCGGCAATCCCTTCTTCCTGCAGCAGCGGGTCGGACTCCATGGCCGGCCCTTCACCATGGTGAAGCTTCGCACCATGCGCCACCCTCGCCCGGGCGAAGAGGAGCGCTACCAGGTCCACGACTTTAAGACGTTTGTGTTTGCCCCCCCGGACCGGCCCAATCCGCGCATCACGCGTGTGGGCGCCATCGCCCGAAAGACGTCGATCGATGAGCTGCCGAACCTGTTCAACGTGCTCAAGGGTGAGATGTCGCTCGTCGGTCCCCGCCCGGAAATTCCGGAGATCGTCAGCCAGTACCCCCCGGAATACCACCGCCGTCACGATGTCCTGCCCGGCATCGCGGGCCTCGCCCAGGCCAACGGCCGCTCGGATTTGACCTATGACGAAACAGTTACTTACGATCTCCGCTACGTGGACAACCACTCGGTGCTGACCGACCTCAGCATTCTCATTCGCACCCTTCTTCGCGCGATCCAGGGGAGCGGCGCGCGATGACCGATCGGCACCCGTCGCTCGCAGGCAGGCTCTTCAGCGGCGATAACGTGGCGACCGCGGGCGCCATGGTGCTCGACGTGATGGTGATCGCGCTGGCCTATGCGGCCGCGCTCCTCCTGCGCTTCGATGCCGATGTCCCCCAGCGCAACCTGGAGTTCACCCTGCTGGTCTTCCCGGTGCTCGCGTTCGTGTACATCGCCGCGAACGTTGTGTTCGGTGTCTACCGGACGATCTGGACCTACGGCAGCCTCGGCGACATCCTCAATCTGTTCCTCCCCATCCTCGCCGCCACGGCAGTGATCTTCGGCGTCAACTTCTGGGTGCGTGAGCGCGACCTGCCGCTCTCGGTCATCCTCATCGCCGGCGAACTCATCTTCCCGGGTATGGCATTCGTCAAGATGCGGAGCCGCCTGCTCACGCGCTTGCCCCGGGTGGCCGTGGCGTCGCAGCGGTTGCTCATCATCGGCGCTGGCCATACCGGCCAGGCACTGGTTCGCGAACTGCAGAACAGCCCCGGCCTGAACTACCAGCCCATCGGGTACCTCGACGACGATCCCCGGAAGCTCAACCGCCGCATGCACGGCCTTCGCGTGCTCGGCACGGTCTCCGACCTCGAACTGCAAATACCAGAGCACTCCGTCGATGCCGTCGCCATCGCCATCCCCCGCGCCTCCGGCAAGACCATCCGCTCGATCGTCGCCACCTGCCAGTCGGCTGGCGTACCCGTGCGCATTGTCCCGGGTGTCGAACGTTGGCTGGCCAGCGGCCACACCAACGCCCTGCGCGATATCACGCTCGATGACCTCCTTGGGCGCGAGCCCGTGGAGATCGACTTCGCGGCCTGCAGCCAGTCGGTGAAGGACCGCGTCGTCCTCGTTACCGGGGCCGCGGGCTCGATCGGGTCGGAGCTTTGCCGGCAGGTCGCCACCTTCCAGCCCATGGAACTCCACCTGCTCGACAACAACGAGAGCGGGCTGTTCGATCTCGCGGCCGAGCTGGCGGGGGTCTCGCCCCAGACCACCATCAAGCTCTGGCCCGCCTCCGTCATCGACGCGGCGAAGATCGACCGGGTCTTCAACCAGGTGCGCCCCCACCTCGTCTATCACGCCGCGGCCTATAAGCACGTGCCCATGCTCGAATCCAACCCGGACGAGGCGTTCCGGGCCAATGTCCTGGGGACGCTCCACGTCGCCAGCGCCGCCCGGAAATACCAGGCGGGCACGTTTGTCCTCATCTCCACCGATAAGGCCGTCCGGCCAACCAGCATCATGGGTGCCACCAAGCGCATCGCCGAACTGCTCGTGCTCGCACTCGCCCGCGAGAGCGAGCGCACCCGCTTCGTCGCCGTCCGTTTTGGCAACGTCATGGGCAGCCGCGGCTCGGCACCGCTCACGTTCCTCAAGCAAATCGAGCGCGGCGGCCCGGTCACCATCACCCACCCGGACATGATGCGCTACTTCATCAGCATCCCCGAGGCTGTCAGCCTGGTCATCCAGGCTGGCACCTTCGGAGGCAGTGGAAACATCTACATGCTGGATATGGGCCAGGAGATCAACATGCTCGAGCTGGCCGAGCGGATGATTCGCCTGCGCGGCCTGCGCCCCGGCGATGACATCGAAGTGGTCTTTACCGGCCCCCGGCCCGGCGAAAAGCTGCGCGAAGAGCTCGTCGCTGATTTCGAAAACGTTGACCCCACCGACCACCCGAAGGTGATGCGCCTCACCGCCTCCACCGAGATCTCCGAGGCCGAGATCCTCCGCCTGATCCGCGAAGTAGAGGCCGTGCTGCGCGGCGACCCCGAGGAGCTCCGGCGCCGCATCCACCTCGTTGCACGCAAGTTCTCGAACGACGCGCTCGACACTCTCGATGACAGCACCCACGACCACGCCGGAGAGCCAGCCACCCCATGACGAACTTCCGCGCGCATCCCACCGCAGAGGTCAGCGGCCAGGCGTCCATCGGTGAAGGAGCCAGCATCTGGCACCATGCCCAGGTCCGCGAGCGGGCCACCGTCGGGCCGGGCTGCATCATCGGCAAGGGCGTGTACATTGGCGCCGATGTCTCCCTGGGCGCCAACTGCAAGGTCCAGAACTACTCCTGCGTCTACGAAGGCAACACCCTCGAGGACGGGGTCTTCGTTGGCCCGGAGGTCGTGTTCACCAACGACCGGTACCCGCGCGCCATCAACCCCGATGGCACACTGAAGGCCGCCAGCGATTGGGAGCTCCAGGGGTCGGTCGCCAGGTTCGGCGCGGCCATCGGCTCCCGCTCGGTGATCCTGCCCGGGCTCACCATTGGCCGCTGGGCGCTCGTCGCCGCCGGCTCCGTGGTCACCAGGGACGTACCCGATCACGCCCTGATCGCCGGGAACCCGGCGCGGCAGCGCGGCTGGGCCTGCATGTGCGCCCGCCCCCTATCCGCTGAATTGACCTGTCCCGAATGTGGCCGGCGGTACCAGCGCACAGCGGCCGGCCTTGTTACCCTCGAAGCCTAGCGCCCCCGCCCAGGAGACCCGCATGACCACCGTCGATCGTCCGTTCATCCCGGTCGCCAGGCCGCTCATCGGCGAAGCCGAAAAGCGCGCCGTGATGAAGGTCCTCGATAGCGGACAGCTCGCCATGGGCAGCCGCACGGAAGCCTTCGAGCGCGCCTTCGCCGAATACATCGGCGCGAAGCACGCCATCGGCGTCAACAGCGGCACCGCGGCCCTCATCGTCGCGCTCCAGGCCCACGGGGTCCGTCCCGGCGACGAGGTGATTACCACCCCTTTCAGCTTCATCGCCACCGCGACGAGCATCATCGCCTGCGGCGCAACCCCGGTCTTCGTCGACATCGACCCGTTCGACCTGAACCTCGACCCGGACCAGGTCGAGGATGCCATCACCGATCGCACCAGGGCCGTCATGCCGGTCCATCTCTACGGCCACCCCGCACGTATCGAAGAGATCCGCGAGCTCTGTGAAGACAATGGCCTTGCGCTGGTGGAGGACGCCGCCCAGGCCCACGGGGCCGAGCACGCCGGCCGGCGCGTGGGCACCTTCGGCACCGGCTGCTTCAGCTTCTACCCCACGAAGAACATGACCACCGGCGAGGGCGGCATCATCACCACGAACGACGACGAAGTCGCCCGCCTCTGCCGCATCATTCGCAGCCACGGCCAGGAAGTCCGCTACAAACACGACTACTTCGGCCTGAACTGGCGCATGCAGGACCTCAACGCCGCCATCGGCCTCGTCCAGATGGACCACATCGAAGACTGGAACCGCGCGCGCATCGCCAACGCCGAAAAGCTGGCCAACCTCATCCGCGCCGTTGAGACGCCCCGCGTACGGCCCGGCGATCGGCACGTGTTCCACCAGTTCACCGTCCGCATCCCGCGAGACCGCGATGGCGTGCAGCAACGCCTGCGGGAGGCGGGCATCGGCAGCGCCGTCCACTACCCGATCCCGATCCACCACCAGCCAATCATGCGTGAGCTGGGCTTCGGAGAGGGCGCCTTCCCGGTGGCCGAGGCCGCCGCTGAACAGGTGCTTTCCCTCCCGGTCCACCCCTCGCTCGGGCCGGAGGACGTCGAATACATCGCCTCCACCCTGAACAGCATCTGCGGCTGAGGCGGGTCTACTCGGCCTTCTGGCTGGCCTGGAACTCCCGGTCGGCCCGTTTCCCGCGGTAAACGCGCATGTCGATCGCGCGGGTGACCTCCGGGTCAAGCCGGAAGAGGAGGCGGGGCTCCGTCTGCATATTCGCGAAAAACGCATCGACGGCCCCCGCGTTTGCCGGGTCGCCCCGCCCGACGTACTTCTCGGCCAGCTCCCGAGAGATGGGCCAGATGTCGTAGCCAGGCGATTCGAACGGCGTGCAGCGGCCGTCGAACTCGGCATGCCCGGTGAGGGGCGGGCCTGATTCGATGCAGAGCGATGCGCGCGGGTCGTGCAGGAGTTGCTTGCACCACACGCGGTTGTACGTCCCGGTGATCCAGATGCCATCGGGCTTCCAGAGCCACCAGACCGGCACGGTGTAGGGCATCCCATCGCGCCGCAGGGTGGCGATCACCCCGACGGTCGGCATCCGGAGGAATTCCTCCAGGACATCAGGCTTCATCCTCGGCATCAGCGGACTCCAGGGCAGGCTCGGGCTCCTCGCCAGCATCTCCCGCCACCGTCTCGGCCGGCGGCTCGCGCAGGATCCCCATGTAGACCAGGTCATCGTACCTGCCATCGAGCCAGATGTGCCTCCTCAGGCGCCCCTCCTCCACGAACCCGGCCGCCGCGAATGCCTTTTGCGCCCGGATGTTGCTCCCGTTCGTGGTCAGCCACACCTTCTCCATGTTCCGGAGCCGGAAGGCGTACTTCACCAGCAGCTTCACCACGTCGCGGCCGTATCCGTGCCCGAGGTAGTCGCGGTCCCCGATGGTGAGCCCGAGTTCACACGTGCGGGCGGCATAGTCGAAGTTGTGCAACAGGCACTGGCCGATGAACTTGCCGCCCTGCACCTCGATGGCGAACCATGCCACTTCGCTTCGGGGGCGCTGGAGGTGCGCTTCGAACGTGGCCACGAGCCGCTCGTATTCCATCGGCATCGGCGGCTCACCGCTCGAAAGCAACTCGAGCTCCACGTCGTTCCGGTACTCGAAGTATTTCTCCAGGTACTCACGGCGCATCGGCCGCAAGATAACCTTGTCGCCCTTGAGCATGCTCCCTGCCTCCCGGTCGTCTCCCGGGTCTCCGCTCCCCCAGTGGGAGTGTCGGCTGCCAGGGCCGATGCCGCCAGCCCGAAGAGCGGCGCCAAGCTACGATTTGGACGCCATGCCAGCACACACCACCCTTCCCCCGGGCCGCCTGCGCGCCGACATCTTCCGCGCGGGGCGAGCCGATTTCCGTTTCCGGCTGCTGGTCTGGTTTTCGGCGGTCATCGCCACCCTCGGCCTGATCGCCGACTCAACCGCCGTGGTGATTGGCGCGATGCTGGTGGCGCCGCTCCTGGGGCCAATCATGGCCATCGGCGAGGCGAGCCTCGGCGGGCGGACGCGCCAGGGGATCGCCGCCTTGCTCGCCCTGGGCGAAGGGACGCTCACCGCGATCGTTATCTCGTTCGTCCTGGCCCACGCGGCCATGCTCTCCTCGTTCGATGTCCTCGAGTCGTTGCCCGGCGAGGTCCAGGCGCGAACTCGCCCGAACCCGCTGGACCTCGGCATCGCGCTTGCCGGCGGCGCGATCGGCGCCTATGCCGTGGCCCGCTTGCGCGATACCGCGGCGCTCCCCGGGGTCGCCATTGCCACCGCCCTCATGCCCCCGCTGTGCACGGTTGGGATCGGGCTTGCGATTGAAGACCGGGGGGTGTGGGGCGGCGCGTTTCTGCTCTTCGGCACCAACCTCGCCGCCATCGTCTTCACGGCCGGGATGGTCTTCTGGTCATTGGGCCTGGGGCCACACAGGCATCGGCGGAACGGATATCCCGTCCAGCAGTTCGTCCTCGGTGTCATCCCCATCGCCCTCCTTGGCTTCACACTCCTCGGGCTTACGGCTCGCGCGGTCGGTGAAGCGCGCGAGGCGGAGTCGCTCTGGGATGCCTCCAACGCCGCCCTCGCCAGCGTGCTTCCCGGCAGCGAGGTGACCGACCTTCAACGCTCGAATGGGCCCGACGGTGCAACGAACCTGCGCCTCACGGTTCGCACCCCGCTCGATCCAACGCTCGGCGACGCGGAGGCGCTCCAGGCCCTCATCGCCCAGCGCACACAGAAGAAGATCGCCCTGGTGCTCGTCAGCGTGCCCGCCATCGTCCTCGACCCGTTGAATCCGCCCGCCCGCAACGCCACGGTGGCCGTGCCAACCCGTGCAGCCACCGTCGAGGCGACCTTGACGAGCATCCCGGCAGCTTCGCCAACCCCAACGCCCACGGCGACGGCCACCCCGTCTCCCGTTCCAACACCGCCCCCGACTTCGGCCCCGCCCGCGGCCGGCAACTCGCCCACGGAGTGACCGGTCAGCGCGCTGCGCCGCTCGCCGTGCCAACGAGCTCGTAGCGCGGCGGCTCCACCCATTCAGCGGTCGGCGGGTTCTCCTGCATCCGGATTTCCGCCCGCCGCTTCTCGGCCTCGTACTTCTTCGCCAGCTTGATGACCAGCTCGCGTTGCCGCGCGTGTTCGACATCGCGCTGTATCGCGGCGGCGCTCCGTGGCCTGCGGGGCTTGCCCGGGTAGACCTTGATGCGCCCCTCGGCCGCGAGTTGCTTGAGGTGGGAGCGCACGTTGTTGTCCGCGGCGCGCCGAAGCCGCCTGTCGATGTCCGGGTAAAGCTGCAGCATGATGTCCCAGCTGCTGATCGCGCCGCCGCCATCGAGCACCTGCAGGATCTGGCGCTCCCGCATGTCCCGGTGCTTCACGTACATTTCCAGCCGCTCGCGGGGGTCGTTCACGATCTTTCCGTGCCCCGGGCAGATGACCTTCAGGTTGGGGAGCTCCAGCAACCGCTTCAACGACTGCCGGTACAGCCCCAGGTCCCACACCGTCGTGGTCGATGAGCCAAGGAGCGTGTCGCCGGTGAAGAGCACGCCCTCCGCCTCGATGTAAAAGCAGAGCGAATCGACGCTGTGCCCGGGCGTCCCCAGCACCTGCACCCGCACGCCGCCATCGAGGTCGATGACATCGCCATCCTTCAGCGTGTCGACCTTTGCCGGGATGCGCCCCTTCAGCAGCGCCCGCCCGTTCGACGGGATGGCGACATCGGCCTTGAGGAACTCCTTCGCCCACTTGAGGTTCCCGGAGTGGTCGGAGTGGTGGTGGGTGATGGTGGCGATCGCGATCTCTGCCTTTTCTACCGCCGCCAGGTAGCCGCGCAGGAACCACTGGTACCGGTCGATCGCCTCGCCCGAGTCTATGGTGAGCGACTGATGGCCCTCGGCCCCCACCAGGTAGATGCAGGTGAAGTCGGGGTGCATCGGGTTCTCATCGGGCACGAGCGCCGCGCGGACAGAAGGGGAGATTCGCATGCCCGGAGTCTACGCCGGGCGGGCGGGGGTGTCAGGCCAATTCTCCGAGCCGAAAGCTGGCGGGGAGCGATGCACGTGCTGGCGCCCCCGGCAGGATTCGAACCTGCGGCCAGACGCTTAGAAGGCGCCTGCTCTATCCCCTGAGCTACGGGGGCGTGGACCCCATTGTATCGCGCGCAACTGTTCGCCCCCGAATACGCTCCCGTCCATGCGCCCGTCGCGTCTCCCACATCTCACCCCGGAGCGGCTATCGTTGGGCGGCAAGGCAATCCGGGGGACAAGGTGGGGGACCGCGGACATGGCCGCCACCGGGCCCGAGCACCTCCACATTGATAGCGCAACGCTGGAGGCGGAATTCGCGCGGGACAAACGCAATGCTGGCGATGGCACCCCGAAGAGCGCGCGGGTCGCCCTCGCGCGCCATGGCAGGCTCGCCGGCGTTCGCACCTGGACCGCAAGCCCGGCATCCCGGTTGGCCGCCGCGCTGGTGGCGACTGCGACGGCGCGCTCCGCGGTCGCGGGATCACGGCCGCCAGCAGCCTCGCAGCCGCTGCCTCGACTGACCTCGGGTTTCATCTATCCGTCTATTCAAAACGTATTGTGATACGGACGGCGCTTCCGCGTACCGCGGGCCCATCGCGCAGGTTCGAGGTGGCCGCGGCTCCGCCGATGCGCTCCTTCCGGTCAACCGGTCCCGTCATATTGGGACGGTAGACCGCATGGCATGACGCTCACGGGGGGTAGTGTGACGGCATCAAGACAGTTGTGGGGGAAACAATAGAGATACGAACAGCGAGAGGGCCCGGCACTAGCCACGAGCCTGGCCGCCAAACCGGGATCAACCGGCAATCGAAACCACAGAACACTTCCGGAGGAAGTACATGAAGCGCAGGACTCTTGATTTCATCTTTTCAGGGGGTGGTGTCCTTCTCGCCATCCTGCTCCTTGTTCTTGGGTTGGTGCTCGCCGATCAGGCCGCATTCGCTGAGGACTACGTGAGGGACCAGCTCCGCGAACAAAAGATCACGTTCGCTGAAGCGGATGCTCTCACCGACGAGGAGAAGAACTGGAAGGAAGGCTCGAAGTGCCTCACTGAATATGCCGGCCAGCTGATGGAGACCGGTAAGATGGCCGAATGCTACGCGAACTACTACATCGCGATGCACATGCGCCGTTCCGCCGCCAGCGCCGCCGTCGACGGCCAGAAGATGGGCTGGGACGACGAAACCTATGCCACCATGGGGCCCATACGCACCGCGCTGATCGCCGAAGTCAACAAGGCCAAGGAGGCGGGTGACAAGGCCGCCCAGGAAGCCGCCCAGAAGAAGCTCGATGCCGCCACTTCGCTCCGCGGCACGTTCCAGACCGGCGAGACCCTCCGCGGTCTGCTCCTGACCACCTACGGGTTCAGCATCTTCGGTGACAGGGCCGACCTGGCCGCGACGGTCTGCTTCATCATCGCTGGCCTGCTCCTCGTCCTCTCCATCGCAGGATTCGTCCACGCGTTCATGACTCCGCCCGACAAGATCGCTCTCGGAGGAAGGTAACTCACACCGGCTGACTCACCGGCCACCAGAACCCCACGGCAACACACTCCTCAGGGAAGGGCCGGCACGCGCCGGCCCTTCCGCACGTCCCGCGGGGCGTCGCTACTCGTGAGACAGGCCCGCTCAGGCCAGGGGGCGTGCTCGGCGAAGCGCTCGTCCGTGTTCCCGCTCATCCACCCTGCGGCCGGCCGTGGGTCGTGCCGTCATTTGGTTGGTTCATCTGGTTGATGGTGGGGGCAGGGCAACAACAGCCAAGCATCCGTCGTGGCTTCGAGCGCCACCACCCCCGCGAGCGGCTTCACCCGGGGCCCCGGCAGGCAGGCGCCCGCGAAGATCTTCAGGGCGAGTTCGGCGAGGAGCCAGTTCAGGGCGGTGTCGCGGAAGTCCATGTGCTTTCCCCGGCTCCTGCTTGCCTGGGGAGATCGCACTCCTCCGTCGAGCTATCCGCTGTCGGCGTCTCCGAAATCGCATGCCGCGATCACGACATGGCCCGCCGCCACGTGGCACCATGCTGAACCAGCGACACGCGGAGGGATCCCCATGGCCACCTGGAGCGCATTCGAGGCCGCGAGCCCGGAGCTGGCACGGCTTGCCAGGCAACGGCTCGACGCCACGGGGCTCGTGATGCTCGGCACGCTGCGCAGGAATGGCTGGCCTCGCATCACCCCCATCGAGTTCACCATCTGGGAGGGGGAGCTGCTGCTCGGAGGCATCTGGCAATCACGCAAAATGCTCGACCTCCTGCGCGATCCCCGCTGCACCATCCACAGCACCACCACCAGCAAGGACGGCCAGGAGGGCGATGCGAAGCTCTACGGCCAGGCCGCTCCGCTGGCCGCGGAACGCGAACCGGCCTACTGGCAACACATCTTCGAAACGCAGAACTTCCGGCCGGATGGGCCCGCGCACGTGTTCACCATCGACATCGAAGCGGCGGCCTACGTCCGGTTTACGCCGGAGGGCGAGCAGCACACGCTCACCTGGCCCGGCGGTCAGTGGCGCATCACACGGCCCTGACCGCCCCGCGCGAGCGCCATGCGGCGGTTCCGGCTCGTTGACGGTACCATCCGGCGTATGCCGAGCACTTCTTCGTTCAACCCCCCGAACCGCATTCTCATGGGGCCCGGACCCAGCGGCGCCCACCCGCGCGTCTTGAAGGCGATGACCGCGCCGATCCTCGGCCACCTCGACCCCGAGTTCCTCCGCATCATGGATGACTGCAACGAAATGCTTCGCCAGGTGATGGGCACCGCCAACCGCGTCACGCTCGCCACACCCGGTACCGGGACCAGCGGCATGGAAGCCGCGGTCATGAACCTGGTCGAGCCGGGTGACCGGGTCGTGGTCGGCATCTGTGGCTACTTCGGTGAGCGCATCGCCGTGATGGCGGAGCGCGCCGGCGGCGAGGTCACGCGCGTCCCGGCCCCATGGGGCTCACCCGCGGACCCGGCCGCTGTCGAATCCGCCGCCCGTGCCGCCGGCAACGTGAAGCTCATCGCCATCGTCCACGCCGAGACATCCACGGGAGCGCTGACCCCCGTCGAGCCCTTCGCGAAGATCGCCCGGGCCCATGGCGCCCTCCTGCTTGTCGACTGCGTCACCTCGCTTGGCGGGGTCCCCGTGACCGTCGACACCTGGGGCGCCGACGCGGTGTACTCGGGCACGCAGAAGTGTCTGAGTGCCCCTCCCGGCATGGCTCCCCTGACCATGTCGCCGCGCGCCTGGGATGCCATCAAGGCGCGCGAGGTGCCGTGCAACAGCTGGTACCTCGACCTCAGCCTGCTGGAGGCCTACTGGGACGAGCGCCGCGCCTACCACCACACCGCCCCCATCTCGATGGTCTACGCGCTCCACCAGGCCCTCGCGCTCGTCCTCGATGAGGGCCTCGAACGCCGATGGGCGCGGCACGAGCGCAACGGCCGGGCGCTCCAGGCGGGCCTCGAAGCGATGGGCCTGGCGCTCCACGCCGATGCCGGGTACCGGCTCCCGGTGCTCACCACCGTCCGCATCCCGGAGGGCGTGAACGACGCCGAAGTTCGTGGCGCGCTCCTCGACCGCAACAGCGTCGAAATCGGCGGTGGGCTGGGCGACTTGCGCGGGAAGGTCTGGCGCATCGGGTTGATGGGAGAGAGCTCCACCGCGGGAAACGTGCTCCTGGTGCTGAATGCACTCGGAAAAGTCCTTCGCGAACAGGGCTTCCAGGCCGACATCCGGGCGGCGGTGGACGCGGCCGCCGCCGGGCTCGAAGGATAAACTCCGATCCTGGCAGTTGAACCTTTCTGTGATTGTCGATAAAGTTTGTCAACAATCACGGAGGGGGCACCCATGCAGGCTGGCGCAACAGCCGCCGCGGCTTCGCCGCGTCTGCCCGCGAGCACATTCACCATCGCGGGCGCGTTGCTCTTCATCGTCGTGGCAGCCGTCTTCACTGGCTCGAAGGACTTCGAGCTTGGGGCGTTCTGGCTGATTGGTGTCGCATTCGGCGTCATCGTCCAGCGCAGCCGCCTGTGCTTCGCCGGCGCGTTCCGCGACCTGATCATGTCTGGTGATGGCCGCCTGATGCGCGCCCTCATCCTTGGGCTCGCCATCACGACCATCGGCTTCGGCATGCTGATGGCGCGTTTCGTGCCCGACCCGTCGTTCAATGTCCTGCCGCCCGGCGCACACATCCAGCCGGTGGGATTCGCCACCGTGGCCGGCGGTGTGCTCTTTGGCATCGGCATGGTCCTCGCGGGCGGGTGCGTCTCCGGCACCCTCTGGCGCATGGGTGAAGGCTACCTGAATTCCTGGGTCGCGATGATTGGCATCCTCTTCGGGCTCTGGGGCGCCTCGAAAACGTGGGACTGGTGGTACGACAACGATGTCAGCAAGCGCGAAGCGACATGGCTGCCAACGGAGCTCGGCCTCCCCGCTTCCATCCTGCTCACGCTCGCGATCCTCGCGGTTGCCTACGTCGCCATCCTCTGGTGGGAGCTGCGCTCCCCGCGCCTCCCGGAGCCGAAGGCAAAGCCCGCCCCTCCGGCCTTCACGGTCCGCGACCACCTGCGAAACTCGTGGAACCTCGCCTTCGGGGGAAGAGGCTGGAGCTACACCGCCGGCGCTGTCGCCCTCGGCGTGCTCTCCATCGCCGCCTACAACTTGCAGAGCCCACTCGGGGTCACCGGCGGCCTCGCGCTCTGGGCCGATAACGCCGCCAGGGTCGTCGATGCTGGCGGGCTCCCGCTCAAGGGCGCGGACCTGCTCGCCGGGTGCTCCTCGGCGGCGGCCGGCGCCGAGTGGCTCACCATCCGCACCACCACCATGACAGGCCTGGTGATGGGGGCGTTCACGGCGTCGGTCCTCTCGGGCGAATTCAAGGTCAGGTTCTCGCGCAACATCGCACGGTATCCCCAGCTCATCCTCGGTGGAGCCGCCATGGGCTACGCCTCGGTACTCGCCGTTGGCTGCACTATCGGGGCGTTCTTCTCCTCGATTCCCTCGCTGGCACTGGCAGGGTGGCTCTACACCATCGCCCTGGCGGCCGGCGCCTTCATCGGAGTTCAGGTCATCCGCCGCCTGCCCTGAGGCGGTTCTCAGACACCAGGGACCAGGAGGTTCACCACATGCAGATCGATGTTCGCGGGGAAATGTGTCCCTATCCGGCCATGAAGGCCAGGGAAGCCCTTAAGAAGCTCCCGGCCGGCGAACGGCTGGAGCTCATCACCGACCACGCCCCGGCCCTCTCCACCGTCCCCTGGGAAGGGGCCAAGCTCGGGTTCCTCTCCGAAATCGCCCCCGGCGGCCCGGGCGAGTGGGTCATCACACTCGAAAAGGCGAGCGCGCCTATCGACCAGCGAAACGTCCTCACCGCCATCGCCGCCCGAGCCGCCGAGCTCGCCCCCGACGAGGCTTAGCCCCCATTTAGGAGTCATTCCGTGAAGAAGTTCAGCCTGCTTGTCCTGCTCGTCGTGGCAGCGTTTTCCACCCTCCTTCTGGCGTGCGGCGGCGACGACGACGACACTCCCGCCGCCACGGCCACGACTGCCACGACTGGAGACACCACGCCCCAGGTCCAGGCGTCGCCCACCACCGACCCCAACGCCTACGCCCGCCCGGAGCTCCTTGTGGAGTCGGCTCAGCTGGAGAAGTTGCTTGGCGACCCGTCCCTTGTGATCGTCGACCTTCGCAAGAAGGAGTCGTACGACGCCGGGCACATTCCCGGGGCGGTGTGGTACGACACCGCCTTCCTGAAGGACCCGGACGAGAAGCTCTACGTCATCAACGAAAAGCTGTTCGCCGAAAAGGTCGGTGAGATCGGTATCGATACCACGAAGAAGGTCGTCGCCTACGACGATGGCAACGGTCTGTGGGCCACCCGGTTCTGGTGGGTGCTCTGGTACTACGGCCACGAAGGCTCGGTGCTCAACGGTGGCTTCGCCAGGTGGCAGAAGGATGGCCTCGCCGTTTCCAGTGAAGCACCGGCCGTGACGAAGGCCGTGTTCAAGCCCGCCGTCAACGACGAGGTGATTTGCGCGCTCGACTACGTCGAAGCCAGGGCAGACAACCCCGACCCCAACGTGGTCATCCTCGATGTCCGCTCGCCCGCTGAGTTCACCGGCGCCGATGTCCGCGCGGCCAAGGGCGGACACGTGCCGAACGCCGTGAACCTCGACTGGACGCGCTCACTCACCGAGACCCAGCCCCAGGTGTGGAAGACCGCGGCGGAGCTTCGCAAGCAATTCGAAGAAGCGGGAATCAAGCCCGGCGCCGAGGTCATCACCTACTGCCAGACCGGCGTGCGTGCCGCACACTCCCTCTTCACCCTCCGCCTGTTGGGCTACGACGGCCTGAAGAACTTCGACGGGTCGTGGCAGGAATGGGGCAACAACAAGGACACGAAGGTCGAGCGCTAAGCCCGCGCCCGTTCCGCCGGCACGAAGGGGAGGTCTGGGCCTCCCCTTCGGCGATCCCCGGCGGCCCTCCCACTCAGGCGGCCGGTGTTCGCAAAATGCCCGGACGCCCATCGTGAAGCCCTCGCTGGCCAACCAATACCCGCGCGAGACCGGGGACGCCCGCACGCCGGTGCGCTCCGCTGCCAGCGGCGGTAGGCTACGCTCCATGCCCATCCGAACTGAACGCCGCGACCGTACGCTCCTGGTCACGCTCGACCGACCCCACGCAATGAACAGCATCGACGCCGAAATGTACCGCCAACTCGGCGAAGTCTGGGACGAATTCGAGCGGGATGACACGCTGCTTGTGGCTGTGGTCACTGGCGCGGGAGAAAAGGCATTCTGCTCCGGCCGCGACCTGGTGAAGAGCGCCCAGGATGTCTCGAACGACTGGAGCCAGCAGCGTGGCGAGGGGAGGCTCACACCCGAGGGCATCTGGAAACCCGTCATCGCGGCGATCAACGGCCACTGCCTGGCGGCCGGGCTCGCTCTCGCGCTCGGGTGCGACCTGCGTGTCGCGAGCCCCAACGCAACGTTCGGCACGATGGCCGCGAAACGGGGCATCGTGGCCGGTGGGGGCCAGACGCAGCGGCTGGCGCGCTACATCCCCTTCGGTATCGCCATGGAAATGATCCTCTTCGCCGAGCGTATCAGTGCCGAGGACGCGCTCCGCCACGGGCTGGTGAACCGTGTCGTGCCGCGGGAGGAGCTGCTGCCCTTCGCCCTCGGGTGGGCAGAGAAACTCTGCGAGAACGCCCCCCTGGCCGTCCAGGCAATGAAGCGCGCTGCCTACGAAGGTGGCTGGGATATGACCCTCAGCGAAGGCATGCGGCTCGAAGCGCGGCTCTACGCCGAGATCATGAAGACCGAAGACGCCGCCGAGGGAGGCCGCGCGTTCGCCGAAAAGCGCGCCCCCCGGTTCCAGGGGCGCTGACGTGAACGGGCCGCTCGAAGGCATTCGGGTCCTTGACTTTACCTGGGCTCTCGCGGGCCCCTTCGCGACCATGCAACTGGCAGACCTCGGCGCCGAGGTGGTGAAGGTCGAATACCCCGAGACCCACGAGAAGGAACGGGGCTTCGGCCCCTACGCCGATGGCATCTCCACCTTCTTCTTCAGCGCCAACCGCGGCAAAAAGGGCATCGCCATCGACCTGAAGGCGCCCGAGGGCAAGGACCTCGTCAAGCGTCTCGCGCGCCAGGCCGACGTGGTCACCGAGAACTTCCGGCCGGGCACCATGGATCGGCTCGGCCTTGGGTACCGCGCGCTCCGCGAAGTGAACCCGGGGCTCATCTACGCTGCCCTCAGTGGGTTTGGCCAGACCGGCCCGTACAGCGCGATGGCCGCCGTCGATGCCGTCGCCCAGGCCATGGGCGGGACCATGTCGCTCAACGGCGAAAAGGATGGGCCGCCGATGCGCGTCGGTGTGAGCATCGGCGACATGGTGGGCGGCCTCTACCTGGCCGTTGGCATACTGGCCGCGCTCCGCGCTCGCGACATAACCGGCGAGGGTCAGATGCTCGATGTCGCGCTCATGGAGGCCCAGATGGCGCTCTGCGAGAACGCCATTGTTCGCCACTCCGCGTTCAACGAGCACCCGACCCGCCAGGGGAGCCGCCACGCGCTCCTCGCGCCGTTCGGCCCCTTCCCCACCAGGGACGGATGGATCGTTATCGCCAATGTGAAAGAGTGGGAGCTCTTTTGCGCGCTCCTGGGCCGCGACGACATGGCCGTCGACGAGCGATTCGCAACGAACCGCTCCCGCGTCGAGAACATCGACCCCATGGAAGAGCAGCTGTGCGAGACGCTCGCCCGGAAGACCACGGACGAGTGGTTCGCCCTGCTCGAACCGGCGAACGTCTGCGCCATTGGCAAGGTCAACACCATCGCTGACCTGTTCAACGACCCCCACGTGGCCGCGCGCAACATGCTGGTGGACATCCCCATGCCCTACGGCAAGCCCGGCTCCCTGACGTTGCCCAATTCCCCCATCCACCTTTCCGCCACACCCACCACGGTCGGTCGCCCCATGCCCGAACACGGCGGAAACACCACGGAGGTACTGAGCGCGTGGATCGGGATGCCGGCCGGCGAGATTACGGCGCTTCGAGCGAGCGGTGTCATCAAGTAGCCCCGAAGTCGGTCCGCTTCACGCTGCCGCGGCCATCGCCGCGCTATGATGGCCCCGCCAGCTCCGAGCCCACCGGCCCCACGGGGGAGTCGCGGAGCATCGGCCGGCAAGGAAAGGGCTTCAGCCAGCGCGCGCCGCGCCGAATGGAGGAGCCCCTTGTCCAGCCCCTGGAATCCAGCCCAGTACGAGCGATTCGCCAACGAGCGCACCCGGCCCTTCCTCGATCTCCTCGCCATGATCACGCCCATTCCTGGCGGTCGCGTCGTCGACCTCGGCTGCGGCACCGGCGAGCTGACCCGGTTGCTCCACGAGCGAACCGGCGCCGCCGAGACCGTGGGGGTCGATAGCTCCGAGACGATGCTGGCGAACAGCGCGGAGTTCGCCGGTGGTGGGCTCAGCTTCGAGCTTGCCGATATCGCGACCTACCGGCCGCCTGCGCAGTTCGACCTTGTGTTCTCAAACGCGGCGCTCCAGTGGGTGCCCGGCCATGCCTCGCTCATCCCGGCACTCGCCCGGCTCGTACGCGCCGGCGGACAGTTCGCCTTCCAGGTGCCCGCGAACGACGGCCACACGTCGCATCTGACAGCGCGCGACGTAGCGGCCGAGGAACCATTCCGGTCCGCGCTCGGCGGGTACGAGCGTTCGTGGCCCGTGATGCCGCCCGAGTGGTACGCCGAACAGCTCGATGCCCTCGGCTTTACCTCGCTCAACGTGCGCCTCCAGGTGTATGGCCACCACCTCCCCTCGCCGGCCGATGTCGTTGAGTGGGTGAAGGGTACCTACCTGACCGGCTACGCCCAGAGGATGCCTTCGCACCTCTATGAGCAGTACCTGGTCCGCTACCGCCAGGTCCTGCTCGATCGCCTCGGAGAGCACCGGCCGTACTTCTACGCCTACAGGCGCATCCTCGTGCACGCGTTCCGGGCGTAGAGTGTTGCCGATGGATGTCTCGATCGAGCCCGTGCGGTACGAGCATAAGGCGGTACTCCGCCGCCTGATCCAGCTCTACCTGTACGACTTCTCCGAGTTCGAACCGCTCGCCTTGAACGACCACGGCGAGTTCGACTATCGCTACCTCGACCACTACTGGGCACCGGAACCGGGCGAGGGACGGTATCCATTCTTCATCCAGGCCGGTGGCCGGCCGGTAGGGTTCGCGCTGGTCAGAGTGCTCAACGGGGTCCATGTCGTGTCGGAGTTCTTCGTCATGCGCGGGCATCGGCGGGGAGGCATCGGCACGGCCGCCGCCAGGGCCCTGTTTTCCCGGCTGCCCGGCGAATGGCTCGTGCACCAGGTTCCCGCGAACCTCCCGGCCCAGGCGTTCTGGCGCCGCGTCATCTCTTCCGCGACGCGGGGCGACTACGCCGAGGTGGTCGATGAAGGCGGAGTGACCCAGCGATTTCGCGTCGCGTGATGCTCGCGAATGCCGGGCCGGGTTGACAGCCTCCTATACTGGTCATACCCAGAGCGGCAGGAGGTGTGGTTGTGTACGGATTCGTCAGCAGCGTCCTCGCCGAGAAGGGCCGCCAGGTCTACACGATCTCCCGGACTGCCACCGTTTCGGAGGCGGTCTGCGAGATGAACGAGAAGGGGGTTGGCTCCCTGCTTGTCATCGATGGGCGCCACCCCGTGGGCATCTTCACCGAACGGGATGTCCTCCGCCGCATCGTCGACGCCGACCGCGATCCTGCCCTTACCCGCGTCGGCGAAGTGATGACCCGCGACCTCGCGGCGATCGAGCCGTCGTGGCATGTCGAAGACGCTATGCGGCTTATGACCGAAAGGCGCCTGCGCCACCTCCCCGTGATGGAAGGCGGCGAAGTTCTCGGCATGATCTCCATCGGCGACCTTCTTCGCTGGGTCACCATCAACCAGGAAGATCAAATCCGTGCGATGACCGACTACATCACCGGCCGCGCCTGAACCGTTTCACGTTCCAGGGTGTCGCCGCCCCGGCTGCGAAAGCGCCGGAAACCGCCAGGCTGCCCACCTGATTGCGTGCCCCCGGCACCCCTGAAGTGCGTCGCGGGACGTTCCCTTCGTCCGGGGTGTCGCCGCCGGGGCTGGCGTACCACCCGGCGCGTAGCTGCTCATCGTGGGTTGCCGCCGCCGGGAACGCCGGGAGCCCGGGCTATCCACCTGCCAGGGGCCGCCAGGCTCGTGCTTGAGGAAGATCACCTTCCGCTCGCCCGCCGCGAACTGGTGGCCGTCGCGGAAAGGCTCCTCGCGGGGACTGCCGGCCACCGCCGTGCAGGTTTCGCGGTTCTCGATGCGCGGAAGGACTCGCCCCCGGTGCCGCCCTGGATGTTCTCCTCCACGATGAAGGTGGCCTCACGCCGAGCGTCGAGGGCGTTCATCACCTCCGGCCGGCTCACGGTGATGGTTGCGACATGGTTATCCACCACCCACGAGATGAACTGCATGGTCAATTTTCGATTGCCGACTTCCGATTTCCGATTGACGCGCGCGCCTTCAGTGTGCGCTTGGATGCGACCGTCATCGCAAGGACCTCATCCGCCTCCTGACGGATTGGGGCGACGCGCACTTCAGGGGCGAGTCCACTCGCGACCAGGACGTCCAGCCAGTACAGCGTTTCATCAGCCTCCTCCTCCACGATCCCAAGCTTGGCGATGAGGTCGTTCACAGACCGGGCTCTGCATGAGGCTCGGTAGTTTGCCCCGACCGAGGTGGCCGACCGAATGAGTTGCCGCGCTATGACGTCCGCAGAACGGGTCCTCGGCAGTTCGTCGCTCAGCCGGATCGCTGCAAGGCCGATGGCTGTAGCCCGTTTGATGAAGGTCTGCTCATCCATTTGACCACCCCAATCGGAAATCGGAAGTCGCCGAATCGGCAATCACTTGAATTCGTAGCCGCCCTTCACGCCGGCCGGCTCCGGGTCGGTCAGCACGTTCACGCACGCCGGCTTGCCGCTGTTGAAGGCTCGCTCGATCGCGGCCTTGATCTGCTCCGGGTGTTCCACCAGCTCGCCGTGCCCGCCAAGCCCTTCCACGACCTTGTCGTACCGCGCGTTGTCGCCGAGCACCGTCGCGGGCGTCCGGCCCTCGCCGTACTGCGCCTTCTGCCCGACATAAATCTGGTGCCAGCAGCGGTCGTTCCCGATGACCGACACGATCGGCATCTTAAATCGCACGAAGGTATCGAAGTCGAAGCCGTTCAGCCCGAAGGTCCCGTCGCCATTCACCATCAGGACCTTCTTCTCCGGCACGGCCACGCTCGCCGCCATGCAGAAGCCCGTGCCGACCCCGAGGGTGCCGAAGGGGCCCGGGTCCATCCACTGGCCGGGGTTGTTCACGGGCAGCACGCTCGCCGCCAGGGCCACGATATCGCCGCCATCACCGACGACGATCGTATCGTCGTCCACGAACTCGGCGATTTCCTTACACAGGCGAAGTGGATGGATCGGCACGGCATCCGAGTTCATGAACACTTCCCGCTGGGCGTCGGCCTGCCCTTCGAGCCCGCGCAAGTACTGCATCCACTCCGCGTGGTTGCCCTTGCCAATCTCCCCCGTGAGTTGCAACAGCGCCTGCCGGATGTTCGCCTCGATGCCGATAGAGAAATCCCGGTTCCGCCCGATATCGCGGGGGTCGATGTCGATCTGGATGACCTTCGCTTCCGGGTTCCACGCTGGCGGCTGGCCGTACTTCAGCCGGAAGTCGATCGGCGTCCCCAGGATCACGATCACGTCGGCCTGGGCGAATGCCGGCTTGCGCGAGAGCGAGAAGAAGTTCGGGTTGTCCTGTCGCAGTGTGCCGCGACCCATCGCGTTCGTGTACACCGGCACATCGGCCGCCTTCGCGAATTCCGCCAGTTCCTTGTGAGCGCGGTGCCAGAACACCCCCGACCCGGCCATCACCATCGGCTTCGATGCCCCCTTGATCATCGCCGCTGCCTGCCTGATCAGGTTCGGGTCGCCCATGATTTCGCCGGTGGGCCGGTAGTTGGCCGGCCATACCACCGAATCCTCATCCACCCGCCCGAAGAGCACGTCCGAAGGCACCTGCAGGAACGTCGGCCCGTACCGCCCGGTCATCGCCTCGCGGAACGCCATCGCCATGTAGTAGGGCAGCCGGCGCGTCTCGTACACCGTCTGCGACCACTTCGTGATCGGCTGCATCATGCCGCCGAGTTCGATGTCCTGGAGCGACCCCATGTCGTACTGGCGGAGCGGCGACCGCCCGCCAATGACTACCATCGGGCTCGATGCCTGGTAGGCATTCGCGACCGCGGTCACCACATCGGTTACGCCCGGGCCGGCCGTCACCACAGCCACTCCCGGCTTGAACGTGATGCGCGAGTACCCGTCGGCCGCATGCCCGGCCGATTGCTCGTGCCGCGTGTCCACGATCCCGATGCCGTTGTTCAGGCAACCCTCGTAGATGTTCTGCACATGGCCGCCAGAGAGCGTAAAGATGTGGCCGATGCCTTCCTGCTTGATCATGCGCGCGATGATTTCGCCGCCGTCGATCATGTTTCCCATGGATGGGGTTCCTCGCGATTCGGTGAAAATGTGGGGCGAGTATAGCCGCGCCGGGCACGGGTGTCCGGGCTTGTCCTGTGGGAAAGTACCGGTAGGAGGGAACGGAATACCGTGAGTCATACCAGGGTCGCCATCTCGCTCCCGGACGGGATATTCGAGCAGCTCCGGCAGTACGCCGCCGATGCCGCGTTGCCCAGGAGCACAGTCGTGGCACGCGCACTCGCCGCGTATTTCGACAGGTGCGACGCCATCGCATTCGAGCGCCAGATGGACGAGACGTGGTCCGGACTCTCGGAGGCCGAGGTCGAGGCGGAGCTCGAACCCCTCCGCTCCGCCGGGCGCTCTTTGCATCGCCGGCTTGCCGCCCTGGAGCAGGTCCCGTGGGAGGCGAACTGAAACAGGGCGAGGTCTGGTGGGTTGACGACTCAGAGCCCCGGGGTTCCGAGCCGGGGTACCGGCGCCCCTGGGCTGGGCGTGCAGAACAACCGCACCAACGCCACGGCTATCCGCACGGTGCTCATGCGTCCCCTTACCACCAAACGGCACACGGCACGGGCTCCCGGGAACGTCCTCCTCGCCGATGGTGAGGCGGGCCTTTCGCGCGAGAGTGTCGTCGTTGTCTCGGGGCTCAGCGCCCATGATCGCCAGCAACTGGATGAGCTGATGGGGGAGCCCGGCCAGGCTCGGCCAGGTTCTCTCCGGCATTGTCCTGCTGCTCGAACCCCATGACGACCTCTGAGGTTACAGCTTCGCCCGGAGCCACTCCTCGGCCGCGCGGATCATATCCGGGCCAATCTCGAAGTGGCCGCCCGGCAGCCACCGGATGTCCTTTTCGCCGGGAAGCGCGTTGTACAGGGACTCTGTTCGTTCCCGCGAGATGAGCTCGTCCTGGAGCTTCGCCACCACTCGTACCGCCACGCCAGATAACCGCGGCACATCGGCCTCCGGCCCATCGACCCGGCCCACCAGCCCACCTTCGCCGACAAGACAAAACGCGGCGGCCTTGAACCGCCCGTCTCGCGCGATCGCCGGGATGCCGAGCATGCTTCCCAGCGAGTAGCCGACGAAGCCAAGCCGTTCCATGTCCACCGGCAGAGCGCCTGCCAGCAGGTCGATCATCCGCGAAACCTCGGTCGCGAATTGCGTGCGGATCGCCGCGTGCTGCCCGGTTTGCCGGAAGAGCGCCATCGGGTCGTGCGATGTCCGGTCGCCGTGCAGCGGCGCATCGAGCCCCACGCAGATCCATCCGCGTTTTGCCCAGCCGCGGCCCACCTCCGCCACGAAGTAATCCTCTTTGCTGCCCATGCCGGGATGCTGGATGAGCACCATAGGCATGGGCTCGGTGGCACCCGTGGGAAGGTAGGCGAGACCGGGCACCGTCTCGCTCTCGACCTCGAAGCTAAACGAGATCTCCCGCAAGTCGCCGAGGATCGATTCGCGCATCTGTAATGGATTTGTCATGTGGTCCTCAATCTACCGTGCCGAAAGGGGCCCTGTCGCGCCTCTTGACGCTTGCGAACCCTGAGCGAAGATGCCGGGAGCGACACCAATCGCGACGCCTAGTCCGCTTCGGCGGGACGGGGGACCCAGTTCTCGGGGCGAATTCGCAAGGGCGGCTTCCCGGTGGGAGCCGGCGACGGCGAAACGGCTATCTCCGGCCGTAGCCCGGCAGCTAACCTCGGCGGCGTGGGAAGACCTCATTCGAGGCCTCCTGTCCATGGCCCTCAGGGCTCGCGTCACCCCGACGGCGCGGTTCCACAGCGCCTCAGCCCCGGAATTGCCGGTGTACGCACCGTCCCTCTTCCGCGAGCGCCTGTGGAACCTCCTGCCACTGTCACTGTCGCTGCTGCTTGTCAGTTTCATCTTCTGGGGCCCGTTCCATGCGCCCGTCGCCTTCGCCGCGCTGAGCATGGCATTCTTCACCTACTGGTTCGTTCGGTCATACTCGGTTGCCGTCGCCTGCGTCTACGGACTGACGGTCATTCGCCGCTGGAAGCGGACCGACTGGCGGGCCCCCCCCCCCGCGCGGGCCGCCTCCCCGCCCGGTAACGAGCCCCCGGATTGGCCCCGCCCCCCCGCCATCATCCCCCACCACAAGGAGGGCGAGCCCGGCCTCAGCCGCACCCTCGATTCGCTCGCCGCCCAGGCGAATGCCTCCCAGCTCGTGATCGTGATGGCCATGGAGGCCCGCGAAGCCGGCGCCCACGAAAAGGCAGCCCGGTTGGTCGATCGCTACCGCCCAAACTTCGCCAACATGCTGGCGACCTTCCACCCCGAAGGGCTACCCAACGAAACACCCGGCAAAGGATCGAATGAGGCCTGGGCCGCCCGCGAGGCCTACATCCATCTGATTGAGGACGGCCGCGACGACATCTCCCGCTACACCGTCACCAGTTGCGATGCCGATGCTGTCTTCCACCCGCGCCATTTCGAGGCGCTCAACTACCTGTTCCTCACCGCCCGCGACCGCTACCGGACCTTCTGGCAGCCGACCATCTTCAACAGCAACAACATCTGGGATATCCCCGCGCCCCTGCGCATTCCCGATGGACTTTCGGGCATCAACCGCCTCTCCAACCTGCTCCTCCCGGGCAGCGTAAAATTCCCGACCAGCTGCTATTCGCTCAGCTGGCAAATGCTGGACGAGGTCGATTACTGGGACGAGGAAGTCATCCCCGAGGACTGGCACCTCTATCTGAAATGCTCCTATGCCCTGGGCGATCGCGTCCATGTCGAGTCGATCTTCCTCCCGCTCGGAAACGACTGCGTGTTGACCGACGGGTACTGGAAGACCCTCAAGGCGCATTACGCCCAGAGCGTTCGCCACGCCTGGGGCGCCAGCGATATTCCCTACGCCTGGCGAGGCGCCCTCAACCCGCGGTCCCCGCTCGGCTGGCCTCGCAAGCTCCTGCTCGCGGCCGCCGTCACCAAGGTCCATGTCCTCTGGGTCGCCCAGTGGTACGTGGTTACCCTGGGCCTGATGCTCCCGTCGAAAATGGCGGGAAGCATGGGCGCTCCCTTGCCCCGGTGGTGGACCCATCGCTATCCCGTTCCCGGCCCCGGCTGGCATCCCGAGAACATCGTGCAGCTCTCCAGCTGGGACAACTTCGACCGGACCGGCCTGGTCGAGCCAACGATGTGGCTGAATCTCCCCGGCGTGCTCATCGCCCTCTGCATCTTCCCCCTGCTGACAATGATCGTCCTCGAACTCATCCAGCGCGGGAAGCGGCCCACGTATGTCTCCCGCTGGACCTATGTCTCCGGGCTCCTGATGTGGCCCCTCATGGCGGTGATCACCTTCTTCTTCGCCAGCCTGCCGGCACTCCACGCCCAGTGGAAGCTTGCCAGCGGAAGGGGGCTCGTCTATCGCGTGGCCGAAAAGGGCAGCCGTGCGGTCCCGGTTGTCGCCCAGATCCAGGCAGCTCACCCGGTGGAGGCCGAGGCCATCACTATCGCCGGTGGTGGCCAGTAGCCATTGCCCCTCTCACCCGCCCCGCGAACAGGCCCTGTCACCCGCCCGCCAGGGCCTGGCTTTTCTCCACCCGGATCTGGACCGCCGCGCCTTCATCCAGCCCCTCTGGCGCCGGTTGCAACGGGAACTCCAGCCGCCCCGCGGCCGATTCGACCACGAGCCGCGTCAGCCCGCCCAGGAACACCCGCGCGATGACCTTCGCGTGCACCACGTTCGGTCCACCGGTTTCCACCACGCGGGCACCCTCGGGCCGGAGCAGCAGGCGCACCGGCCCGGGCTCGCCGGGAACCGGCCCGAACGTCCCGGCCCGCGTTTCGACCATCCCCCGCGCGTCACGATGTCCGTCGACGATGTTCTCGAGTCCGAGGAACCGCGCCACGAATTCGGTTCCCGGCTCGCCGTGGACCTCCCCCGGGGTCCCCTCCCGCACCACCTGGCCGGCCCGCATGATGGCGATCCGGCCGGCAACTGTAAACGCCTCGAACTGGTCGTGCGTCACGTACACCGCCGGGATGGCGAGGTGGCGCAGGATCTCGCGCAACTCGACGACGAGGTGCTCGCGCAGCCCCCGGTCGAGCGACCCGAGGGGCTCGTCCAGCATCAACAGCCGCGGCTCTGGCGCCAGCGCGCGAGCCAGCGCGACCCGCTGACGTTCGCCCCCGGAGAGCCCCTCCAGGGATCGCCGGGCGAATCCCGAAAGCCCAACTGTCTCGAGGAGGCTGGCCACCCGCCGCTCCCGCCTTTCCTTGGCCCACCCGAGCCGCCGCAGACCGAAGTCGACGTTGTGCTCCACATCCATGTGGGGGAAGAGGGCGTGGTCCTGGAACATGAGGCCAAAGCCGCGCCGGTGCGGCGGGAGGCCGCCTACATCGGCGCCATCGAACAACACCTGCCCGCCGGACGGCCGTTCCAGCCCGGCGATCACGCGGAGCATGGTGGTCTTGCCGCAACCACTGGGGCCCAGCAGGGCGACTGTCTGGCGCGGCGCTACCCGCAGGTTTGCTCCACGCAGGATGTGCGCGCCGCCCGCGCGGAACTGCGCGTCCCGGACTTCCAGGCCTTCAGCCACGGCGGCGCTCGCCCCGCCGGTGCTCAAGGGTCAGAATCCCCCGAACTCACGGTATCGCAGCCTGTCGATGATGAAGAATCCGGCCGCCGTCACGGCCATCAGGATAGTCGCCATCGCCAGCGCCTGCCCGTAGTTCAGCGCCCCCGGTTGCCCGAGGTATCGAAAGACCGCGAGCGGGATGGTCGGGTATTCGGGCCGGGCGATGAGCAGCGTGGCCCCGAACTCTCCCATCGAGACCGCGAACGCGAACACGCCACCGGCCAACATCGAGCGCCACGTGAGCGGCAGGTCGATCGCGATGAACGTCCGGACCGGCGTCGCGCCGAGCATTGCGGCCGCCTCGCGCAGGCGCGGGTCGAGCGACCGCAGTTGCGCGGCAACCGTCCTGGCAACGAAGGGCAGGGCGACCAGCGAATGCGCGATCACCACCATCGCCGGGCTCCCCCGGAGGTCGAGCGGCGGCCGGTCCAGCGTTATCAGAAAGCCAAGCCCCAGCGATACCGCCGAAACGCCGAGCGGAAGCTGGATGACCGCCTCCGCCAGCGAGGACCGCATCCTGGTGGCCCCGTGCGCCGCCGCTGTCCCCAGTGGCAGGGCGATGAGCATGGTCAGGAGCGCGAAAGTCACGGAATTGCGCACCGCCGTAAGCGGCGCAACGAACAGGATCTGCTGGCGCACGTTGTCGTCGAGACGCCGGTAGTACTCGAGGGTGTAACCGCCGTCGCCGTGGATGGATCGTTCCGCCAGCGCGGCCAGCGGGAGGATGGTCAGGCCGGCCACTGCCGCGATGATCGATGCGACGGCCACGCGCCTGGCCGGCGTCCATGCCAGCGTTCGCCGCCGCATCGCGCCCGGCTGGGCAGTCCGCCGCTGGAGCGCAGCGTTCACCCACATCATCGCGAACGTGGCGGCGAGCTGCGCGAGCGCCAGTGTCGCGGCGACCGGCAAACGGAACAGGAACAGCGTCTCGCGATAGATTTCCGTCTCAATCGTCCCGAACTCCGGGCCACCGAGAATCAGCACGACGCCAAAGCTCGTGAAGCAAAAGAGGAACACCAGGGAACCCGCCGCCAGGATGGGCGTGCGCAACAACGGCAGCGTCACCCGCACGAACGTCGTGACCTTGCCCGCGCCGAGCATCGCCGCGGCGTCTTCGAGCCGCGTATCGACTCGTGCCCACGACACGGAGATGATCCGCGCCGCAAGCGCCACGTTGTAAAAGACATGGGCGATGAGGATCGCCCAGATGGTGTTGAGCAGGCGGATCGGCGGCTCTTCGAGGCCGAACACCGACTGCAACGCATCGTTCGCGATGCCCCGCGGGCCCAGCAATGCCGTGAATGCGACCGCCACCACGATGGTCGGCAACACGAAGGGCACGGTGATGAGGGCCTCCAGCGCCGCCTTTCCCCGAAACTCGTAGCAGGCCAGCACGTATGCCACCGGAATCGCTAATGCGAGTGTGATGACCGACGAGACCGTGGCCTGCCAGGCCGTGAACCAGGCCCGCTCCAGGAAGTACGCGTCCTCAACGAGCGGCTCGATGCCGCCACCGTGCGCGAACGACTCGCGCACAATGCCCTGGAGCGGGTACGCCAGGAATACGGCGAAGAAGACCAGCGCCGGCCCCAGGAGCGCCAGCGCCGCCTTCCGGTCCCGGAACCAGGTCCTCAGCGGAGGACCGCCTTCGTCCACTCGTCGATCCACTTCTGCCGGTTTGCCGCGATATCGGCGGCGCTGATGTCAGCGATCGGGACTGTTACCTCGGAGAACTTGACGAACGCCTCGGGGACCTTCGCCTCCCGGTTTACCGGGTACACGGCCATCTGGCCGGGGATGTCTTCCTGTACCGGCACGCTCAGGAGGAAGTCGATGAATGCTCGCGCCAGGTCTCTCTTCTTCGTTCCGTTGAGGACCCCGGCGTATTCGATCTGCCGGAAAACCCCTTTCGGTGGCAGGAGGTTCGCCGTGGGGGCGTCCTCGCGCGGGGGATCAGCGAAGAGCTGTTCGAAGGCCGGGCTGGTCGCGTAACTGAGCACGATCGGCTGCTCGCCACCGTGCAACGAAAAGTTCGTGTTGTACGCCGTTTCCCACCCGTCGGTCACCACCAGGCCGTTCGCGCGCATCGCGCGCCACCAGTCCAGGTAGCCATCCTCCCCGAAGTAGGCGACGGTTGCCACCAGGAATGCCAGCCCCGGCGACGATGATGCGGGATTCTCGACAACCGTCAGATCCCGGTATTCCGGTCTGGTGAGGTCTTCGAGAGACTCCGGCGCCGCGATCCCGCGCCTTTCCAGTTCCGCGATGTCGTAGTTGAAGTTGACGTACCCGTAGTCGATCGGCGTGACAAAGCCACTGCCTTCCGTCTTGAATTCGGCCGGCACCTTCTCCAGCAGCGGCGACTCGTACTTCTCGAAGACACCCTCATCGAGGGCCCGCGAAAGGAACGTGTTGTCGATGCCGAAGGCGACATCGCCCTCTGGCTTGCCCTTCGTGAGCACCAGGCTTGTCGTCATCGAGCCGGCGTCGCCCTTCTGCAGGAGCTTCACGGTCGCGCCGTGCTCCTCCTCGAACTGGCGAATGAGGTCCTCGCTGAGATTGAAGGAATCATGTGTGATGACGGTGAGGGTCTTGTCGTCGTCGTCGCCGCATGCGGCGAGCAACAGGCCGAGGGCCGTGACGAGCACGAACAGGAGGGCGATGCGGATACGCATCAGACTGGTCCTTTCGCTGCCGGGCTGGCAGGGGTGCCTCCCGGGCAACGAAAAGGAGCCCGGAAAGCCCGGACTCCGCGCACCTGGTGCTCGTCATCCGAATCGCTTTCCTCCGCACGTATGAACGTGGTCAGGTTCAAGGGGTCTGATCTCAGCCCATCAGGGCACCCCCAGCGATCCCGAACAGCTGTGAAATTGTCGATCCTTACGCTACACCCGCCGCGCGGCTGGCTGCAATCACCGGCCCGGTTACCCGGGTGTCACGCAGCTCTCACGCTCGTCCACCCGCTGGCGACCCTCGGCTACCCTGCCATCAACGATAATCGGCCCGCGGGCGCCGCGTTACGCGCCGCCGGAATCAACTCGGCCGGGAGAGCATGCACACGGTGATCGTCCGCTGGCTCCGCAACCGCCTCGCCTGGCCCGAGGGCGAATCCCACCGGGTGGTAGCCCTTCGCCGCTCCGCGTTGGCCCTCGCCGCCGTGCTGCTGGGCGCCGAGGCCGTCGTTGCCGTCCGGTACTCGGGCAGCGTCGGCATGCTCCTGATCGTCTCGACCGCCGGCCTCGGCGCTTTCTTGTACCGTGGCCTCCAGTCCATCGGCGATCCTCCGGGCGACGGCGACGACGGCCCATCCGCGGTGCTCTTCGATGCCGAGACACGCCTGCCAACCCGCCAGCACCTCATCGACACGCTGGCGCGTGACATTGCCCGCTCCCAGCGTTACTCCCACTCGCTCACCCTCGCCGTCGTCGCGATCAGCCAGTTCGACGAGCTCCGCGGCGCCTGGGGAGCCGGCACCGCGAACCAGGCGGTGCGGCACGTGGCCGATACCCTCCGCCGCGTCACTCGTGCCAGCGATTTTCTCGCCCGGCTCGACGATGACCGGTTCGCCGTCATCCTGCTCCAGTGCAGCGAGCGGCAGGCCGCCGTGTTCGCCGACCGCGTGGCCCTCGCCGTCAGCAATCGGCCGCTCGAGTCCAGGACGCGCGTGAAGGTCCCCCACTATGTCGGTGTCGAGGTGACCGCGCTCGAATACGATGTCACCCGCTACCGTGGGCCGCTCGAATTCTTGAGCCTCGCCGGCGGCGACCTTGTCCCGGAACGCCCCCGGATGCGGCGGGGCGCCCTCGCCGGCGACCCGCGCGGCCTCCGCCAGCAGCTCGTCCGCGACTACTACCCCGGCGGCGAGATGCAGGACTTCGCCGACGCCTACCGCGAGGCGCGCACCCGCAACCGGCACGCCGGCTGAAGCCTACGGGTTGGGGCGGCCCAGGACTCGATTCCTGGCGGTTCGCAGGGCATACGATACCGCGTGGACGCCGAACCGCCCCGCGATCCCGGCCCCCGTGAGCGCATCCACGAATGCATTGCGGCGCATGTGACGCCGGTAGTAGCGCCACATGCCACGGTGATGGGCAGCCATGGCCCGGTATACCGCGTGCCGCGAGCTCCCGCCAACGCGGTGCCGGACCGCCGCCATCGGGAAGTAGACCACCGTGAGCCCGGCATCCCACACCCTGCGGCAGTAGTCCACGTCTTCGATGCTGAAAAAGTACCCCTCATCGAGCGTGCCGGCCGCCTCCATGGCCCGCCGGTGGATGAGCATGAATGCGCCCGAGACCCAGTCCACTTCCCGTACCTCATCGTGCGCCCAGTCCGTCATCAGGTAGCGGCTCGACCAGCGATTCCCGGGGAACAGTTTCGTCGTGAGCGAGTGACGGTTGAAGAACGCGTTCAGGTGGGAGGGAAAGGCCCGGGCGCTCGGCTGGAGCGAACCGTCCTCGTTCACGATGCGTCCGCCCATCACGCCGGCTTCCGGGTGCTCATCAAGGTACCGGGCCGCCGCGGCCAGGTTCCCGTCCAGCAGCACGCTGTCGGGGTTCAGGAGGCAGATCACCTGCTCCCCGGGCAATGCCGCCAGGCCCTGGTTCACCGCCCTCGCGAACCCCACGTTGCGCTGGTTCTGGATGACTCGGACCATTGGGAAGGCGGCACGGACGGCCTCGGCCGTGCCGTCGCGCGAGTCGTTATCCACGACCACGGTTGCCCCAAGGCATTCCGGCACATGCCGGGCGATCGATTCGATGCAGCCGAGCGCCAGCTCGCGGCAATGGAACGTGACAATGACGATGCCGGGGGTCAATGCGCGAGCTCCCGGTACACCGATACCGTCTCCTCGGCGGCCCGCTTCCACGAGTACGCAGAGGCGAGATCGAGCGATCTCGCCGAGAGCTCACGCCGCCATGCCGCGTCGCCGGCGATTGCACAGGCCTCCCTGGCGATCCCCGCCGGGTCGCGCGGCGCGACGAAGACCGCCCCGCCCGCGAGCACCTCATCCATCGCGGGTGCCCGTGCGGCGATGACGGGCGTCCCACAGGCCATCGCTTCTACCGGGGGAAGCCCGAATCCTTCGAAAAGCGAAGGGAAAACCAGCGCCTCGGCACCCGTGAACAGCGCGGCAAGGTCGTCGTCCGGGACGTACCCCAGGAAGCGTACCGACCCGGCCACGCCGATCCGCTGCGCCTCGCGCTTGAGAGCGCCGGAAAGTCTCCCCGGGTTGCCGGCGAGCGCGAGCAGGATCCCCGGGTGGCGTTCGTGGATCGCCGGCAGCGCACGGATCGCGTCCACCGCGCGCTTGCCAGGCTCGGCGGTCCCCAGGCAAAGGAGATAGGGCTGCTCCAGGCCCATTCGCCGGCGCATCGCTTCGACCTCGCCGGGAGATGCCGGGGCGAGGCCCTCCCGTGGCGCCTCCGGGATGACCCGGATGCGCTCCGGTGCGATGCCCAGGTAACGCACCGCGTCGTGCGCCACCGCGCGCGAAGGGACGATCACTCGTTCGGCCCGGCGGGCGCTACGGGCGATGGCCCGGTAGTACCGCCGGTGGGCGAACCCGTAGCGCCGTGGCAGCCGAAAGAACGTGAGGTCGTGAATCGTGGCAACGCGTGGCACCGGGGACCGGCGCGGCGTGTAGAAGTGGGTCCCGTGGTAGAGGTCCACCCCGGAGCGCGACATGGCGCCGCCGAGCGAGCGGAGCTCCCACGCGAAACGCCGAAATGGGCTCCCGGGTGGCACCTCCAGCCACTCCACGCCGTCCAGCGGCCGCGGCGCCGCCGCGACCACCTCCACCCCCGGGACGCTCGAAAGGGCGCGGGCCAACTGGATCGCGTACACGCCCGCGCCGGCCGGCCTTTCCGGCAGGGATGAGCTGTTGAGCAAGACCCGGATGGCTTGCGTGGTCACTCGGGCGATCCTAGAGAAGCGCCGAACTATAATCCCGCCCGATGAAGGGCATCGTCCTGGCCGGAGGCGTCGGCAGTCGGCTGCGGCCGTTCACCTATTCGGGCGCGAAGCAGCTGGTGCCCGTGGCGAATACGCCGGTGCTTCACTTTCCGATCCGGCAGCTCGTTCAGGCCGGCATCACCGACATCGCCGTGGTGGTCGGCGATACCGAAGCACAGATCCGCGCTGCCCTGGGCGACGGCAGCCCGTTCGGCGCCCGCCTCACCTACATTCGCCAGCCCGCCCCGCTGGGCATTGCCCACGCCGCCGGCCTGTGCCGCGATTTCGCCGGTGGCAAGGGCTTCGTGCTGTACCTTGGCGACAATGTGCTGGTCGGCGGGATCGACGCGTTTGTCGCATCGTTCCGGGAGTCTCAAGCGGCGGCCTCGGTGATCCTCAAGCAGGTTGCCGACCCGCGGGCCTTTGGCGTGGCCGTCCTCGATGGTGAGCGGCTCACCCACGTTGTCGAAAAGCCGGCTGACCCGCCGACGGACCTCGCCGTCATCGGCGTGTACGCCTTCCGTCCGCCGGTCTTCGAGGTTATCGAAAGCCAGCAACCGAGTGCACGCGGCGAGCTCGAGATCGCCGACACGATCAACGGGCTCCTCGCGCTGGGCCTCCGCGTCGACACCTCGGTCACGCGGGCGCACTGGATCGACACCGGCAAGATGGAGGATATCCTGGCTGCCAACCGCACCGTGCTCGATACCTTCGAGCCGGCCACCGATCCGTCCGCGGCTCTCCATGGATCCGCGCTTCACGGCATGGTCCAGCTTGGGCGCGAGTCGTCGCTCGATGGCTGCACGGTCCATGGCCCGGTGGTGATCGGTTCGCGCTCCCGCCTGCGCAACTCCGTCATCGGACCCTACGTCGCTATCGGTGACGGCTGCGACGTCTCGGACGCCGTCCTCACCAACACGATCGTGATGGAGCAATCGACCATCCGCGACTGCCCGGGCGTAAGGGACTCGATGATCGGCCGGTTTACGGTGGTGACCGGTGCCCCGGCAGGTTCGCGCCTCACGCTTGGCGACCATTCGCGCTTCGAGGCGGCCGAATGAAGGCGCTCGTCACTGGCGGTTGCGGCTTCATCGGCAGCCACGTCGTCCGGGGCCTGCTCGCGGACGGCTGGGATGTCACCAACCTCGACAAGCTGACGTACGCCTCGAACCCGGCCAACCTTGCCGCCGAATCCACGAACCCCCGGCTCACCATGGTCCATGGTGACATCTGTGACACCGCCCTCGTCCGCGACCTCGCTGAGGGCGTCGATGTCATCCTGAACTTCGCCGCGGAAACGCACGTCGACCGGTCGCTCCTCGACCCCGGCGTCTTTGTGCGTACCGACGTCGAAGGCGTCGTCTCCCTGCTGGAGGTGGCGCGCGACCGCCCGGGTGTCGCGCTCGTGCACATGTCGACCGACGAGGTCTTCGGCTCGCTCCCGGCCCCAACCGAGGCGAGCGAGGACTTCCCGTTCGCGCCGAGTTCACCCTATTCGGCCAGCAAGGCGGCCGCCGAACTGATGATCCGCGCCTGCGCCGAGACCTACGGGATGCCGGTAACGGTCATCCGATGCTGCAACGTCTACGGCCCGAATCAACACATCGAGAAATTCATTCCGCTCTTCACCACGCGCGCGCTCGCCGGCGAACCGATGCCACTCTATGGCGATGGGTTGCAGGAGCGAGAGTGGCTCTTCGTGGATGACCTGGTGCAGGCCCTGCGTGTCATCCTGCGGCAGCTGCCGGCGTCACCGGGTGTGCGGGCCGTGCACGCCGGTTCCGGGGAGCGCGTGGCCAACATCCACGTCGCCCGCCAGATCTGCAGGCTTACCGGGCGGCCGCTCGATCTCGTGCGCCCGGTGAAGGACCGGCCCGGTCACGATCGGAGGTACGCCCTCGATTCCTCTCGCCTCCGGGCACTGGGCTGGGCGCCGCGCGTTCGCTTCGAGGATGGGCTCGCGGCCACCGTGCGCTGGTACACCGAGAACGCCGAGACCTGGGGGAAGGCCGCCACCGGCGACTTTGGGGGCTATTTCGCCCGCCAATACGGGGAGCGCCTCGCAGGCTCCTAAGGCGCGTGCTCCCAGTCGAGCATCATCACCTCGATCTCGTCTCCCGGCTTCGCCTCGGGCAGGCTCTCCGGGATGACCGTGAGCGCGTTCGCCGCGCTCATGCTGGTCAGGATCCCCGAGCCCTGCGGTCCGGTGAGGTCTGCATACCAGCGGCCGTCCTCGCCGGGCGACACGATGCAACGGGCAAAGAACCGGCGCCCATCCAGGTTGACCACGCGGTCGCGGGTCACCGCCCTGATGATGGGCCGCTCCCAGTCGCTCCGCCCCAGCATCTTGAAGATGGCCGGCCTCCCGAACAGCTCGAACGACACCATGGAGCTCACCGGGTTCCCGGGCAGCCCCAGGTGCCCCACACGCCGGCCGCCGGGCGCGGTGAATGCTCCGAACGCCAGCGGTTTGCCCGGCTTCATCCGCACGGTCCAGAAGTCGATGGCGCCCTCGCGAGCCAGCACATCTTTGACGACGTCGAAGTCGCCGCGTGAGACGCCGGCACTGGTGACGAGCATGTCGGCGTCCAGCCCTTCGTGGATCTTCCTCGTCATGTCCTCCACCGTGTCCTTCGAGATGCCGAGCAGGCGGGGGATACCGCCGAACTTGCGCACCATGGCAGCCACGCTGTAGGCGTTCGCATCGTAGATCCGCCCGGGAAGGAGTGGTTGGCCCGGTTCGGTGATCTCGTCGCCGGTCGAAAGCACGGCCACCACCGGGCGCCGGTACACCGCCACCTCGCCGAGCCCGAGGCTCGCGAGCACACCCACCTCCGAGGGCCGCAGCACCCGGCCGGCGGGCACTACCACGTCTCCCTGCCTCACATCCTCGGCGCGAAAGCGAATGTTGGCGTGCACCTTCGCCGCTTTCATCACGTGCACCGTCGCGCCCTTCCGCGGGGCCTGGTTGGGCCCGCGAAGGGGCTCATCGGTCTCCTCGAACGGAACGACCGCATCGGCGCCGGGCGGCATCGGCGCCCCCGTCATAATCCGGACCGCTTCGCCGGGCCCGATCGGCGTCTCGTGGACGTAGCCGGCGGCAAGGTCGGCCACCACCCGCAGCTCCACGGGCGATGATTCCGAGGCGCCTGCCGTATCGGCTGCCCGCACCGCGTAGCCATCCATTGCGGTGTTGTCCAGCGGCGGGATGTCGAACGGGGCGACGATGTCCTCGGCGAGCACCTGGCCCAGTGCATCGAGCAACGGCTTGCGTTCGGCGGGAAGGCGGTCGAAGAAGGCGAGAATCCGGTCGCGCGCTTCGTCGACACTGATCATATCGGTCTCGGAGTGCATGGTTGCCCTCGGTCGCGGGCTCGGCACGGGCCACTTCAGAGCGCGGCGAGCACCGGTAGTGATGGTCGGCGATCAGCGTACAGGGCTTCGCAAAACAGCGCAGGGCGCCCCGCCGGGGCGCCCTGCGCTACGAACCCTCGAACGCGGCTCTCAGGCGAGCCGCACCGCAAGGCAGGTCGTGGTCCGCTGCACCCCCGGGACCTTCTGCACGGCGTCGGTAATCGCGTTTCCGAGACGATCCAAATCGTCGGCCTCGAGTTGCACGATTACGTCATATGGACCCGTCACGGTATCCACTACCACCACACGCGCCCCGGGATACGTGAAATCCTGGATGGCCGAGCTCACTGCCTTGGCCTTGCCAACATCGGTTTCGATCAGGACGTAGCCGCGCACGGCCATGGGGCTTCCCCTCCAGGTAAATGTTGGGGGCCATCATAGCGCATCCCGCAATCCGGTCCCGGCGCTCGTGTTCAGCCCGCCGCTTCGGGTAGCTCGAACTCCACCACGATCTCCGACTGTGACGAGATCGGAGTCACCTGGACCGGCACCACCAGCTCGAACAACCCCACGAAGCAGAGCGCCTCCGCGCCGGTCCGGCAGTAGTACGCCGAGACGGTCGCCGTCAAAGCGGCGGTCCCTTCGGACAATACGACCGGCACCGGGAACGAGACGGCCTTCTCGTCGGTCGACCAGGTCAGGGTGCGCTCCCCGAGCTCCACCACCGAACCGTTGGAGGTCGCCAGCTCGAGCCTCGATGGGGCCGAAGCATTGAGATGGAAGTCCTCCGGGGTGGTGATCGTGAAGCGCAGGTTGCTCGCCCCCGGGGTCACCCGGCGCTCCGGGAGTTCGACTCTGGTCACGTGGCCGGGTGTCGCGCCGGCGATGGCCGAAAGGTTCGTGAGCGTCAGCGTCGATACCGACCCGGTCACCGGGTCGTAGACGCGCACCAGGTGATTGTTCGTGTCGGCGATGTACACGAGCCCTCCGCCCGCGGAGAGTCCACCGGGTTCGGCGAACTTCACCTCCCCGGCAACCCCGTCGGACCAGCCCCTCTCCGAGCCCGCGGCCGTCCCCACCTCCCCGGAGACTGGCTCGTACACGCGCAGGCGGTGGTTATACGTGTCTGCCACATAGACTGCCCCATCGAGGAGCGCGAGGCCCTGCGGGTGCTGGAACTGGGCCTGCCGCCCGCGCCCGTCGCGGTCCCCGTAGTCGAAGAGTCCCGTGCCCACCAGCGTCTCCACATCGCCTTCGCCCGCCAGCGGCACCCGCCGCAGCGCGCTCGATTCGGGGTCGACCCAGTACAGCCACTCTCCGTCCGTTGCCAGGCCGGAGGGCTGTGCCAGCGTCGCCATCGTCAGCCGCGGGCCATCGTCGATGCCTTCGCGGCTTGTCCCGGCGAACACCGAGACCTGCCGCGTAAGCAGGTCCAGGGACCAGATCTGGTGGATACCGGCCATGGAGATGAAGAGGTCGCCATCGGCCAGGACCACGTCCCATGGAGATGCCATCGCGGTTTCCAGCGCCGGCGCGGGACCCACCGGCCGCCGCTGGAGCTGCTGGCCGGTGCCCGCGAGGGTGCTCGTTTCGCCGCTCGCCAGGTCGATGGCCCGCACGGCGTGGTTGCGCGTGTCGGCGACAAAGAGCGTCGCGCCATCGGCCGAGAGAGCCAGGCCGTGGGGCTGGCGGAACGCGGCTTCGCCCGGGCCGCCATCAGCGAACCCCTCTTTGCCCGTCCCGAAGGCGCGCACCAGCGTGCCATCGAGTCTCGCCTCCAGGATGCGGTGGTGCCCGCTGTCGGCGATGAAGAGGCGGCCGCGCTCACCATCCGCCAGGACCTTGCCCGGGTAGGAAAGCACGGCCGTCGCCGGGGCGGCGGCCAGCGAGAGCGGGAGGGGCTTCGGCGAAAGCTGCCCCTTTTCGCCGAATTCGGCCACGAGCGATGCCATGATTGGCTGGAAGAGCGGGTACACGCCTTCGCCCGCGTGCCCGCCAACCAGGTTTCCGGCCGGGTCGATGAGCACCAGTGTCGGCCACGCGCTCGCGCCGAACGTCCGCCACACCACGAACTCGGGGTCGTTGATCACGGGGTGTTCGATGCCGAAGCGGCGGACGGCCTCGAGAATGCTCTCGTCCTCGTGCTCGGTCGCGTACTTCCCGGAGTGCACACCGATGACCACGAGGTTGTCGCCGAACTCCGCCTCGAGCCGTTTCAGGTCCGGGATGATGTGCTGGCAGTTGATGCAGCCCAGCGTCCAGAAGTCCAGCAGCACCAGCCGGCCCTTGAGTTCATCCAGCGTCAGCGGCCGCTCAACGTTGAACCAGGTGACATCGCCCGGAATCGCCGGGGCGGGCTCCGCCCCCGCCCATGAGCGCCGCGGCTCTTGTTGCTCCGCCACGTCAGTACCTCCGGCCGGTTCGGGCCGTGATCCCCCGCCGCTGCACGAGGCAACAGCCAGCGCGAGGGCCAGCGCGACACATGCAACCATGAGGCGGAGCGCCGGGAGGCGCGTGGGGCACGGCGTCCGAAGCATCCCCGCCATCGTACGCTCCCGCCCCGAATGGCCGCGTAAGGCCCCTCGGCGACGGACGCTAACCGCGCCACGCCCTATACTTCGAAGTCCCATGCCTGATCGAGATCCGCGTATCGAGAGCCTGCGCACCGAGGCGCTGGCAGCGCTCGCCTCGGCTTCCGACGAAGCCGGGCTGGAGCAGTGGCGCATCACCTATTTCGGTCGCCAGGATGGCCGGGTGAGCGCGCTCCTCCGATCGATCAAGGATGTCCCGGCCAGCCAGCGCGCGGCCTTTGGCGCCGCCGCGAACGCCGCCAGGGCCGAGCTTGAAGCCGCCTTCGATGCCCGCCGCGATGAGCTCAAGCGAGCGGCCCTGGAAGCGCTCACCACCCGGGCCGCCCTCGACGTCACCCTGCCCGGCAGGCCTCAGCCCCTTGGCCGCCTTCACCCGGTGACGCAGACCATGCGCGATTGCCTTGCCGCCTTCAGGGAGATGGGCTTCCGTGTCGCCGAAGGCCCCGAGGTCGAGTGGGCCCGCTATAACTTCGATGCCGCCCGCATTCCCGAGGATCACCCCGCCCGCGACATGTGGGACACCATCTGGGTGAACACGCTCGTCGATGGGCAGCGCAACATGCTCCTTCGCACGCACACCACACCGAACCAGATCCGGGTGATGGAACGCACACCGGAACCACCGGTGCGCGTCGTGGTGCCCGGCAAGTGCTACCGCCAGGAAGCCACCGACGCGACGCACGAGTGGATGCTCACCCAGATCGAGGGCCTGGCGGTCGACGAAGGGGTCCGCCTGACGGACCTTAAGGGCGTGCTCTACGGCTGGGCCCGCAAGATGTTCGGCGCCGACCGCAAGATCATCTTCCACCACAGTTACTTCCCCTTCGTCGAGCCCGGCATCGAGATGGCGATCGACTGCTTCATCTGCCGTGGCAATGGGGCCTCCTGCCACACCTGCCACGGCACCGGCTGGATCGAGATCCTTGGCGCCGGGATGGTCCACCCCGAAATCATCGATAACGCCGGCTACGACTCCTCCCGGGTGACCGGTTTCGCATTTGGCGTTGGCGTCGAACGCGTCGCCCTCCTCCGCTGGGGCATCGAAGACATCCGGAACTTCTACGCAAACGACATCCGCTTCCTGAGCCAGTTTTAGGAGCTGTTGGCCGTTGGCTATTGGCCGTTAGCAAGGAGCACAGGCTTTATGCGACCGTTTCGGGAACTCAGAGTCTGGGAGGAATCCCATCAGCTCACCCTTGATGTTTACCGCGCGACGGGCTTGTTCCCGAATGACGATCGCTTTGCGCTGACGAGTCAACTGCGCCGCGTTGCATATTCCGCGCCGTCTAACGTCGTCGAGGGCACATCGAGGGGAGACACGGAGTGCCGTCAGTTTCTCAGAGTTGCGCTCGGTTCTGCAGCCGAGCTGGAGCACGGCCTTCCTCTTGCGCGCGACATTGGCTACCTCGCCAACGCAGAACACGACTCCCTCACCGCAAGGACTCTGACTGTCAAACGGATGCTGAACGCCTTCATCGCCCGCATGAACGCAACTATCGATTCCCGCGCCAACAAGCTGCCCGTGGCCGGTAGCCAGCAGCCAGCGGCCAACGGCCAACGGCCCGGCACGATGGAGCCGGCACCATGAAACTGTCCCTCAACTGGCTTCGCGACTTCGTTGAAGTCGACCTGCCCGTTCCCGAGCTGGCCCGGCGCCTCATCGACGCCACGGCGGAGGTGGAGGGCTGGGAAACCATCGGGGCCCAATGGGATCCGGACAAGATCCGCGTGGCAAAGGTTCTCGCCGTTGAGCCCCACCCCAACGCCGACCGCCTGCGCCTGGTCACCGTCGACGCCGGGAGTGGCACGCGGCAGGTGGTCTGCGGCGCGCCAAATGTGGCGGTGGGGCAAAAGGTGGCCTTCGCCACCGAGGGCGCGCGGCTGCGTGATGGCCACACTGGCGAGCCCACCGTGCTCAAGCTCCGCCCCATCCGCGGGGTCGAGTCCGCCGGCATGGTCCTCAGCGAGAAGGAGCTCGGCCTGAGCGAGGAACACGAAGGCATCCTCGTCCTGCCAGGGGACGCCGAGATTGGCCGCCCGCTCGCCGAGGTCCTCGGCGATGTGGTCTTCGACATCTCCACCTGGGCCAACCGCGCCGACCTGCTTGGCGTCCTCGGATTCGCCCGCGAGACGGCGGTGCTCACCGGCAAGGTGCTGCGCGAGCCCGATCGCTCGTACTCCGTCTCGGAGCGCCATGCCGGCGACTGCATCTCGGTGACTATCGATGCCCCCGACCTCTGCCGCCGCTTCACCGCCTCCGTCATCGAGAACGTCACCGTCGCGCCATCGCCCCGGTGGATGCAGGAACGCCTGCTCAAGGCCGGCATGCGGCCAATCAACAACGTCGTCGATATCACCAACTACGTGATGCTCGAGACGGGACAACCCCTCCACGCATTCGACTATGACCTCGTGCGCGGCAGGAAGATCGTCGCGCGGCGGGCCTCGCCCGGCGAAAAGCTGGTCACTCTCGATGGCGTCGAGCGCGAGTTCGACGCCGAAATGCTGCTCATCTGCGATGGTGGCGGGCCCGTCGGCATCGCGGGCGTCATGGGCGGCGGCAACAGCGAGGTGAGCGAACGCACCCGGAACGTCCTGCTCGAAGTCGCGAATTTTCGCGCCGGCTCCATCCGGCGCACGTCCACGCTCTTGAAGCTCCGCACGGAGGCGTCGCTGCGGTTCGAAAAGGGCATCGGCCCCGAGATGGCGGAGTATGCACAGCGCCGGGCCCTCCACCTGTTCGCACAGCTCACCGGCGGCTCGGTCGCCGCCGGCCTCGTCGATGTCTATCCCGGCAAGCAGCCACGGCCCACCATCATCGTCGAGTCCGAGCGTATCGCCCGGGTCCTGGGGATCGATGTTCCCGTGGACGACGTGCGCCGGATCCTCACCGGCCTCGGGTTTGGTTGCCACTTCGTCCCACCCGGCACGTACAGCGTACAGCCGCCCGATTGGCGCCCGGACGTGGAAATCCCGGACGACGTCATCGAGGATATCGGCCGCATCCACGGGTACGACAAGCTTCCCGCGACCAGGTTGCGCGGTACCCTCCCCGACCCCGAGCCCAACCCGCTCATGGACCTCCGCGAACGCGTGCGCGACCTGGCCGCCGCAACCGGGTTCCAGGAGATCATCACCTACACCCTCACCGAAAAGGCAAAGCTCGACCTCATGGTGCCGCCTGGTGACCCGCTCCGCCACGAGCCACTGGCCGTCGTAAACCCGGTCGCGGCCCAGCACACGTACCTGCGCACCTCCGTCCGTCCCTCGGTGCTGGAAACGTTCGCAACGAACCGGCGGCATGCCGAGACCGGCCTGCGGCTGTTCGAGATCGGCTTCGAGTACCTGCCCGCGGAGGCCGACCTCCCCCACGAGCGTCCCGTGCTGTGCGCGGTCCTTGGCGGCCCGAGGGAGACGCGCTGGGGCCGGCCCGCCGCGGAGCACCTCGACTTCTTCGACGCGAAAGGCGCCGTCGAGGCCATCTTCGACCGTCTCGGCATCCGCGTAACATTCGCGCCGCGCAACGAATTCGGCCTGCTGGAAGGCCACACGGCCGAGGTGCGCGCCGGCAAGGATGTGCTCGGCATCGTTGGCCAGGTGCACCCCGAGACCGCACGCGCATTTGACATCGACGAGCCCGTCTTCCTCGCCGAACTCTGGCTCGAGGACATGGTGCGGCATCTTCCCGAGCGCCCCGAGTACGCTGCGCCGTCGAAGTTCCCGGAGGTGCGGCAGGACCTCGCGCTCGTCGTCGACGCCGCAACCCCCGCTGGCCGCGTCCTGGAGCTCGTGCGCTCTCACCGGAGTGGCGGCGTCAGGATCCGTGCCGATGTCTTCGACGAGTACCGCGGCGCCGGCGTCCCCGAGGGCAAGAAGTCGCTTGCGCTGCGGCTGCGCTTCCAGGCCGGCGATCGGACGCTGACCGACAGCGATGTCGCGAAAATCCAGCAAGGGCTGCTGGTGCGGCTCGGGAAGGAACTCGGCGCCTCGCTGCGCGGCGGCTGAGCGCCCTCGCCCGGGTCAGACGCGCTCTTCGGCATGCCTGCCGCGTCCACGGAGGCTGAGCACTCGCGCGGAGTTCCACATCGAGGACCCGTAACCCAGCACCAGGACCAGGGCGATCGCGAACAGCCCCACGGCGCTACCGACCACGGCTGAGCCCATGCTCTTGTACCAGATGTGGGCCAGCAAGGCGCCCCCACAAAACACCACCGTGAGCGCGTAGGTGGCCAGTGTTACCTGCAGTGCCGAGAGCCCGAGCAGCCGTTCGATCCGGTCGTGGAAATGGTCGAAGTCCGCCAGCATGGGGTGCTTTCCATCCAGGAAACGGCGCAGGAAGGCCACCCCTGTGTCGAGGAGCGGCAGGCCCAACGCGACGACCGGGATGTAGAGCGGCACCCGGCCCGTCGAGTCGAGCGACCCCGCCACACTCAACCCGGCGATGGTGAACCCGAGCAGGTAGGCGCCGGAATCCCCGAGAAACCGGCTTGCCCTCGTCAGGTTGAACGGGAGGAACCCGAGCGAGGCGCCCGCCAGCGCGGCGAAGAGCATGGCAATCAGGTCGTGGCCGAGGTCCCACGCGATGTACGACATGGTAGCCGCCACCATGGCGCCAATCCCGGCCGCCACGCCGTCTCGCCCGTCGATGAGGTTAATCGCGTTGGTCACGGAGACGATCCAGAGGACCGTGACCAGCGGGTCGCTGAACCCCAGCTCGAGGGTCCCGCCTCCCGGCAGCGTCATCTGGCCAATCTGGAAGCCGCTCAGGTAGAGCACCACCGCCGCAGCCACCTGGGTAGCCAGCTTGACCGGCCAGTCGACATCGCGGAAGTCATCACGAGCACCCACGGCGCACACCGCGGCACCACACGCCGCGAGTGCCACGAGCTGCCGGAAATCGCCGGAAATGAAGTCGCGTGCCTGCTCCGAAAAGAGCGCCATCACGAACGGGGCCGCGACGAACGCCGCCAGGATGCTCAGGCCGCCGATCTTGGGGATGAGCTCGCCCCGCCGGCCCGCCTTCGTCGGCAGCCGCAACAGCGCCGTCAACGGAAACGCGACCAGGAATGCGGCAACGGCTGTCCCGACTTCGAGGCCCAAGGATCGCACCCTGCCGGCAAGTGCGCCGTCGCACGAATCCTACGCGCGATCGACCGGCCGGTCAGCCGGTAGCGGCCTTCCCTCCCCGGGCCCGGAGCTCGGCCATCGCCATGTTGCGTGTGACCGCGAGCCCGGGCGTTCCGCCGGTTCGTTGAGCCGGGCGCCCACCCATGGATCACCAGCACCGGGTAGCTGATGAGCGCGACGCCGAAACCGGGGCGTGCGCCGCCGGAGTTTGGGCAGCCCCATCACGACCGATCGCCTCCCCGGCCGGTGGGCTGTAACCCCTCGAGCATGATCGTCAGGTACATCGCAACCGATTCTTCCGGGCCCACCGGAAAGCGCTCCGGCATCATCTGGTGCAGCATCCCGTGGGCGAAGATGGTCGCGATCAATGCCTGCGCCGCCACGACGGGGTGGACGTCACCGCGGATGAGCCCGCGTTCCTGCGCGGCGGCCAGGTAGCGCTCCACCTGGTCCGAGACATAACGGCCGGTGCCGGTCAGCCGATCGTCGAGCGCGCGATGGTGCCCCCATTCGCCAAGGCTCGTGCGCACCGCGCGGTGCGCGGCGGCGAAGCCGGACAGCGTGGCGGTCAGAAACTGGCCAAGCTCGCCGGCCACGTCGCGCGGGGCCGCCGGCAGCGGTACCGCCGCCAGCATTGCGATCGAAGAGGCGACCTGCCAGTCGATTGCGGCCGCCAGCAGTTCTTCCTTGCTTGCGAAGTGACGGAAAAGCGTGACCTCGTTGACCCTGGCCCGGGCAGCGATCTTTCGCGTGGTGGCGCCGCGGAATCCCTCCTCGGCGAACACGGCGCTTGCTGCCTCAAGGAGCCGTTCGTGCACGTTGTCCACGGAGCCAGCCTAGCGACCGCAAGCGCTTGCTTGCAATGACGCCGCCCCGTCCCGCCCGCTACCATCATCGTGAGTGCTCGAAGACCCCTCTGTCCAGCTTCGCACCGGCCACGATCTCCCGCGGGCAAGCCTCGTGCTGGCTGCCGGAGAGGCCCGCAACCCGCACACCGAGATCTGGATGGGCGGCGCGCGCAGCCACGTCGGCGATCACGTTTCGGAAACCCTCCTCGCCGCGTCCTGGTTGGTGGACTGCGCGGGCGACATGTCTCAAGCCTACCGCACGGCCGCCGGCCTCTGGGTGTCCTGCGTCTTCGCCGACCACGATGGCCCACTTCCGCCCTGGCTCCGCATCGACCAGGTGGTCGCAGACGCCGCGAGGGCCGCACGCGGCGACCACCCGGAACCGCCGCGGCGCATCTACGTGATGTGCACCCACGGCATGAACCGCAGTGGCCTGGTCACCGGCCTGGTGCTCCGGGAGCTCGGCATCGATGGCGCCGAAGCCATCGAGCGCATCCGCGCCGCCCGCCCCGGCGCGCTCTCGAACCTCCACTTCCGCGACATGCTCCTCTACTCCTGAGCCGCTTCGCCGTCGAGCAGGTCCGGCCGGCGTTCCCGGGTCCGTTGCAGCCGCTGCTCCTTCTTCCACTGCTCGATCTTCGCGTGGTGCCCGCTGAGCAATACCTCAGGCACCTCCCAGCCCCGGTACTCGGCCGGGCGCGTGTACTGCGGGTGCTCCAGCAGCCCATCGGCGAACGACTCATCCTCGGGCGAGACCTCGTCGCCGAGTGCCCCGGGGATGTGCCGCGCGACCGCGTCGATGAGCACCATCGCCGGCAGCTCGCCGCCCGTCAGGATGTAGTCGCCGATCGAGACCTCGCGGTCGACACAATGCTCGATGAAACGCTCGTCGACACCCTCGTATCGCCCGCAGACGAGCACCAGCCGCTCGTTCCCGGCAAGTTCCCGCACCAGCCGATCGCTGAGCAGCTCGCCCTGGGGCGTCAGGTACACGACCAGCCCCGGCGGCCCATCCAGCCCCTGCACGAACTGCAGCGCCCGGTCGAGCACGTCGACGCGCATCACCATCCCCTGCCCGCCACCGAACGGGTAGTCGTCCACCGACCTGTGGCGATCGGTCGCGTGCTCGCGGATGTCGTGGATGTGCAGATCGAGCAGCCCGTCCTCGCGCGCCCGCTTGATGATGGAGACATCGAGCGGCCCACGGAAGGCCTCCGGGAACAGGGTCAGGACATCGATTCGCACGGCAATGCCACCATTGCCGATCCACGATTCAGCGGCAAGGGCGAAGCAGGCGGCCGCTCAGTCTCCGGGCGCCACCACGAAGCCGGTGACGCCCTCAACGAACGCGGCCGGCGCCGTCGCGCCGCAACCGATTTCCACGAGCACCACCTTCCCCGAAGTGCGTATCCACGCTGCCCGCCCGTCTCCGTTGCCGTCAACAAACACGACCCGGTACGTCTCGCCGACGATGTCATCGCTGTCGCGATAGACGGCGTAGAGCTTCCAGTGGTCCCCCGCGCTGCCTGCCCCAAAGAACGCCTCCGTCACCTCGCCAAACTGTTCCGGCACCCGGTATTCCGCATGGCAGGCGGTCACCTGGAACACCTCGGTGGTGTCCGTTGCGCCCTCCGGGCAGGGCAGTTCGCCCACGTCCGTGGTCCCGGCCGGCATGCATTCGCGCTCCACCGCTTCGAGCGAGTCGCGGAATGCGTCGCGGTCGCCATCCAGGACGACCCGGATCGTGGCATCGACGGCCGCGTTGCCGGTCCAGGCGTCGCGCTCGTCTCCGCCACAAGCCGCGGCGGCAATTGCCATCGCCAGAAGCACAGAAGACTTCAGAACGGGCATCATGCCGCGACCTGGCCCTGGAATCGTAGTCTGTTGCACCGGCGATGCAGCATACGGCCTTCCCCGGGCGCCGGCCCTATCCGCCCTGCCCGTGTTCAAGCGGCCCCTCCAACAGTTCCGCCACGTGCCCCAGCAGCGGCAAGAGCACGTCCATCCCCTGCGCGACCGCCTTCGGGCTCCCCGGCAGGTTCACGATAAGCGTCCGCCCCCGCGTGACCGCTACTCCCCTGGTCAGCGCGGCATAGGGCGTGTGCAGCAGGCCATTCTGGATGAGCGCGACCGGGATCCCCGGCACGTCCCGCTCGGCGATGTCCCTCGTGGCCTCCGGCGTCTGGTCACGGGGCGTCAGCCCCGTCCCTCCCGTGGTCAGGATCACGTCGCAGATCTCCATGTCGGCCCACACACGCAGATGCTCCGCGATGAGCGCCCGGTCGTCGGCCACGATGTCGTGCCGCACCACCTCGTGACCCGCCTCCAGCAGCATCCGGGCGATGGTTTGCCCCGAGATATCCTCGCGCTCACCAGCCGCCCCCTTATCCGATGCCGTCAGGATCGCCACGCGCGCCACGCCCCGATCCTACCGCAAGCCGCCCCATTTCTCCCCACTTCTTCCCCGGGGCCTCCTGGGGAGTTCCCGCGACTTTCATAACGCGGTCAAGAAAAGCCGTTGACAGGTGCTTCACCCTGCCCATAGTATGCGCGTGGGGTGAAATGGGGTGAAATGGGGCAGAAGCCCTTACAATCCCACGCAAGAGGCCACCTGGCCCACACCCCGGAAGGGTTCGGGGGATGCAGCCGCCATTCGTAGGCACCTTCGACTACGTGCTCGACGACCGGAACCGGGTACCGATCCCGCCGGCCTATCGCAGCGCGTTCGACGGAGGCGGGTACATCGCCACCGGGACCGACCCCTGTCTCGTCATCCACACCCCGGAGTCGTTCGCGCGGGCATCGGAGATCATCGAGTCGCTGCCCGAGGAGACGAAGGAAGGCGAAGATGCGAGGCGCGACTTCTACGGCAAGGTCTGGCTCCTCCAGAAGGATGCCCAGGGCCGAGTCACCATCCGCGAGGACCTGGCGAAGTTCGCCGGCCTCACCAGGGACGTGAAGGTGGTTGGCGTTGGCCGCCGGCTCGAAATCTGGGATAGCGCCACCTTCGACGCACGCGAGGAAGCGCGGCAGCAAGCCCGCATCTCCGCCGTACAGAAGACGCAGGAGGGGTAACGTGGTTGTTATGACAGCACCGGCACCGGTCCACGTCCCCGTCCTCCTCCGTGAATCGATCGAGCTCCTCGATGTTCGCGCGGGTGGCGTCTACATCGATTGCACCACCGGGCTCGGCGGGCACAGTGAGGCCATCGCCAGCGCCATGGGCGAATCCGGCCGGCTCCTCTGCCTCGACCAGGACCGCGAAGCGCTGGAGTTCGCGCGCACGAGACTGACACCGTTTGGGAGGCGGGTCAGCTTCGTCCACGCGAACTTCCGTGAAATCGCGGATATCGCGGCACGGGAGGGCTTCCAGGAAGTCGATGGCATCCTCATGGACCTCGGTGTCTCCTCATTCCAGATGGGCACGGCCGGGCGCGGCTTCGCGTTCGCCCTCGAAGGCCCCCTGGATATGCGCATGGACCCGTCGTCCGGTGGCATTACCGCCGCCGACATCGTCAACACCTGGGACGAATCGTCGCTCGCAGACCTCATCTTTGAGTACGGTGAGGAGCGGCAGTCGCGCCGGATCGCCAGGGCGATCGTGCGCAACCGCCCGCTGCGGACGACCTGGGATCTGGCCAGATCTGTCGAGCAGGCTGTGGGGGGCGCCAGGAGGCACACCCTGATTCACCCCGCCACCAAAGTCTTCCAGGCGCTCCGGATCCGCGTGAATGGTGAACTCGACAGCCTTCGCGCGGCTCTCCCGCTCGCCCACAGCCTGCTCGGCTCTGGAAACTCGCACGGCGGACGCCTCGCCGTCATCAGTTTCCATTCGCTCGAAGATCGCATCGTGAAACAGTACTTCCGCCGGGAGTCCACGGGCTGCGTCTGTCCCCCGCGACTCCCGGTCTGCCGGTGCGGCCACGTTGCCACCCTGCGCGAACTCACGCGCCGCGGCATTCGCCCGGGCGAGGCCGAAGTGGCCGCCAACCCGCGCGCGCGCAGCGCGGTGCTTCGCGCCGCTGAACGGATTTGCTGAAATGGCAGCAATTCATCATCCACTCGGAAGGGCCGGGCGGGGATTGCCCCTGCGCAACCCGGTCGGCCGCCCGAACTGGACCGTGGCCGGCGCCATCGCCCTGGTTGGCCTCTGTGCCATGCTCCCGGTCATCCAGAACAGCGCGGCGACAAGCCGGGGCTTCGATATCCAGGAGATCCGGCAACGCGAGGCCCGCCTCAACGGCGAAATCTCGCTGCTCGAAAGCGATGTCGCGCGGCTCACCTCGCTCACTCGCATCGAGCGGCGCGCCCAGGACATCGGGATGGTCCCCGCGGCCAATCCCATCTTTGTCACCGTGAACGAGCCCGGCCCCGCGCCGGCGAAGCTTCCCGCGGAGTATCTCCCCCGGCGCTCCCCCGAACAGGACGCGCCCGCTCCATGGTGGAAGCCGCTCGTGAGCTGGCTACCCTGACCCGGTAGCCCCAGTGTGCCCGCCCTTCGGGGCCGGGTTGGAGGCGCGTTTCGGATGTCGCACCCCAGGGCGCGGCCTACCCGCCGTGTATGGCTGCCGGCATTCTTCTTCGGGGCATTCGCCCTCGTTATTTGCGCGCGCCTTCTCCAGCTCCAGGTCATCGAACACGATTCCTACGCGGCCCGCGCGAAGGCCGAGCTCTCTGGCAGTCAAACCATCTTCGCCCGCCGCGGTGCCATCCTCGACCGCAACGGGGCGCTCCTCGCCACCAGCGTCGAAACCTGGGACATCTACGTGAACTCGCGGTCGTGGCGGGATGCGGGCGCCGCCGCCGCTGCCTCCGCCGAGCTCGGCAAGTTGCTCAAGATCGACCCCGCCCGGCTCCGCGCGCTGGTCGGTGGCTCCGAGCTGGTCGATGTGCCCGTTCGAAAGGATGTCGACTACGAAACCGGGCTGGAAATCATCGGTAAGGGCCTCGCCGGCGTCATCGCGCTCCCCAACACCGGCCGGGTGAATCCCGAGGGCGATGTTGCCGCCTCGGTGCTCGGCTTCATCGGCACCGACAACACGGGCCTCGCCGGCATCGAAGCGGCATACAACGACGTGCTCCAGGGCAAACCCGGCAAGGCCATCTACGAACGCGACACCAGCGGCGAGCCCATCCCGTACGGCCGCTACGTGGCCACCGAGCCACGGCCGGGCGAGGACATCGTCCTCACCATCGACCGCTACCTCCAGCAGATGGCCGAGGAACGCCTGGAGGCTGCCATCAAGGAACACCGCGCCATCGGCGGCTCGATCATCATGATGGACCCTGCCACCGGCGAAATCCTCGCCCTCGCCACCTCTCCGGGGCTCAAGTACAGCAGCCTCAACCTCGATGACCCGCAGGTTGTCGAGCTCCTGCGGAACCGGGCCGTTACCGATCTCTACGAGCCCGGTTCGGTGATGAAGATCATCACCGCCGCCGCCGCCATCGATGCCGGAGCGGTATCGCCAGACACCACCTACTACGACAGCGGGATCGCGCTTATCTACGACGTCCCGATCAAGAACTGGGACGACAACGTCTACGGCGAACAGACCATGACCGGCGTGCTCCAAAACAGCATCAACACCGGCGCGATCTTCATGATGCAGGCCCTCGAGGCCAAGGAACCCGGCGCCTTCCAGCGCTATCTCGATGCCTTCGGATTCGGCAAGCCAACCGGCATCGACCTGCAGGGCGAGGCCACCGGCATCATCCGCCGGGAAACCGACAGCGACTTCTCCCCGGTCGACCTCGCCACCCAGTCGTTCGGCCAGTCGATCAGTGTCACCCCCATCCAGATGCTCACCGCCGTTGCCGCCGCCATCAACGGAGGCAATGTCATGCGCCCCCACCTGGCGAAGGCCTACATCGCGCAGGACGGCACCCGTCGCGAGGTTCGCCCCGAGGTGGTTGGGCGGGCCATCTCCGCCGAGACCAGCGCAACCGTCCGTGCGATGCTCAATAAGGTGGTCGAACCCGAACAGAACATTCACCCTGGCAATCCGAAGTTCTACACGGCCGGCGGCAAATCCGGCACCGCGAACGTCCCGGTCCCCAATGGCTACGACGATACGCAGATCGCCTCGTTCGTCGGCTTCGCGCCCCTCGACGAGCCGGAGATCCTCGTGCTGGTCAAACTCGATGAGAACCAGGACGGGCTCACAGGCACTGCCGCCGCCGCGCCCGTGTTCGCCTCGCTCGCCGATGATGCGCTGCGCTATCTCAACATCCGCCCCGATAAGGGCGCCTATGTGAGCCAGCGATGAGCCAGCATCTCACCACCGCCATCGTCAGCGATGAGATGCGCCGCCGCGGCTACCGGGTCCTCCCCGGTCCCGAGGTCGAGGTCACTGGAGGCGCTGCCGATTCCCGCCTGGTCAGGCCAGGCGACCTCTTCTGTGCGTTCCCCGGCGAGGAGACCGACGGCAACCTCTTCGTCGCCGCTGCGTTCCGGGCCGGAGCGGTCGCCGCCATCTGCTCCCGCCCGCCCGAGGGCGACTGGCCGGGCAAGACCATCGTGATCGCTCCCGATACGACCCGCGCCGCGGGCGAGCTCGCCAACGCGTGGCGGCGGGCCTGCAATCCCCGCGTCGTGGGGATCACCGGCACGGTCGGCAAGACCACTGCCAAGGAGATGACCGCGGCCACGCTGGCCGACCGCTTCCCGGCGCACCGCAGTCCTGGCAACCTGAATTCCCGCGAAGGGCTCCCCCTCGCCCTGATGAGCCTCCGCCGCGACCACCGCGTGTCGGTGCTCGAGCTTGCCATGGATAGCCCGGGCGAGATCGCTGACCTCTGTCGCATCGCCGAGCCCGAAGTGGGCGCCGTGCTGAACGTCGGCCTGACCCACGTTTCGAAACTCGGCAGCATCGAGGCCATCCAGCGCGAGAAGCTCTCCCTCGCCAGGAACCTGCCGGCCGATGGCTGGGCGATCCTGAACGCCGACGACCCGCGCGTGCTCTCCGTGAAGCCCGAGCTCCGCTGCCACGTGCTCACCTTCGGTGAGCACGAGTCGGCGGACCTCCGCCGCGGGCCGGTTACCGAGAACGGCCTCCTCGGCACTTCCTTCGACGTGACCTATGGTGAATCGACGGAGCGGGTAACCTCGCCGCTGCCGGGCGCCCACACGGTCCCGGCGGTCCTCACGGCCCTGGCCGCCGCTATCGTCCTGGGCCTGACGCTTCGCGGGGCGGCCTCAGCCGTGTACCACGCGAAGGTGGAGGGCCGCGCACGGGTGCTCAAGAGTGCCGCCGGCGCCACGATCATCGACGACCGCTACAACTCCAGCCCTGCCTCCCTGGCAGGCGCCTTGCTCATGTTGCGCGGATTCCAGGGCCGCCGCATCGCCTTCCTCGGGCGCATGGCCGAACTCGGTGAACACGAGCTCGAGGAACACCGCAAGGCAGGGGCCCTCGCCGCCGCGTCCTGCGACGTGCTCTTCTGCGCGGGCGAAACCTGCCGCGCGCTGGCCGAGGCTGCCCGCGCCGCCGGCCATCCCGATGTCCGCTGGTTCCCCTCGCGTGACGAAGCCGCCGCCGAGGCGGCGGCGATCCTGCGCGATGGCGACACCATCCTCGTGAAAGCATCCCGTGGCGAGGCCTTCGAGGCCGTCATCCCCGTGCTGGAGGCCGCCCGGTGATCCACGCCCTCTTCTCCGGGGTCGCCACCTTCTTCCTCGCGCTCGCGCTGGGCGAGCCCATCGTCCGCTACCTGCGCCGCAAGAAAATCGGTAAGCAGGTCAGCGAGCACCTGCCCGAACACCAGAAGAAGGCCGGCACCCCCACCTTCGGCGGATTCATGATCTGGCTTCCGACGTTCATCGTGACCGCCGTCGCCGTCGATTGGTGGAATCACAGGTCGATCCTCCTGCCGCTCGGGATGATCGGCATCACGATGGCCGCTGGCTTCGTCGATGACCTGGGGACCCTCCAGTACCGCTCCCAGAGGGGCCTCTCCTGGCGCTTCAAGATCGCGTTCACCTCGCTCTTCGCGCTCGCCGCGGCAATCGTGCTCTACCACTACATCGAGGTCGAGTCGATCAACATCCCCTACGTGGGGAGCTACGCGCTGGGCGTGTTCTACATCCCGCTGGCCGCGCTCATCGTCGTCGCCACCACCAGCGCCGTCGCCGTGAGCGATGGCCTGGACGGCCTCGTGGGCGGCACCACGCTCATCGCGTTCATCGCCTACGGCATCATCGGCTTCATCCAGGGCCAGGAATTCGTCGCCACCTTCGCGTTCATCATCGCCGGGGCAAACCTTGGCTTCGTCTGGTACAACGCCCACCCCGCCCGCGTGTTCATGGGCGATACCGGCGCACTGGCCCTCGGCTCGTCGCTCGCCATCGTCGCCCTCATGACTGGCCAGTGGCTGCTCTTGCCCATCATCGGCGTGATCTTCGTGGTCGAGGCCGGGAGCAACATCCTCCAAATCGGCTACTACAAGCTCAGCGGCGGCAAGCGCATCTTCCGGCGCGCGCCATTCCACCACCACCTCGAGCTCATCGGCTGGGCCGAAACCCAGATCGTCACGCGCTTCTGGCTCATTTCCATCGTGGCAGCCATGGCCGGCGTCGCCCTTGCCCTGGAGGTGCCCGAGTAATGACGGCAACCAACGGTTCGCTCCTGGCAGCCCCCATGGATGTCCGCGGTAAGCGCGTGCTGGTGTACTCGCTCGGCATCGAAGGCCGTGACCTCGCGCGCTGGATGGTGGCTCACGGCGCTTCCGTCACGCTCAGCGATACCCGGACCGATGCCGAGCTCGCCGCCGCCGGGGCGACCGCGCCCGGCGGCATCGAGCGCCTCGTGACTGGCCAGCCGCTGCTCGACCCCGCCGGCTACGACCTGGTGGCGGTCTCCCAGTCAGTTCTTCGCTACAACCCCGCACTCGCCCGCGCGCGCGAACTCGGCGTGCCGGTGACTTCCCAAATGCGGCTCTTCCTGCAGCTCTGCCCCGGCCGTGTTATCGGCATCACCGGGTCGAGCGGGAAATCCACCACTACGGCGCTCGTTGGCGCAATTGCCGCTGAATCCGGCCAGCCCTTCATCGTTGGCGGAAACATCGGCGAGGCGCTCCTCGGGCGCCTGGACGAGATCACGTCCGGCACCAACGTCATCCTCGAGATCAGCCACACCCAGCTCCAGTACACCGATCGGTCCCCGGCCATCGCCGCCGTCACCAATGTCACCCCCAATCACCTCGACCAGTTCAGTTGGGACGAATACGTGGGCCTGAAGCGCAACATCATCGCGCACCAGGGCCGAGAGGATGTCGCCGTGCTCAATGCCGATGATCACACCAGCCGCGCTCTCATGGCGTCGGTTCGCGGCCGGCTCGTGCGTACTTCCATCACCGCGGAGGTCGACGGAGACGGGGCATGGCTCGACCACGCCGAAGTGGTGATACGGCACGGGGGCCGGGCATCAGCCGTGCTGCCGGAGGGCGATATCCGGCTGCGCGGAAGGCACAACCTCGCCAACGCCGTGATGGCCTGTGCCATCGCCGCCGAGGCTGGCTTCCCCATCGAGGCCATGCGCCGCGGAGTCCGCGGTTTCCGGGGAGTCCCCCATCGCCTGGAGGTCGTCGGCCGGGCCGCGGGCGCCACCTGGGTGAACGATTCCATCGCCACCAGCCCCGAACGCGCCATCGCGGGCCTTCGCGCCTTCACCGAGCCGGTTGTCCTCCTCCTTGGTGGCCGTGAAAAGAACCTCCCGCTCGACCAGCTGCGGGAGCTGGCCCGCGAACGGTGCCGCGCGATCGTCTGTTTCGGCGAGGCAGGCCCGCTGTTCCACGGCGCGATGAAGAGCGCGGTGCCGGTGGCTCGCATCGTCCCCACACTCGAAGAGGCCGTCTCGGCGGCCCTCGGCCTGGTCCAGCCCGGCGACGTGGTGTTGCTCTCGCCCGCCGGCACCAGCTTCGATGCCTATCCGAACTTCGAGGCCCGAGGAGAGGCGTTCCGCCGTCTCGTCGCGGGCCTCCCCGGTTTCACCTGGGAGGTGTCGCCATAGCCGCCGCGCAGGGAACCGGGAAGTGGACGCCGGGAAGGCCCGATTACGCCCTCCTCGCGCTGACCACCATCCTCACGATCACCGGCATGGTCGCCGTCTATAGCTCGAGCTTCGTCATCGCGCTCGCGAAGTTCGGCGATCCGTACTACTTCGTGATCCGGCAAGCGATCTGGGGCGCCATGGGCGTCGTCCTCCTCATCGGCCTTGCCCGGACCGATTATCGGCGCCTGCGCCCGCTCGCGGTGCCGATCATGCTGGCCACCATCGCCGCGCTCATGGCCGTGCTTGTGGTTGGCGTCGAGGGTGGTGGAGCCCGGCGCTGGCTCGGCGTCGGCGAGCTCACCGTGCAGCCAGCCGAGTTCGCCAAGCTCGCGGTCATCATCTACCTGGCGGCATGGCTGGCTTCCAGGGGCGAATCGGTCCGCTCGCTCGAACACGGGCTCGTCCCATTCGTCGTCATCATCGGCGCCGTCAGTTTCCTCATCATGCTCCAGCCGAACCTCGGGACCACGGTGATCATTCTCGCCGTCACCGTCACGATGTTCTGGGTAGCCGGGGCGTCGCTCATACAGATGGTCGCCCTTGGCATCACCGGCCTCGGGACCATCGCGGCGCTCGCCACGGCCGCGGGCTACCGCGCCGACCGTCTCTCGGCGTTCTTCGATGCCGAGACGGACCCGCTCGGCAACGGGTTCCAGACGCTGCAGTCCCTGATCGCCATCGGCAACGGCGGCATTCACGGGCTCGGGCTCGGCGCGAGCCGCGCCAAGTTCTTCTATATCCCCGAAAGCCACACCGACGGCGTGTTTGCCATCATCGGCGAGGAGATGGGGTTGCTCGCCACCCTCCCCATCGTCGTGCTCTACATGATCCTGATGGTCCGGGGGTTCCAGGTGGCGCGGCGCGCCCGCGACGAATTCGGCCAGCTCATCGCCACCGGCATCACCACCTGGATCACGGTGCAGGCCCTCCTGAACATCGGCGGCATCACCCGTGTCATCCCGCTCACCGGCGTACCGTTGCCCTTCCTGAGCTACGGGAGCAATGCGCTCGCGGCGGTGCTCCTGGCCATGGGTGTACTCATTAGCATCTCGCGCTACGGGAACGACCGCGGCGGCTACATGGACCAGCACCCCGTGCGCAAGCGCCGGATCATCCGGAAGAGGGAGCAGCCCGAATGAGGCTCGCACTCACTGGCGGCGGCACAGGGGGCCATATCTTCCCGGCACTGGCCGTGCTCGAGGCCGTACGGGCCGCCTCGCCGTCACCTGTCGAAGTGTGCTTCTTCGGGCCGGAAAACCGCGGCGAACGGCCGCTGGTCGAGTCAGCCGCCGTGCCGTTCGAGGCGGTGCCATCAGCCGGGCTTCGCGGCCGTGGCCCGGTTGGCCTCGCCAGGAGCGCATGGAGCCTGCTCGCTGGAGTCGTTGCCGCGATTCGAAAGCTCCGCCGCTTCAGCCCTGATGTTGTGTTCAGCACTGGTGGCTATGGCAGCTTCCCCGCCAGCGTCGCGGCCAGGCTCCTGCGGCGCCCGCTCGTCGTCTACCTGCCCGATGTCCAGCCGGGCTGGGCCGTGAAAGCCGAGCGCCTGCTCGCCACTCGCATGACCACCACGACGGAGGCTGCCCTGCGGTTCCTCCCGGCGAAGAAGACGGTGGTGACCGGCTATCCCGTGCGTGAGACGTTCTTCACCGTCTCGCGCGAAGAGGCCCGCGACCAGTTTGGTTTCGGTCCCGAGGAGCGCGTCGTCGTCATCGCCGGGGCGTCGCAGGGCGCCCGCGTGATCAACGGCGCGGTCTTCGATGCACTGCCCGGCCTGTGCCGCAAGGCCACGGTCGTCCACGTCGCCGGGGAGGCGGGCATCGAGGCCGCGCGGAGGGTTCGCGATGCGCTCCCGGCGGATGTCCAGGCGCGTTACCAGCCCTCGCCGTTCCGGGCCGACCTCCCCCTGCTCATGCTCGCGGCCGATGCGGGGGTCTTTCGCGCGGGGGCATCGGTACTCGGCGAACTGCCCGCGGCGGCGCTGCCATCCGTGCTCATCCCCGGCACGTTCGCCGGCGGCCACCAGCGCAACAACGCCCGCTGGCTGGCCGATAACGGTGCCGCTGTCGTCCTCGAAGAGCAGGAGATCGGCACCCTCGGCGAGCGCCTGGGCGAACTGCTGGCCGACAACGCCCGCCGCGAGGCGATGCGCGCCGCGGCGCGAGCCCTCGCCCGCCCCGGCGCCGCCTCAGCCATCGCAAAGGTCGTGATGGAGGTCGCCCGAACATGACCGGCATCCGTGGGCCGGTACACCTCGTGGGGATTGGTGGCATGCACATGTCCGCCATCGCCCTGTTGCTGCGCGCCCGCGGCGTCGCGGTCAGCGGTAGCGACCTGCGCCCATCGGACCTCACCCGGAAGGCCGAGGCGGCCGGCGCGCGTGTCTTCACCGGGCATGCGGCGGAGAACGTGCCTGTTGATACCGCTCTGGTGGTCACTACCGCCGCCGCACAGGACGACAACCCCGAACTCGTCGAGGCGCGCCGCCGGGGCATCCCCATCCTGCTCCGTGCCGGGATGGTGGCGCGCTTGATGGAGGGCAAGCGGGTGGTCGCCGTCGCCGGGGCACACGGCAAGACGACCACGTCCAGCCTGATCGCGCACATTCTCGTCCGCGCGGGCAGGAAGCCCATGTACATCCTTGGCGGTGAAAGTCCGGACCTCGGCGGGCACGCCGCCTGGGGCGATGGTGATGTCTGCGTCGTCGAAGCCGACGAATACAAGCGCGCCTTCCACGAATACACACCGGCGATTGCCGTCATCACCAATGTCGAGCCCGACCACCTCGACTACTACGGCACCCCGGAGGCCTATCGCGAGGCCTTCATCGAGTTCGGAAGGAGAGTCGTCCCGGGGGGCATCCTCCTGGCCTGCGCCGACGATCCTGGAGCCCGCTATGTCAGCGATGTCCTCGGCGATGACCCGCTGCGCCACGAAACGTACGGCACGGAGGGCGTGCGCTTCTGGATGGCCCGCGACATTTCGATGACCGAGCGAGGCGCCGCGTTCGTGGTCGCCCGTGGTGGCGTGGCCCTCGGTTCGGTCCATGCTTCGGTCCCGGGCATCCACTTCGTCCGGAACGTCCTTGCGGCGGTCGCTGTCGCCCTGCACCTCGATGTCCCATTCGTCCAGGTTGCCGAGGCCATCGAGGCCTTCCATGGCGCCCGGCGCCGCTTCGAGACGGTCGGCGAGGCGGGGGGCGTGCTGGTCATGGATGACTATGCCCACCATCCGACCGAGGTCCGCGCCACCATCGCCGCCGCCCGGAAAGCGTTCCCGGGGCGCCGCCTGATCGGCATCTACCAGCCGCACACCTACTCGCGGATCGCCTATCTCTGGGACGAGTGGCTGCGGTGCTGGGACGGGCTCGACGAGCTCATCGTCCTCGAAACCTACGCGGCGCGCGAAGCGCCGCTCCCCGGCCGCTCCGCCGCGGACCTTGCCGCGGCCATCACCACGCCCCGTGCCAGCTATGCGCGCGACTTCGACGACGCGGCCCGCCAGGCCGCCGCGCGCGCGCGGGCCGGCGATGTGGTGTTCACCATCGGCGCCGGCGACGTTGCCGAGGTTGGCCCCCGTCTGCTGGAGGCGCTGCGATGACGGCCCTCGATCGCCTCGCGACAACCCTGGCTCCACACGGCGAGCTCCGGCGTAGCGAGACGCTCGCCCGCCACACGACGTTCGGCATCGGCGGTCCGGCGGATCTCTTCCTCACGGTCCGTTCCGCCACCGCGCTCGCCACCGCGATGAACGCCGCCTACGAGGCTGGCGTCGGCGTCTTCGTGCTTGGCAGCGGGAGCAACATCCTGGTGGCCGATGCCGGAATCCGCGGGCTGGTGATCGATAACCGCTCGCGCGCCGAAGAAGCAGACTCAACGGGGCTCAGGGTCAGGATAGAGAGTGGCGCCAGCTTCGCTGCCTTCGCCCGGAAGATGTGCCGCCTGGGGCTGGATGGACTGGCCTGGGCCGTTGGCATCCCGGGCACCCTCGGCGGCGCGGTCGTCTACAACGCCGGCGCCTACGGTGGTTGCCTCGCCGACGTACTCCGCCGCGTGCGGCTGCACCTCCCCGGCGATGGCGACCAGTGGGTCGACGCCTCGGACCTCGGTCTGGTGTATCGCGGCAGCGTGTTCACCCGCGGCCAGTTCTCGGGCAAGGCCGTCCTCGAGGCCGAAGTCGAGCTCGTGCCCGGCGATGCGAAGGCGCTCCTCGCCCGTGCCGCCTCGTACGACGAGAAACGCCTGGCTGCCCAGCCGCGTGGCCGGAACGCGGGCTCCACGTTCAAGAACCCGCCCGAGTCGCCCGCCTGGAAACTCATCGATGCCGTGGGGATGCGTGGCATGCGGCGTGGTGACGCCGCCATTTCCGAAAAGCACTGCAACTTCTTCGTGAACGAGGGCAACGCCACCGCATCCGATGTCGCCTGGCTCATCGCCGAGGCGCAGCGGCGCGTGAAGGAGCAGTTCGGCGTCACGCTCGAACGCGAAGTCCAGTTCGTGGGGGCCTGGTGATGGGACGGCAGCGCGTCGCAGTCATCCTCGGTGGACGCTCGGGCGAACACGAAGTCAGCATCGTGAGCGCCCGCGGCGTCATGGCCGCGCTCGATCCCGGCCGCTGGGAGGTCGTGCCCATCGGCATCTCCCGCGCCGGAACCTGGCTCTCCCCGGGCGAGACGCGCGCGTTGCTCGATGCGGGCGCCCGTGCGTTCCAGGATGCCGGGACACCCGTGCTCCGTGCGGTCGAGGCACTCGCCGCGCTCGATTCGTGCGACGTTGCGTTCCCGCTGATCCACGGGACATTCGGCGAGGACGGCACGCTCCAGGGCTTCCTGGAGATGGCCGGCAAGCCCTACGCCGGCGCCGGGGTGGCCGCCAGCGCCATCGGAATGGACAAGGCGCTCATGAAGGCGCTGTTTCGCGAAGCAGGAATCCCCGTTGCACGCTATTCCGTAATCCGATCATGGGAGTATACACTTGCCCAGAATGATTCGATGAGCCTCATAGAGCACGCGATCGGATACCCGTGTTTCGTCAAGCCGGCCAACGGAGGCTCTTCCGTCGGCATCACGCGCGCCCGCTCGCGTGAAGATCTGCCAGCAGCCCTGGCCGCGGCCTTCGCCTACGACGACAAGGCGGTGGTGGAGCAGGCCGTCACCGGGCGCGAGGTCGAATGCTCCGTCCTGGGCAACGAGGACCCCCAGGTCAGCATCGTTGGCGAAATCGTGCCCGACCGCGAGTTCTACGACTACGAATCGAAGTACTCCAGCACGTCCACCACCGAGCTCCGCATTCCTGCCCCGATTACCGAATCGGCTGCCCGCGATGTCCGGGAGCTCGCCATCCGCATGTATCGCGTCATGGGCTGCGAAGGCTACGCCCGCGTCGACTTCTTCCTGACGAGTGGCGACCGGGTCGTCGCGAACGAGGTGAACACCATCCCCGGGTTCACCAGCATCAGCATGTATCCAAAGCTCTGGGAAGCTTCCGGACTCGGGTACTCCGACCTGCTCACGCGGATTCTCGAGCTCGCATTCGAGCGCCACGAGCGGAGGTCGCGCCGATGATCGTCAAGCGCAATCGCCCGCCGAAGGATTCCCGCGTCCGCATGATCGTGAAGCGTGCTCGTCCAGCGGTTGGAGCTTCCCGCCCGCGCATGATCGTCCGCCGCACCGGTGGCGTTGTGGGTGGCGGCGGCCCCGGCGGGCCTCGTGGGCCGCGCTTCTCGTGGCCGTCGCTCTCCTGGCGCCCTTCGAAGGGATTGGTGGTCGGAGCCACACTCCTCGGCAGCCTGGCGATCCTCGGCTACGGCGCCTTCTGGGTTTGGCACTCACCCTTCTTCAAGATTACCGAGGTCGAAGTCGTCGGCACCAACCGCATCGCCGCAAGCACCGTGATCGAGGCGACAGGGATCCTCGGCGAGAGCATGTTCAACGCCGACCTGGCCGCCGCCCAGCGGGAGCTCTACAAGGAACCACTCGTCTACGGCGTCCGGATGGAGCGCGACTGGCCTCACACCATTCGCATCACCATCGAGGAACGCCGCCCCTGGGGAACGTGGGAACAATCCGGCGTGGAATACACCATCGACCGCGATGGCGTCGTGCTCGGCGTTGGCCCCGCGCCCGCCGGGGCTCCCGTCATCCGCAGCTCCGAGCCCGGCAACCGCGTCCAGGGCGATCGGGTCGACTACCAGGCAGTCGATGCCGCCGCGGAGATTTACGAGAAGCTGCCCCGGCAGCTCGGCACCACCGTCGCCGAGGTCGCGTTCATCCAGGGCAAGGGTGTCCAGGTGACCACCACGAGCGGATTGACCGCCCTCCTCGGCGACTCGAGCTCCATTTCGTACAAGCTCTCGGTCTGGGCGGCGCTCGCCGCCGAGGCCCAGGCCCGGCGCATCAACTACACCACCATCGACCTGCGCTACGGCAACCGGCCGGTGCTGCAGTAGGAATCAAAGGAGAACCACCATGCGACGACGCAGTACCGTAGCAGCCATCGATGTCGGTTCCACCAAGGTCGCCGTCATCGTTGGCGATGTCAGCGAGCATGGCGATCCGCGCATCCTCGGGGTGGGCGTCGCACCGGCCGCCGGTCTCTCCCGCGGCGTCATCGACAATATCCAGAGCGCTCGCGATGCGATCAGTATCGCGGTGGAGAAGGCGGAACAGGCCTGCGGCATGCGCATCCTCAGCGCGGTCGTCGGAATCTCCGGAGGCCACATCTCCTCCCAGAACAACCGCGGCATCATCGCCATCCCCGACCGCGCCCGCCCTATTTCCGCCGATGACCGCTCGCGGGTGCTCGAGAGCGCCGGACAGGTCGCCATCCCCACAAACCGCCAGGTCATCCACGTGGTGCCGCGGGGTTACTGGGTCGAAGGCACCGACCAGGTGAGCGACCCGGTTGGCATGTTCGGTGGCCGCCTCGATGCCGAGGTCCACATCGTCTCGGGCGCGGTCTCCGCCATCCAGAACCTCACCAAATGCGTCGAGGGCGCTGGCGTCCAGGTCGATGACATCGTCCTCGAGTGCATCGCCTCAGCCACGAGCGTCCTGGGGGAGCAGGAAAAGCAGCAGGGCGTGGCGCTGGTCGATATCGGCGGCAGCACCACCTCCATCGCCGTCTACGACGAAGGCACCGTCGCGCACACCGCCTGCCTTCCGATCGCGGGCTCGCACCTTACACACGATCTCGCGCGTGTCCTCCGCTGTCCCTGGGAGAGCGCCGAGCATGTGAAATGCACCGTCGGCGCCGCCTACGCCGACCCGGCGATGGCCTCGGAGACGGTGGAGATCCAGGCCTTCGGCACGCAGTCCACCAAGCATGTCCCCCTTGGGCATATCTGCGAGATCCTCCAGGCCCGCACCGAGGAGATCCTCGAAATGGTGGCCCTGGAGCTCAAGCGCGTGGGCTACCTCGACCGCCTCGCCGCCGGGCTCGTCCTCACCGGCGGGACCGCCCAGCTGCGGGGCCTGCCCGAAATCGCCGAGACGCGCCTGGGCATCCCGGCCCGCCTCGGTCGCCCCCACGGGTATTCCGGGCTCTCCGACCTCATCGGGACGCCCGCGTTTGCCACATCCATAGGCCTTGTGGAGTACGCGCTCGGCGGTCGCGAACGGGTGGTCGAGTCCACCGGCGCCGCCTTCGAGGTGCCCGTCGGCGGATTCTTCCGCCGGCTCGCCTCGCTCGGGAGGGCGCTGATGCCCCAGTAGCACGGAGGAGGGAATGAGCCACATCGACGAACCCCGCAGTCTCGTCTCATTCAGCAAAGGGAAGGAATCCGCAATGAGCATCCGTTACGACACCGAGCTTCTCCCCGATATCAAGGTTGTGGGCGTGGGAGGGGGCGGCTGCAATGCCGTCAACCGCATGGTCCGCGCCAAGATCCCCGGCGTCACCTTCGTGGCCTGCAACACTGATGCCCAGGCGCTCATGTCCTCCGAAGCCGCCACCAGGCTGCGCATCGGCGAAAAGTTGACCAAGGGCCTCGGCGTCGGCGGCGACCCGACCCGCGGCGAGCGCGCAGCCGATGAGAGCCGCGACGAGCTCTACGACATCCTCCGTGGGACCGAGATGGTCTTCGTCACCGCTGGCATGGGAGGCGGCACCGGCACCGGCGCCGCCCCGGTGGTTGCCGAAATTGCGAAGGACTGCGGCGCGCTCACCATCGGCGTGGTCACCAGGCCCTTCCAGTGGGAAGGCGCGCGCCGCATGAAGCAGGCCGATGAAGGCCTCGCACGCCTGCGCGACAAGGTCGATACGCTCATCGCCATCCCCAACTCCCGGCTCATCGAAATCTGCCCGCCCGATACCACCATCGAGCAGGCCTTCGAGACCGCCGACGACGTGCTCCGCCAGGCCATCCAGTCCATCTCCAACATCATCAGCCAGAACGGCTCGATCAATCTCGATTTCAACGATGTCCGCACCACCATGAGCGAGGCCGGCCCGGCTCTTCTCGCGGTGGGCCGCGGCGTCGGCGAAAACCGCGCGGTCGAGGCCGCACGCGCCGCCACCAACAGCCCCATCCTCGATCAGTCGATCGATGGCGCGCACAACGTGCTCTTCAACGTCACCCACAGCGGCAACCTGCAGCTGCGTGAACTCGATATGGCCGCCCGCGTCATCGCCGAGGTGGTCGACCCCAGCGCCAACATCATCTTTGGCACCGTCGTCGACCCGCGTGTCGGCGAAGAAGTACAGCTCACGGTTATCGCGACCGGCTTCGCCCCGAAGGCGGCAACGATTGGCGACCCGCTGGAAACCAGCCGGATCCGCGATTACAACCTGCCGGGCGTGAGCAACATGGAAGACGCTGAGCTTCCCGCATTCCTGCGCCGCAACATCCGTTCGCTCAACAGTGCGCGCGCCGTGGGAGAGGGGAGCCTCGCGAAGCTGGCTGAAAGGAGGTAGCTACCTAACCGAGCGCGCTGAGTCCGGAAGGACACTCGCCCGAAGTACTCGGGCAAGCATGGGGCTTGATGCAATGGGAGATGGCATCAAGCCCCGTTCATGTGCGCCGGCTACCCCGCCGGTAGCTACCCCGCTTTCAGCCGGACGCGTACAATACCACACTTCTTTACGGAAACACCAGCATTCCCGCGAGATTCGAACAATCGTAGCTCGTCGTATGATGCCAGCAGCCGCTAGGCTGGCCGGATGCCGTTCGATCCTCGGGCCGGCCTGTGTTCCGTTTGCAAACATGCCCGTGTGGTGATCTCCGGCAGGGGCTCCCGCTTCTACCTCTGCGGGCGTGCCGCCGAAGACCCCGGTTTTCGCAAGTATCCCCCTCTCCCCGTTCGGGAGTGCCGGGGGTTCGAGCGGGACGGACCGGTGGAAAACAATCGCCCCTCGCCGTGATCGGCGTATGATGCCGCGCTACAACTATCTCTCCCATGGAGCGTGTCTATGCCAGGGGCCCTGGAGGGCGTTCGCGTCCTCGACTGCACACAGATCATTGCCGGGCCGCTCGCCGGCTCCCTGCTCACCGAGATGGGCGCCGACGTCGTCAAGGTCGAACCGCTCGAGGGCGAGCCCTGGCGGCTCCAGGCCGAAATCATCCCCCGGGAGAGCAAGGGATTCCTCACCCAGAACCGCGGAAAGCGCAGCCTCGCACTCAACTTCAAGGATGCGCGCTCCGCTCCCATTCGCGATGCGCTCATCCGCTGGGCCGATGTGCTGCTGACCAACTATCGCCCCGGCGTCCCTGAAGCACTTGGGATCGACTACGAAGCCGCCCGCCGCATCAACCCGTCGATCATCTACGCCGAAAACACCGCATTCGGAAAGCTGGGCCCGGACAGGGATCGCCGGGGTTACGACATTGTCGCCCAGGCAATGAGCGGACTGACCGCATCGAACCCGAACGTCCAGAATGGGCTTCCCATGCAGGTTGCCTTCGCCCCGGCCGATGTGGTCACGGGCGTCGCGCTCGCCTGGGCCATCACCGCCGCTCTCTACCACCGGGAGAAGACGGGTGAAGGACAGGCCATCAACTCCAGCCTCCTGCTCTCAGCGCTCACGCTGCAGATGGGCGCCCGCGAAATCGTCGCGATGGACGAAGAGGGGCGGCATGAGCGCCTGGCGCACCTCGCCGAGGCTCGCGCCCGTGGAGCCACGATCGAGGAAATCTACGCCGAGCGAAAGAAGTTCATGCCAGAGGCCGCCGGCAACATCTACTACCGGCCGTACAAGACAAAAGACTCTTACCTGGTGGTGGGCTGCCTCGGCCCGGGCCCCCGCGAACGTTTCCGCCAGGCGCTCGACATCCGCGATCCTCGCTACGAGCCCGGGTTCGATAGCGCCCGTCTGCCGGAGGTTGGCGCCGAGCTGGTGGCGATCTGCGAGGCGAAGTTCCAGGAGCGCACCAACGCCGAATGGCTCGAATACCTCGATGCCTGTGCCGTCGCCTGCGGCCCCATCCGCTTTGTCGATGAGATGTTCGATGACCCACAGGTTATCGCCAACAACTTCATCGTCGAGTACGACCATACCCTGCTCGGTCCCCTGCGGGGCCCGGCGCCGATCGTCCAGATGAGTGGCACCCCCACAAGGGTCCAGCGCGCCTCGCCCGCCCTCGGAGAGCACACCGACGAGGTCCTCTGCGAGCTGGGATTCGCTGCCGGCGAGATCAGCGCCCTTCACGAACTCGGTATCGTGGGCTAGCGCTATCGTCTCCAGTTCTGGATATCGGTGAACCGTCCCGGGCCGCTGAACAGCACGCCGCCAGTGACGTTCTTCAGCCAATCAGGGTGAACGTAAAGGTACTGCGGGTAGGCAACGACGACGCCGGGGGTCAGTTCTTGCCACACCTCCTGGAGCTGTGTGTAGCTATCGAGCCGCACCTCCTGGTCGCTCGTGGTGCGGCCCTGCGCGATAAGCTCGTCCACCACGGCGTCCTCGAAGTTCGCGAGATTCAGCCCCGCCGATCCCATCTGTGAACTGTGCCATCCGAAGTATGGGTCCGGGTCCGGTCCCTGCTCCCAGGTCGCCACCGCGGCCTCGTAACGCCGCTCCTGGAGGAAGTCGCGCCGCAACACCGAAAAGGTGGTGCTCGCCACCGTGGCGCGCACCCCGATTCGTTCGAGCTGCCGCGCGATCTCGCCCGCCACCGCAACCCGGGTGGGGTCGTTATCCACGCGGATGGTGAACCGGAACTCGCCGCCCTGGCGAGTGAGGATTCCCGAAGTCGCGTTCGCTGTCCAGCCGGCCTCCTCCAGCAGCTTCTTCGCCTGCGCGGGGTCTGGCGCGGTCAGATCGTAGGCTTCGGCATAGGCCCACGTGCCTGGCGGGATGGGCGAAGCCGACCCCCGGGCTCTCCCGGGGTACACCCGCCGCACCAGTTCATCCCGGTCGATGGCCAGTGAAAACGCGCGCCGCACCAGCGGATCCTGGAACAAAACCGTGCTCGTGTTCAGATACAACAACACCTGCGAGGAGCGCGATAAACGCTCGATCGTCTTGCCTTTGAGCTGCTCCAGCGCGCTCACCTGGTCGGGAGTCACCTGGTCGCGGATCAGGAGCCCATCGATTTCGCCATCCGATAGGGCGCGCTGGGCCGCCGCATAGTCGGCATAGAAGCGGAGCGTGATGCGCTCGATCCCGGGCCGCCCCAGGTGGTAGTGCTCGTTTGCCACCAGTCGCGCCTCGCGCGTATCCACCGACTCGAGCCGGTACGGCCCCGTCCCTACCGGGGCCGAGTTGAACGGGTGGTTCTCGAGATCTTCCGCCTGGACCGTGCCGAGCAGGTGCTCCGGAAGAATGCCGGCAGTGGCGCTGCGCGCCAGGAACGGGGCCGAGGCCTGCCGAAGCCGCACGATGACCGTCCGGTCGTCCGGGGTCTCCACCTCGGCTCCCAGCCAGCCCTCGGCCAGGGCCGCATCGCCACGGTAGGCCGGGTCGCTGATGTTCCGGACGGTGAACACCACATCACGCGACGTGACCGGCTCACCATCGTGCCAGCGGGCGCTGTCCTTCAGCCGGAAGGTGTAAGTGCGGCCGTCCTCCGAAATTTCCGGGAGTTCCGCGAGGTCGTCGAGTACCGTCCCATCCGGACTCAGCCGCACCAGGCCAGAAAAGATCAGTGCCGAGAGGTCCGCATCGGCCTCGTTGAGCGAGGCGTAGAGCGGGTTGATGCGCTGATAGGTGCCGGCCACGCCCTCCGTGTAGGCCGTTCCCGTAACCAGGACGGTGCCATCGTTTCCGGAAATACGCAGCGCCAGGGCCCCGGACGCGGCCACCACCGCGGCAATGAAGGCACCAGCCAGGATCACCGTCCGGCGCGGATGCGCGCGCGTCTGGGGCATCAAATGACTACTTCTGCGACTGCACGCTCAGGAAGGACACGAAGATGAAGACGATCACAAGCAGGATCGTGGCCTGGAACAGGGTCTTCTCCAGGCCGCGCTTCGTCCGGTATACGCCGCCGCCCGACATCCCGCCGAGAGCGGCGCCAAACCCGCTCCCTTTGACCTGCAGCAAGACGACAAGGATGAGGGTGACCGAGACGATGATCTGCAGGAGGTTCATGAACATGGCTTCTACCGTGTGAGCAACAACGGCCGCTCTCCGGGAGCGGGCCGCGGTGGTTCGAGTGAGAGAGTGTCCCGGCTATCGTACAGGCGCATGACCGTAGCGGCGAGTTTCTGCGGGTCGTGCCGGTAGCGGTTCTCCTCGGCGACGACATCGGCCTCTACCAGCCGGATGCCCGGATACCCGCCGAGATCCTCCGGGGAGACCGTCACCGGCGCGGATTGCCATGCCTCGGGCAACTGCGGCGCGATGTTGCTGTTGGCCACCACCGCGTGGACGATGCCCTTGCCAGTGTGCCGCTCGATGGCTTCGATGTGTTCGATCACCCCGAACCCATCGGTCTCTCCATGTTGCGTGGCAACGTTGCACACGAAGACCTTCATCGCCGAGGTCTGGAACAGCGCCTTCCGCAGGCCTTCCACCAGCAGGTTGGGCAACACGCTGGTGTAGAGGCTCCCGGGGCCGATCACGATCAGATCGGCGTCCAGCACCGCGCGAACGGCATCCGGGTGCGCCTCGGCATCGCCCGGGTTCAGATACAGATCCTTGATGCGCGCGCCCCGCTCCGAGATGTTGTGCTCGCCGTGGACGACTTCATCCTCATGCGTGCGCGCGCTCAGCGTTACGTCCTCCAGCGTCGAAGGCAGGATGGTGCCACGCACGTTCAGGACCCGGCTTGCCTCGTGAATTGCCGCCTCGAAGTTCCCCGTCACTTCCGACATCGCGACGATGAACAGGTTGCCGAATGAATGCCCCTCGAGCCCGGTCCCCTCGGTGAACCGGTACTGGAAGAGCTTCGACATAAGCGGTTCGCTCTCGGCGAGGGCGGCGATGCACTGGCGCAGGTCCCCCGGCGCGACCACCCCGAACTCCTGCCGGAGCCGCCCCGTGCTGCCGCCATCATCGGCGACGGTCACGATCGCCGTGAGGTTGCTGGTGTAGTCCTTGAGCCCGCGCAGGAGCGTCGAAAGCCCGGTGCCTCCGCCGATGGCCACGATCCGGGGCCCCCGGCTCAGGAAACGCTTGCTGTAAATCGCCTCGGCCATGCTCTTCTCGCGCGTGTCGGGCCGAACGAAGGCATACAGCAGCGACTCGTTCAGCTTGTAAACCGCGATGCCCACCGTGCTGAGCGATAGCGTGATGAAGAGCAAGCCACGCGTCCAGCGCGGGATGAACTGCAGCGTCAGGTAGTAGAACGCGCCCGGCAGCGGCGCCTGGAGGTACGCCTCCTTCAGGATGTATGCGATGCCAAGCCCCATCAGCGCGATGCCAAAGAGCAACAGGACAAGCCAGCGCTTGATGTGCATCCCCGGGTATAGCCACTTCAGGGCTGAGTGTTCGCGGATCGACCGGTGTGTCATCGGGCCCGAGTATCCCACCGCCGCGGTATACCGCTATGGAACTTAAACATTTTCACCCAGCTCCCGTTCGAGCAATCCCTGGACGGCCTGGGCGTTCGCGCGCCCGCGGGTCTCACGCATCACCTGGCCCACGAGGAACTTCAGCGAAGCCTCCTTGCCCGCCCGGTAGTCCGCAACGGCCTTCTCGTTCGCGGCGATCGCCTTGCGGACTGCCTCCACCAGCGCCTCCTCGCCGCTGATTTGCGCCAGCCCCTCCGCCTCAACAATGTCGTTCGCTTCCCTCCCGCTCGCGATCATCTTCTCGAACACTTCCTTGCCAACGTTCGGCGTCACCCTGCCCTCTTCGACAAGACGAGCGAGCCGGGCAAGCTGTTCCGCCGCGATGGGAAATGCGTCGATCTCCCGTTGCTCGGCGTTCAGCCAGCGGGCAACCTCGCCGAGCACCCAGTTCGCGGCGAGCTTCGCGCTCCGCCGGGGCTCGAGGCCAAGCGCCTCCATCAGGCCTTCGAAGTACGCTGCCCGCTCCCGGTCCTCGCTCAGCGCCGTCGCTTCGTGTTCGGAGAGTCCGAGTCCCAGGAACCGCTCCTTCTTCGCGGCCGGCAGCTCGGGCAACCTCGCGCGCACCGATTCGACATACGCGCGGGTGAACCTCAACGGCGGCAGGTCGGGCTCGGGGAAGTAGCGGTAGTCGTTCGCCTCCTCCTTCGTGCGCTGGCTCACCGTCTCGCCGCGCTCATCAACCCAGCCGCGGGTCTCCTGGATGATCCGCTCGCCCCCATCCAGCAATCGCGCCTGGCGGACCTCCTCATAGGCGATCGCATCATGAACCGCCCGGAAGCTGTTCATGTTCTTGATCTCGACCTTCGTTCCGAGGGTCTGCGACCCAACCGGCCGGATGGAGACGTTTGCGTCGCAGCGGAAGTTGCCCTCCTCCATGTTCGCGTCGCTCACACCGATATACCGAAGGATCTGCCGCAGCCGGACCAGGTATTCGCGCGCTTCCGCTGGCGTCCGCATGTCGGGCCTGCTCACGATCTCCATCAACGGCGTCCCCGAGCGATTCACGTCCACCAGGCTGTATCCCTCGCCCGTCACCGGGTCGGTCCGGTGGAGGAGACGCGCCGTGTCCTCCTCCATGTGCACCCGTTCCATGCCGACGCGTTTCCGCGCGCCATCGACTTCAATCTCCAGCCAACCGTCGTGGCAGATGGGCAGGTCGTACTGCGAAATCTGGTATCCCTTCATCAGGTCCGGGTAGGGGTAGTTCTTTCGGTCGAACTTGCTGAACTCCGAGATCCGGCAATTCAACGCAAGGCCCGTCATGACGATGAACTCGATGGCCTTCTCGTTGATGACGGGCAGGACCCCGGGCATGCCAAGGCACACGGGACACACGTGCGTGTTCGGCTCAGCCCCCGAGTAGCCCGCGCTGCAGCCACAGAACATCTTGCTTTTCGTGATGAGCTGGCAATGGACCTCGAGACCGATAACGGTCTCGTACTTCGTCGCAATGGCGGTCAATCAGACTCCTCCATCGGGGCCGGGGACGCTCCAACGAGTATAGGCCCGCTTCCGCGAACGCGTAACCCGCGCCCCTTACACCACTCGAATCGCCGGGGCACCCGCCGCCGCGCGACCGATCCGCCACACCGCCGTCGCATCGCGCGAGAACGCGGCTTCGAATGCCACGGCCTTGCGCGGTCTGACTGCGATCAACAGGCCTCCGGATGTCTGCGGGTCGAACAGGAGGGCCGCGATGTCTGGATCCACATCCCTCCCGAACGCCACGCGGTTGCCGACCCACTCCCGGTTCCGCGCTTCCCCGCCGGTGTGGACTCCCATCGCCGAGGACTCGTGCGCCCCTTCGAGCAAGGGGACAGCGGCTGCCCGCACCTCGACCGCCACGCCCGACCGCGAGGCCATCTCCCACACGTGCCCCAGCAGGCCGAAACCCGTGATATCGGTCGCGGCGCGCACACCCGCGGCCCGCGCCAGGTGCATCGCGTGGCGATTGAGCCGAAGCATCGAGGCGATCGCGCCCTCCAGCCATTCCGGCCGCGCCTGCCCCTGCCGCGCCGCCGAGACGATCGTCCCGGTACCGAGCGGCTTCGTCAGATAAAGGATGTCTCCCGGGCGCAACCCCGCCTTCGTGAAGATCCGTCGCGGATGCACCAGTCCCAGCACGCTCAGCCCGTACTTCGGCTCGTTGTCCCACACTGTGTGACCACCGGCGACGACACCACCGGCCTCGGAGACTTTCTCGGCGCCACCACGCAGGATTGCTGTTTGCACTTCCGCCGGGAGCCCTTCCGGAAATGCCGCGATGTTGAGCGCCAGGATCACCTCGCCACCCATCGCGTACACGTCGGACATCGCGTTGGCGGCGGCAATCGCCCCGTAGGTGTACGGGTCGTCGACCACGGGCGCGAAAAAGTCGAGCGTCGCCACAACCGCCGTGGTCGCGCTCATCCGGTACACGGCGGCGTCATCCGCCACGCCAAGCCCGACCAGCAGGCCGGGGTGCGCTTCGGCGTTGAACAGACCATTGAGCGGCGACAGTACCTGCGCCAGGGCCCCCGGCCCCGCCTTGGATGCTCAGCCGCCGCAGGTGGTCAATTCCGTCATCCGGAACAGTTCCTCTCGCGTCACCTCCTGATCCTAGCAGGCGAACTCATCGCCCATCGCCGGGAGCCGCGCTACAGTCGATGGCGATGTCGCGCTTCGATGTCATCGTGGTTGGCGCCGGTCCCGCCGGCAGCACCGCCGCGCGCGAGCTCGCCGCCAGCGGTGCCCGCGTGCTGGTGCTCGATCGGGCCGCGTTCCCCCGCTACAAAGCCTGCGGCGGCGGCATTCCACTGCGCACCGAACGGCTGCTCCCGTTCCCGATCGATGCCGTCGTCGAGGACTCGGTCAGCCTGCTCGATGTCGCCTGGGACGGCAGGTCGCGCTTCGTGCGCGATTCGGGCGCTCCGTTCGCCCACATGGTCATGCGAGAGCGATTCGATGCGCTCCTCCTCGACCACGCGCAACGGGCGGGCGCCGAATTCCGGCCGGGCACCACGGTGCGCTCGCTCGGGCGGGACGGCCGCGTTCGCGTGCGCGCCGAGGGCTTCGAGGCCGAGGCCGAACGGCTCGTTTGTGCCGATGGCGCGCATTCGCCTGTCGGAAAGCTCGCCGGACTGGGGCAGGGCCTCGCCGAGTGCGCGGCCTGGGAGGTCGAGGTCCAGGCCCCCGCCGCGCAACTCGGCGCCTACCGCTCCACTGCGCTCATTGACCTCGGCTACGACCCGTGGGGCTATGCCTGGGTCTTCCCCAAGCGCTCGGTCCTCTCCATCGGTATTGTCTTGCCCCCCGGCCAGGCGGACACCATGAAAGACCGCGTGGCCGCCTACCTCGACCGGCTAGGCCTGGCCGGGGCGCCAGTCGATGTTGCCCGCGGGCACAAAATTCGCTTCCGCCGTGGCGGCGAGCCCATCGCGAATGCGTTCGCGCTCCTTGCCGGGGACAGTGCCGGGCTGGCCGACGAGTTCACCGAGGAGGGCATCTACTACGCCATCGAATCCGGGCGGATAGCCGCCCGCAATGTCCTCCGCTCGCTTTCGGGGTCTGCCACGCTGGAGACGTACCAGCGCGACATCGACCGCGAGGTGATGCCCGAGCTCCGCGCCGCGCGCATCATCGGCTTCATGTTCTTCGGGATGCTCCGCCGCGCTCCACGGCCCTGGATGCTCGCCAGTTCGAGGTTGCCGTACCTCTGGAATGCCTTCTTCGCCGTCCAGAGGGGCGAGTCCACCTATGCGCGCGAGGCCGCCCGCGTGCCCATCCTCCCCGGGCTCGCCGCCCGGATGCTCCGCGACCGGTGACGTTGACCCCCGCCCTGGTCATGCAGGCCCTCGAGCCGCTCTACGGCCGGCCCCAGCCGATGCCGAGCCATGACCCGCTCGCCGAGCTGGTCCTCACAGTCCTCTCCCAGAACACCGCCGACACGAACAGCGGCCGCGCTTTCGTCCAGATGATGCGCCGGTACCCCTCCTGGGACGCGATCGCCGCCGCACCGCTCGATGAGCTGGTGACGACCATCCAGTCCGGCGGTCTCGCCCGGCAGAAGGCGCCCCGCATCCAGGCGATCCTGCGCGCCGTCGCCGAACGCTCCCCGGGCTGGGACCTCTCCTTCCTCGAGACCATGCCCCTCGAAGAGGCCCGCGCCTGGCTGCGCGCCCTCCCCGGCGTGGGCCCGAAGACCGCCGCCTGCGTTCTCCTCTTCTCCCTCGGCCGCCCCGCGCTGCCGGTCGACACGCACGTCGAGCGTGTCAGCAAAAGGCTCGGCCTCATCCCCGCGAAGGCCACCGCCGAGCAGGCCCACGACCTCCTCGAAGCCCTCGTCGACCCCGCCGACTACTACCGCTTCCACATGCTCCTCATCAAGCACGGTCGCCGCACCTGCGCGGCCCGGAAGCCCGCCTGCGACCGCTGTCCCATCCTCGCATGCCCCTCCCGCCTGCCGGCGTAGTATTCCTGCGCTGTGCCAGGATTGCAGAACCCTCGCAATCGTATGGTGAGTCTTGCAGGAACAAGGGGGCGGACCACAACACTACCGGGTGGGGGAGTGATCCCATGTGTGGAGGTGGTGATGCACATCACACGAATGCAGGCAGTCCTTCTGAGCATGTTCGTCATCGGCGTCGGATTGACGACGTTCACGCTCACCTACGCCCTGCGCGGACCGGACGAGGTTTCGCATGCGACCACCGGGCCGGCGACTCCTGACCCCAGGGCGACACCAGTGCCGGGCACGACACCGGACACGTTGCAGCCATTCTGGTACGTCCCCTACGAGAACGCCGAGAAAGAGAAGCCCAGGTTCGAAGGACAACTGGGAGGGGCGAGAATCTTCGGCACGCCTGTCGACTTCGATGCATTTGCGCTCTGCGCCTCGGGGCTTTCCCAAAGCCCGGAAAACGTGCTTGCCAGGGCGAGCGAGGGACCAACTGCGATCAGACCGGCAGAGCTGCCAGCCGGCATTTCTCCCCTGGGCAACCCGGAAGTCTGGATGTGTGGCACAACCACCGTTCAAGTCGTGTGGAACTTCCAGGCGGGGCCGGGCACCGAGGGCGTCGAAGCCAACGGTTCGGGGCTGCTCATCATCCGCACCCTCGGCGAAGACCGCGTGTTCCTTCCGGGCTCAGCCGAGCGTTGGACCACCGTGCAGTTACCCTCCGGGGAAGCCGCACTCCTGCAGCCGATAGTCCAGGCGGCTGGACGGTTCATTGGTGGCTGCGCGCTCGTTCAACACAATCCTTCGACCGGGGTCCTGACGGTGATCCGTGCTTCGGCCGGCAGTCCCCAGTTCTGCGTAGCAATCGGAGCGGTGGTCGCAAAATGACACCTGCAAGCCGTCGAGTGGCCATTCTCCTCGCAACGACAGCCGTGGGGCTCGGTCTGCTCCTTGGGGGCCCCGGTCCATAAGGCAGCTCGGGCAACGCCGGCCACCTGCTACCTCGATCTCCACCCCACCGCCAACTACCTCACATGCGGCTGGCACGACGGCGCCTGCTGGGACTATCCGGCACCCGTCGCGTCAGGCTGGGCACTCGACTGGACAACGTCGCCCGTAGGTTCGTTCAACGCGTTCTTTTATTCGAAGTCTAGTAACGGGCCAGGTTTCACCAATACCGGTACGGCGACGGTTGCCTGCACAAGTGGCTCCTGTATGAACTACAGACGCGGTTGTTCGCGATCCTGGCGGGAACTGGCACGCCGATGCGTTGTACGTTCACACGCTATCGACCACAACCGGGAATGTCTTCACCACCTCCTCGGGCACTTATCCGCAGACTTCGAGCTACCGGCCTGGCTATACGGCGAACGAGTCCGGATGCGCGTGGACCGGCTACCACGTGCACCAGCAGTCTGGTGGCGGATGGGCAACGAGGCTGACGAGCAACTACCCCGACGAGGATTACTGCAATTCTCCCAACAACGCCGGCCAATGTGGGACCAGGAACATCGACACCTACGTCATGCTGACGACGGCGTGGACGTATGAGTTCTCAAAGCCGCCCCCGGGGGCGGCGCCTACCTGGCCTTGATGCGCTCCAGCAGCCCCTCGTACTGGAGCGGCGTGATCGGCCGGACCACGCGTCCCATGCCCGTCCAGTGCGCCCACTTCCAGTCGCCCGTGGCGCGCGGCTGCTCGACCGGGAAGAGGACCGGCCTCTCCTTGCTCGCGAGCATCAGGTGGTAGTGCTCGCCCAGCGGCACCGTCTCGTTCACCAGCCCGATCCAGTAGGTCATGTCGCCCCCGTCGGGTGCGAAGGTCGTCCCCAGGTACCGGTACTGGCCGCGCAACGGCCGTGACGCGCTGTTGACGTAACGCGAATCCGGCCCGAACGCGCGCCGGATAGCTGCCCCACCGAGTGCATAGAGCCGGTTCGTGCTCAGCGCCTCATCCAGCGGCACGTCGCCCGTGCCCAGGATGTCCTCGAGGATGAAGTCGTGGTACTCCCGCGCGACGGGGTCGGGGTCCCCGTCGAGTGCGTCCACCACGTCGTACCAGGTGAGCGGGATCCATGGGGCCGGCACCCCCTCGGAGCGTAGCCCCAGCATGAGGAACGCTGGCCGTTCGCTCCACGCATTGGCCACGGCCTCCATGCCCGGGAGCAGGCTCTCATCCGCGCCGGGCTCGACCTGTACCTCGACGAGCACCCGCCTGCCCCCTTCGTACGTCAGGAGCAGGTCCGCGACGCCGGCGTCGGCGAGCCGCGGTTGCACTTCCACCATCACCGGCGGGTCGGTCCCGAGCCCCGCGGCATGCGCGATGAGCGCCGTGAGCATCCGGTGGCCGCGCTTCAGGAAGTAGGCGAGACCGGTGGTGCAATAGTTCTCGAACGGTGTTGCTGCGGATCCCGGCCGGTACGCCGAGAGCATGGTGAAGAGGTTGTCGGCCATTCCTTTCAGTATGTCGCATGGCCCCCGGAAAGAGGGACCCACGGCCTCGTTTCCAGGGAATTGCTCAGGCCTGTAGACAATAACGAACGCGCTCTGCTAACGTTCCATTTGCCTAAGCAATTGAGCGATTCGGCCTACACCACCCCGAGGTGACCGCCCACATGGCCGCCATCACGCCCTTCGACAACTACCTGGACCTTGTTGAAGCTGCCCGGGAACTCGCCATCCATCCCCAGAGTCTGCGGCGCCTCATCAAGCAGAAGAAGATCCCGGCCACGCTCTTCGCTGGCAAATACCTCATCGAGCGCGACAAGCTCGAGATGTTCAAGAGCAACTACGATCCGCGGCCGGGCCGCAAGCCGATCCGCCGTCTCCTGTAGCCGTTCGGGTCGCCCCACAAGAAAAGGCCGGCAATCGCGCCGGCCTTCGTGCCACCAGCCAACGGCAAGCCTGCTACTGGAAGATTTCGCCCTGGCTCGTCAACACCACGAGCGTGATCAGCACTGCCGCCTCCACGGTGAGCAGGAAACCGGCCACCCCAAACCAGGCGGCCTGCGCGCCTCCGCGCGTGGCAAACACCGGGATCGTCAGGATGACCGAGCTGGCCAGGAAGATGATGAGCGAAATCACGCCAAGGCTATTCGCGCTGATGAGGAACGGCAGGTAGTCGAGCATCGAATCTCCAGGATGCTGGGGCGAATGCGCCACGGTTCAGTGTTCGCTGCGCATTCTACCCGCGTGCCGGTAACGGGAAACTTCGCCCCGGCATTGCAGCCGCGCCCGGCGTGAACCCGCCCCCGGTACTCGGTAGCCCATTGCAACCCTTCGCTCCACACTGGCTCCCCTGACCTACCAAACAGGAGTTCGCCCCTTGCCCACAGCCGCCCAAATCCAGGCTTCCATCGCCGCCGCGTTCGATACCTACATGGCCGAGCTGCGGCAATGTGCAGCCATCTGGGAGAAGAAGCCGGAAGGCTCGCCTGACGGTGAAGCCGCATGGTGTGCCCGCGAGGTCGCCGAGCACATCGCCAGCGCCGGCCCGTTCTTCGGCGCAGGCATCGCCGCGGCGATCGGCGTGCCGGGGCCGGCCCCCGCTCGCATCACCCTCGAGTCCGTCGAGACAGCGGTCGCCGAGACGCTCCGGACCCACGGCCTGCTGATGGAAGTCGTTGCGCAGGTTACGGATGAACACGTCGGCCGGGAAGTCGATCATCCGCGCCTCGGCAAGAACACGGTTGGGGGATTCCTGGGGATTGTGGCCTACCACCTGAACGACCACGCGCAGCAACTGAAGTCGCTTCGCGGCTGAAACCGGCATACTCAAGCAAAAAGGGCCGCACCCGGTGCGGCCCTCCCCGGCTATTCTTGGTGGCGCCGGGCTACTCGATCACCACGAGCACTTCGCCTTCGGCCACCCGGCCGCCCTCGGCAACCGCGATCTCCTTGACAACGCCGTCGGCCGGCGCCTTGATTTCGTTCTCCATCTTCATCGCCTCAAGGAGCAACAGGACATCGCCACGCGCAACCGCCTGCCCGACCGAGACCTTGATGCTGAGGACCCGCCCCGCGATCTGGGCCGTGACCGCGCCTTTCACCGCGGCGCGGGTAGCCCCGCTGCCACCCGCGGCCGGCGTGCGTGACTCGCGCGGAGCAGGTCCGCCACCCAGGCGGCCTTCGTATTCGACCGTGAACGGGCGGTAGTCGACCTCGACCGTCATCCCGCTCTGGCGTTCGCCGGCCGGCGGAAGCTGCACCCGGTAGGCGACGCCGCCAGCATTCACCGTCGCGTATCCTTGCTCTTCGCGGACTTTCACAGTGTATTCATGCCCATCGACGACAACCTTGTCGCCGCGGACCTCAACGTCGTACTTCCTTCCGCCAATCGTCACTGTGGCCATGGTTCCCTCCTACCGCATCTGCCGCATGCGGCCGAAGCTGCGCCACGGAGCCGCTTCCCCGTGGCTTGCGACAGCCATCGGGGCCGGTGCGGGCGCCGCCGCCTTCCGTTCGCCGATGACCATGGCGCCGACGATGGCGGCGACCAGTTCCCGCTCAGGCCCTCCGCCTTCCCGCCGCCACTGGAGAAATTCCTTCGCCGGTTGGGGGAACATCACATAACTGAGAACGTCGTCGATGGTCTCGGCGAGGTCCCCGATCTCGGCCTTTGCCGCCTCCAGCTCGGGCGCCAGGTCGTCCGCCGGGCGGTGGGTGATTGGCTTCTCGTCGCCGAGAATTTGCTGCAGCACTTCGGGCGCGATCGGTGCCGCCGTCGCGCCATACATGCCCTTGGCCAGGTTTCTCGTTTCCCTGGTCACGCTCCCATACCGCTTGCCGGTCAGCACGTTGAGCACCGCCTGGGTGCCCACGATTTGCGAGCTCGGCGTCACCAGCGGTGGGTATCCGAGGTCGGCCCGTACCCGCGCGTTTTCCGCCAGCACGTCGGGCAGCTTGTGTTCGGCGCCCTGCTCGCGCAGCTGGCCAACCAGGTTGGAAATCATCCCGCCGGGTACCTGGTGGGCAAGCACGCCCGCATCGATCCCCAGCAGCCCGCTTTCGAACTTCCAGTACTTCTTTCTCACACTCCGGAAGTACTCCGCCAGCTGGCCCAGCTTCTCCATATCCAGCCCGGTTGCGTGCTCCGGGTCTTCGGCAAGGGCGGCCACCAGGGTCTCCGTCGCTGGCTGGCTTGTGCCACCGGCGAGTGCGCTGATTGCGCAATCGATGACGTCGGCACCCGCCCGCACTCCCATCAGGTAGGCCATCTCCGAGTAGCCGGAGGTGTCGTGGCAATGCATCTGCAGCAGCTTGTCCGGGTGGTCCTTCTTGATCCGGCTCACCAGCGCCTTCGCCATCATCGGGCTCAACAGCCCGGCCATGTCCTTGATGCACAGGGAGTCCGCGCCCATCTCCACCATCCGGTCGGCCATCTTCGCGAAGGCATCCACCGTGTGAACCGGGCTGATGGTGTAGCAAATGGTGCCCTGGACGTGGCCGCCCGCCCGCTTCACCGCTTCGAACGCCGTCTCCAGGTTCCGCGTGTCGTTCAGCGCGTCGAAGATCCGGAAGATATCCATCCCATTCGCGACCGCCCGCTCGCAGAACTCCCGGATCACGTCGTCCGCGTAGTGCCGGTACCCGACTGCGTTCTGCCCGCGGAGGAGCATCTGCGTGGGCGTGTGCTTCAAGCGCTTCTTGATCTCGCGCAGGCGCTCCCACGGGTCTTCCTTGAGGAACCGCAGGCACGTGTCGAAGGTCGCGCCGCCCCAACACTCGATGCTGTGGTAGCCGATGGAGTCCATGAGCTCGAGGGCGGGAAGCATGTCCTCGGTGCGCATGCGAGTCGCGAGCAGCGACTGGTGGCCATCCCGGATGGCCGTTTCCATGATGCCGATCCTGGTCATCTCGTCGTCCGTGGAGAGGGATTGCGAAGCCCTACCGCTAGGCGGGCACGATAGGCCAACCCTATCACCGGCCCCCCTTCCGCGCGACGACTGCGAGGCCCGCGGGGCTTTCCCCGGTTGGCCCATACGCCGCTGGCCATGGCGAGGACCCGTACGAACCCCTTCGTGGAGCCCGGTCGCGCCGCCTCCCTTCTTGTGCGGGGCCCTCCCGCATGCCCGGAGTCATGATTTGGACTTGCGCTCCTTCGCCAGTGAAGATGGATCTCGTGGCAGCAGAACTTTCAGGCACTCGTGTCGTCTTCATGGGCTCGCCCGAGTTCGCCGTGCCGTCGCTTCGCGCCCTGGTTGCCGCCGGCGCCCATGTCGTCGCCGCGCTCACTCAACCCGACCGTCCCTCCGGCCGAGGCGGCCGCGTCCAGCCGCCGCCGGTGAAGCTCGCCGCCCTGGAGCTTGGCGTGAGCGTGCTCCAGCCCGCCTCACTACGCGAAGAAGGCATCCAGGGACAGCTTCGGGCCCTTCGTGCCGATGTCTTCGTGGTTGCCGCCTACGGCAAGATGCTCCCCCGCGCAGTCCTGGAGATCCCACCGCATGGCTGCCTGAACGTCCACGCCTCCCTCCTGCCCCGCTGGCGCGGAGCCTCGCCCATCGCCGCGGCCATCCTTGCCGGCGACCCTGTGACGGGGGTCAGCATCATGAAGCTTGTCCGCACGATGGACGCCGGGCCGGTGATCTCCCGGGTTGAAACTGCCATCCTGCCCGGCGACACGACCGGATCGCTCGAATCCCGCCTGGCGGAACTCGGCGCCGGGGAGCTCCTGCGCGTGCTTCCCGGTTGGCTCTCGGGAGAGCGTGAGGCGCAACCCCAGGACGAGTCGGCCGCCACGTACTGCGGCCTGGTCTCGAAGAACGACGGCCACCTCAAGGCAACGATGAGCGCGGCCGAGGCCGAACGGGCCACCCGCGCCTACAACCCATGGCCCGGCGCCTTCGTGCTCTACCGTTCGGAGCGGCTTGCCATCTGGCGCGCGCGCGTCGAGCCGGGCCATGCCCCGTCCCCCGGCGCCATGACCGTCCTCGGCAGGTGCCCGGCCGTGGCCTTCACCGGTGGCTGGCTCGTGCTCGAGGAAGTCCAGCGCCCGGGCGGCAAACGGCTCACCGGCGAGCAGTTCCTTGCCGGCGAACGGGGCGCCCTCGAACCGGAGGTGGGGCTCGCATGACCACCGCCCCGGTTCCGCTCTACCGGATGCTGCCCGAGGACCTGGAAACCCTCATCGCCGGCCTCGGACATCCTCGCTACCGCGCCGGCCAGTTGCTCCGCACCGCCTGGCACGACTCGCCAGCTTCCCTGGACGACTTCCGCCAGCTCCCCGCGGCGTTGCGGGCGCAGTTGAGCGAATACCTCACGCTCGATGTTGCGACAGAGGTCCGCCGCGTTGTGAGTGACGACGGTGGCACAACCAAGCTCCTGCTCCGCATGCAGGATGGGACGCTCATCGAAACGGTCCTCATGCAGTACCCCGAGCCCGGCGACCGCCACCCGCGCTCGACCGTATGCGTTTCGACCCAGGCCGGCTGCGCCATGGGCTGCGTCTTCTGCGCGACGGGCCAGATGGGTTTCGAACGGAACCTGAAGGCCGAGGAGATCGTGGCGCAGGTACTCCATGTGGCCCGCGTCCTCCGTGGGCGCGGCGAACACGTCACCAACGTCGTCTTCATGGGCATGGGCGAACCGCTGGCGAACTACGCCGAGACCCTGCGGGCGGTGCGGCTGCTCACCCACCCGAAGGCGTTTGGCCTTGGCCAGCGGCGCATCACGATCTCGACTGTCGGGCTCATCCACGCCATCGACCGGCTCGCCGCGGAGGGCCTCCAGGCCGGGCTTGCCATTTCGCTCCATGCACCGGACGACGCCCTCCGCCAGCGCCTGGTGCCCACCGCCGGGCCCACGTCGGTTGGCGACCTCGTCTCCGCGGCGAAACGGTTTTTCAATAAGACAGGCCGCCGCGTGACCTTCGAGTACGCGCTCATCGATGGCGTCAACGACTCCGCAGAGACCGCGGCCGGGCTGGCTCGCCTCCTCCAGGGTTCGGGCAGCCACGTGAACCTCATCCCCGTAAACCCCACCGCTGGCGGATACGGCCGCCCTCAGCGTCGCGCAATCCTCGCGTTCGAGCGTGTGCTCAGGAACGCCGGGGTGAACTGCACCGTGCGGGTCGAAAAGGGGACCGAAATCTCTGCTGCTTGCGGGCAGCTCCGTACCGACGAGTCCAACCGGCTGCTTGCCGGGTCCGAGGTCAGCCTGTCACCCGTCGCGCCACGGCGCGGATCGCGGCAAGAAACACTTTCCCCAGCACCATCCCAAACCCGATAGCCACGGCCGAGCGCATGTCGAGCAGGGTGTGGACATCCCCTCGCACCACCGGCGAAATCAGGATGCCCGTCCGCACTTCGTCCACCGCCACCGAGCGGCCGGCGACAATTCCCGCCGAGGATTGCCGGATCGTCCCCCGGTCGAAGCGCGCGACACCCACCGCGCTCTTGTCGATGGCCACCTCGTCGGCCTGTACGCGGCGGATAGCGCTCCGGTCGAGGCTCAGGCGCGTCGTCGTGACCTCCTCATATCGCTCCTCGGAGACCTTCGCGGACGCGCCATTGTTGTTCGCCATGCGCTGCACCTCGCCGCCACCGTAGACCGGGCCCGGGGAAGACGCAATCCTGAATGCCGTGCGTACCCAGGACTTCGCATTCGAACTCCCGGGCGAGTTGATCGCGCAGGAACCCGCCGAGCCACGGGATAGCGCCCGGCTCATGGTGCTGCGCATCGGTTCCCGCTCAATCGGCCATCGCGTTGTGCGCGACCTCCCGGAGCTCCTCACCCCTGGCGATCTGCTGGTGGTCAACGACACCCGCGTGATGGCGGCCCGTCTCTTTGGCCATCGCGAAGACACGGGGGGAGCGGTAGAGGCGCTCCTTGTGCGTCCTTTCAGCGACGTTCGCTGGGAGGTGCTGTTCCGGCCCGCCAGGCGCGCCCTTCCCGGCCGCCGGTTCGTCTTCGATGCCCACGGCGAGCCCCTCGGCGCGACGGTGGCGGGCCGCGCGAGCGAAACCGTTATCCTCGACTTCGACCGCCCGTTCGACCCGGCGACGGTCGGGTCGGTGCCGCTCCCCCCGTACATCCACGGCTTCCATGGCGACTCCGAGCGCTACCAGACCGTCTATTCGCGCGAGGCGCGGAGCGCGGCAGCGCCAACCGCCGGCCTGCATTTCACCCCCGGGTTGCTCGAGCGGCTCGAAGCACGCGGTATCCAGCGTGCCGCGGTCACGCTCGATGTCGGCCCCGGCACGTTCCGGCCCGTCACTGTCGCTGACCCCCGGGAGCACCAGCTCCACGCCGAACACGTCACGGTGCCCACCGCCACCGCCGACGCCATCAACCGCGCGAAGGCCGAGGGTCGCCGTGTGGTTGCCGTTGGCACCACCGTGGTGCGGACGCTTGAGCACGTCGCCCGCGAGCGCGGCTCGATCGAGCCCTACGAGGGATGGACTTCGCTCCGGATCCTCCCGGGAGACCCGTTCCACGTGGTCGATGTACTCATGACCAACTTCCACCTGCCACGGTCGACGCTGCTCATGCTGGTCTGCGCGTTCGGAGGGACCGGGTTCGTGCTGCAGGCCTACCGCGAGGCCGTCGGCCAGGGCTACCGCTTCTACAGCTTCGGTGACGCCATGCTGCTCCTGCCCTGAGGGGCCATGGGCGGGCGGTCTTTCTGCCCGCGGTGGGCCTGGGCGGATGGCACCCTCGGCGCGCCCGGTCGAGGCGAGGGCGTGCGTCTCCCGGTCGTGCCGGTCGCGACGCTCATCACGCACGGGGTCCTGGTCGAGCGCCCGGGGGTGACGAGGATGACCTCGACCACGCTCCGCCCCCGCGCCGGCGGCTTGTCCGTCCCCGGGAAGTACTGGCTCAGCGCCAGGTCTGGCGCCCGAATGCACCCGGCCGCCGGCGCCGTATCTTGTCCTTCGAGCCTGGGGAAGCCCGCTTCGCAGGCGCAACGAGGCGGCTTACGCTTGTTCCCGGCCCAGGAGCTTGCGCAGGTTCGCCATCTCGATGGCCGCCTGCGCTGCCTCCTCGCCCTTGTGCCCGTCCTTCCCACCACAGCGCGCGAGCGCCTGCTCTACGTTGTCCACCGTCAGCACGCCGAAGATCACCGGAACACCGGTCTCTCGCGAGACCGCGGCGATCCCCTCGGCGGCACCGCCGGCCACGTATTCGAAGTGCGCGGTCTCCCCACGTATCACCGCTCCCAGGCAAATGACCGCATCGAACGCGCCCGAGCTCGCTGCCCAGCGCGCCGCGGTGGGGATCTCGAACGCGCCGGGCACCCACGCGACTGTCACGTCGCCGCCCGCAACCCCCCGCTCGCCCAGCTGGCGCTCGGCCCCCTCCAGAAGCCTGCGCGTCACAAACTCGTTCCAGCGCGCGACCACCACGCAGATGCGGAGCCCCGCACCCTCCAGCGCACCTTCCAGCACCGGCATCATGAGCTCTCCGCGCTGACCGGCTCGAGGCCGTCCAGCAGGTGGCCCATCCGCTGCCGCTTCGTATCGAGGTAGCGGATGTTGAACTGGTTGGGTGTGGTCACGATCGGCACGCGCTCCACGACCTCCAGGCCATAGGCTTCCAGCCCTGCCCGCTTCGCCGGGTTGTTGGTGATGAGCCGCATCTTCCGGACGCCGATGTCTCGCAGAATCTGCATACCGATGCCGTAGTCCCGCCGGTCGGCCGGGAAACCGAGCGCAAGGTTCGCATCGACGGTGTCCAGGCCCTGGTCCTGGAGCTCGTACGTCCGCAGCTTGTTGTGCAGGCCGATGCCGCGGCCCTCCTGGCGCATGTACAGGAAGACGCCGCCCTCTTCGGCAATCATCTTCAGCGCGCGGTCTTTCTGCTCGCCGCAGTCACAGCGCATCGAGCCGAAAACATCGCCCGTGACGCACTGGTCATGCACGCGCACGAGGGTTGGCTTCTCCGGGTCGATGGGCCCCTTCACCAGGGCCACGTGCTCGTCCGGGTGGTTCTCCGCCTTGTAGCCCAGGATCATCATGTCGCCAAATGGCGTCGGCAGGCGGGTCTCCGCAACCCGCGCAATGAGCTTCTCGTTGCGCAGGCGGTACTTAATCATCTCGTTTACGGTGACGATGCGGAGCCCATGACGCCGCGCGAACCGTTTGAGGTCCGGCATCCGCGCCATCTCGCCGTCCATCTTCATGATTTCGCAAATCACCGCGCCGGGGTACAGGCCGGACATTTTGGCGAGATCCACGCTTGCCTCGGTCTGGCCCGCGCGCACCAGCACCCCGCCCTTCCGCGCGCGCAGAGGGAACATGTGGCCCGGCCGCGCCAGGTCCTCTGGTTTCGTCTCCGGGTCGATGATCACCTGCACCGTGCGCGCCCGGTCGGCCGCGCTAATCCCCGTGGTGACCCCGGTCCGGGCTTCCACCGAAACCGTGAACGGCGTGCCGAAGCCCGAGTTGTTCGCCGCCGGGTCGACCATCAGCGGCAGCTTGAGCTGCTCACATCGCTCCTCCGTGATCGAGCAGCAGATCAGCCCCCGGCCGTACTTCGCCATGAAGTTGATGTGGTCGGGCGTGACGAACTGCGCCGCGATGCACAGGTCCCCTTCGTTCTCCCGGTCCTCGTCGTCGGTGATGATGACGAATTTGCCCCGGCGATACTCTTCTATCGCCTCGGGCACGGTTGCCATCACGGGATCGCGTTCGGTCATCTCCGGGCCTCCTCTTCACGCGCCGCCAGCATGTTTTCCACGTAACGCGCGATGATGTCGGTCTCGAGGTTGATTCGGTCGCCCGGCTTTCGCGATACGAGGTTGGTGTGCTCCTGTGTGTACTGCACCAGTGAGACCGAGAAGCTCTCCTCGTCCCTGGCGACGATCGTCAGGCTGATCCCGTCGATGCAGACCGGGCCCTTCACCACCATGTACTTAAGGAGGTCCTTGGGCGCGAGGATTCTGGCGATGATGGCGTCACCCTCTGGAGTCATCGAATGGAGCGTCCCCGTCGCCTCGACGACGCCCCGGACAATGTGGCCGCTCAGCCGGTCCGTGGGACGCACGCTGCGCTCCAGGTTCACAAGATCACCGCGCCGCAGGTCGCCGAGGTTCGACCGCCGGTACGTCTCGGGCATCAGGTTCGCGAAGAACGTCTCGCCGTCCATCTCGGCGACTGTCAGGTCGACGCCGTTGATAGCGATCGAGTCGCCCAGCTTGCTATCGGTGAGCACGAACGGGGCGCGGATGCGAAGCGTCCCCTCGCCGGCTTCCACCACTGTCCCAACCTCTTCGATGATCCCGGTAAACATCAACGCACCCCCCGGGGGGAGTTGCGAACCACCATCGCTGGAGTGGAAGTCATTGGCGCTGCCCCTTGACGATCTCAATGCGCGCGGGGCAGGGGGAGATTGGCGCGCAGGGTATGCGAGCCAGCGGCCCCCCGGTGCGCCAGGCACGGGCAGCCGCGAAGTGTTCTCTCCCATCCGGACTCTCACCGTCGGCCCCGGAGTTTCACCGGGTCAGTCCTCCCCCGGGGGGAAGGAGTCGCGGGCTGTCACCGCCGGTGGGGAATTTCACCCCGCCCCGAGAACATCACCTGTATCGTTAGTGGCGGGCTAAGGAGTTGTCAATAGCGAGCATGGCCTTCGCCGGCGCGCTCACATCCGGCGCTCGCGCACGCGCTCCGCGCGGGTCTCTCGAAGTCCGCCTCGCCGACCCCGAAGCGATGCCTGAAGTCACCCGCGGCGTCTCGCGCGAACTCGCCATGCCCGCCGGTGCCTTCGAGGGCACGGACCTCGGCGGTTAATGCTTCGGCGCCAGTGCCAGCAGCTTCGCCAGCACGTCATAGGTGGCATAGGCATCGGCGAGCGCGCCATGCTCACCCATCCTCCCGATGCCCAGGCGGTCCGCCACGTGGCCCAGGTTGAACCGGTCGACCTGGCCATTGCCACGCAGCAGGCTTCGCGCTATCGGCTGGACATCGAGTGCGACCGCGGCGAACGGCCATGGCTGCCGCAGCCGCCGAAACGCCTCGACAAGGAAGGCCATGTCCTGCCCGATTCCCCAGCCCGCGATCACCGAATCGCGGCCGAGCTGCGCGAACCGCTCCACGGCCTCTTCAAGTTCCAGCGCCGGCTTCCACGCCTTCGCGCTGTAACCCACCACTTTGAGGGCCCCCGGGACCGCGTTGCCGATGTGGCGCGGCCTCACGCGTGCTCCCCACGCCTCTTCCTCCGGAATGCCCCGCGTGAGCCCCGCGCGTACGCCGCCGACGTCGAGGATCTCGTGCACCTGGGCGTTCGGGCCGCTCATCTCCAGGTCCACCACGAAGAGCGATCGGATCCCGTCCAGGTCACTGGCGGTCGCCGGCTCGGGTGTCAGCCGGCCGTCCGTATCCAGCCGGCGCAGGCCGGCCGCGAGGGTCGCCAGGAGGTGCTGCATCGGGGCCTCAGATGCGCCGTAGCTCGCGCGAGCTCGCGGTCAGGATCAGCGTGAGGAGCGCCGCCACCATCATCCAGGCGCCGACCACGTGCGGCATTCCCCACCGGTCGATCATAGCGCCCATCAAGAGCCCGGCGAAGGGTGTCATCCCCCACGTCATCGTCTGCAGCGCGACTACCCGCGACCGGTACTCCGGCGCTGCTTTCATCTGCATCAGCGATGAATTCAGCGCGGCATACACGCTGTGGAAGATGCCGGCCCCCGCCAGCGTGGCCACCGCGAGCCATAGCTGACGCGTCAGCGTGAACGCGCCAACGGAGACGCAATAGAACAGGCACGCCCACATCATCCACTGTCCGATGCGCGGCCGGTTCGAAGCCACCGCCACGATTGCCCCACCCACGAGCGACCCCACACCCACGGCGGCGGCCAGGTACCCATAGGCATTCGCGCCGGCGTTCAGCACCGACGTCGCAAAGAGCGGCAGAAAGCTCACGTACGGGTACACCAGCACGCTCGGGAGAATCGCCATGGTCACGATGAGCGCCATGCGCCGATCCCGGACCACGTACGCCAGCCCGGAGACCACGCTGGCGAACACCCCCTCCCGCTCCTCCACGAGTTCCGGCTCGGAACGGCTCAGCCGCGCCGTAAGGGCCACCGAAAGGATCAGGCAGGCCGCCTGTACTTCGAACGTGCCCTCCGTGCCGATGAGTCCGATGAGCGCACCCCCGATCGCCGGCCCGATCACCCGCATGGCGTTGCCGCCGAGCGAGTTCAGCGCCACCGCGTTCGTCATTTCGTCGGGCCCTACCGTGTCGAACACCAGCAAACTGCGGATCGGTCCGGCCAGCGCTTCCACGATCCCGGCCGCCGCGGCCGTCAGGTAGACCATCCAGATTTCGATGGCGCCGGTCGCCACCAGGACCGCCAGCGTCGCCGCGATCGTGGCGCTCAGCGATGAGTAGATCACGAGCTGCTTGCGCCGCTCGAAGCGCCCGGCGATGTACCCACCGAATGGCGAGAGCAGCACCAGGAACGCGCCGCGCAGGAGTGCCACCACCGCGAGGTTCGTCGCCGAGCCACCGAGGTCGTTCGCCACCAGCCAGCCCTGACCGATCGTCTGCACCCACGACCCAACTTGCAGCGCCATTGTCGAACCGAGAAGGAAGCGGAAGTCGCGATGCCGGAGCGAGGCCAGGGGCCGCCCGGGCGCGGTTAACCCCCGGGCGCGCGGACTTGCAGGATCGATCGGCCGGGCGCGTGGAAGCAAGAACAATCCCTGGGCGCAGGAGGAGCCCCTTCTTTCGAAGTTACACGCGAGCGGGCAAACGAACTACGGCCGGCGCGACCGCCCACTGGAACGCCCGCGACGTTCTACGATGGATCACGTCACCTCTCACCACAGGAAGGTCCAGCCCATGACCGACCCCGGCGCCCGTGCCCTCGCCTTTTTCAACGACCGTTATCGCATCGACCCGGCAGTCATGTCATCGCTGTTGTCGGTCGCCCTGAGCCGAGGCGGCGATTTCGCCGAGCTCTTCTTCGAGCACCGCACGGACAGCGCGATCCAGTGGGAGGACCAGCGCGTCAAGTCTGCGTCGCGGAACGTCTCCCAGGGGGTCGGAATCCGCGTGGTGAAAGGCGACGCCATCGGCTACGCCTACACCGAATCGCTCGACATGGCCGCGATGCGCAGGGCCGCCGAGACCGCCTCGCGCATTGGCACCAGCGGCGAACGCCCCGTCCCGGTCGACGCCACGCCCTTCCTCCGCGGCGAACAGTCCTTCTACCGGTTCGATGCGCCGCTCACCGGTGAGCCACCAGCCGCGAAGGTCGCCCTTCTCGAACGTGCCGACCGTGCCGCGCGGGCCTACGACCCGAGCATTGCGCGCCTCGATGCAAGCATCGGCGATGAGTTGAAGTACGTGCTCATCGCCCGAAGCGATGGCAAGGTCGTCGGCGATGTACAGCCGCTCATCCGCTTCAACGTGAGCGCGCTTTCCCAGCAGGGCGAGAGCCGGCAGGTTGCCCGGACCGGGGGAGGAGGCCGCCTCGGCATCGAATATTTCGACACCGTGACCACCCCCGAAACGCTCGCCACCGAAGCCGCCCGCCAGGCCGTCCTCCAGCTGGATGCCCGCGAAGCCCCCGCTGGCACCCTCCCCGTGGTCCTGGCCGCCGGCGACAGCGGCATCCTCCTTCATGAGGCGGTCGGCCACGGCCTCGAAGCCGACTTCAACCGCAAGGGCACCAGCAACTACACGGGGCGAATCGGCCAGCCGGTGGCCAGCCCGCTCGTTACCGTCGTCGATGACGGCACCATCGCCGATTCCCGCGGCTCCCTCAATGTCGACGACGAGGGCACCACCACCACCCGCAACGTGCTCATCGAGGGCGGCACGCTCCGCGGCTACCTCCACGACGAGCTCAGCGCCCGCCACTTCGGCGTGACGCCCTCCGGCTCTGGCCGCCGCCAGTCCTTCAAGGACTACATCATGCCGCGCATGACCAACACCTTCATGCTCCCGGGCGAGGATACCCCGGAGGACATCATCAGGAGCGTCGATCGCGGAATCTATGCCGTCTCCTACTCCGGCGGCCAGGTCAACATTTCCAACGGCGACTTCGTTTTCTCCGTCACGGAGGCGTACCTGATCGAGGGTGGCAAGGTCACCGCGCCCCTGCGCAACGTCATGCTCATCGGCAACGGCCCCGACGTCCTCTCGAAGGTCACCCGCGTCGCAAACGACTACCAGCTCTCCGACGGCCGCTGGACCTGCGGCAAGGATGGCCAGTCCGTTCCCGTCGGCGTTGGGATGCCCACCGTCCTGGTCTCCGGCATTACCGTCGGCGGCACGAAGGTTTGAGGTTTAGGAGGCAGCTCATGGAAGGACCCACTCCCCTCGAAATCGCGCGCCGGGCCGTGCAACTCGCACGGGCCGCCGGTGCCGAACAGTGCGATGCCTTCGTCTCGATGTACGGCGAATCGAATGTCACCGTCCGGCTCGGCGAACTCGAAAAGCTGATCGAGGCCGGCTCCATGTCGCTCGGCCTGCGCGTCATCAATGGCGGCCGCACGGCTCTCTGCTCGACTTCCGACCTCTCCCCCGCATCCCTGGAGCGCTTCGCCGCCGAGACCGTCGAACTCGCGGCCATCTCCGCCCCCGATGAGTTCGCGGGCCTGCCCGAACCGGCCCTCCTCGCCACCCGGGTGAGCGCCGATGCCCTCGCGCTCTACGACGAGCGCATCGATTCGCTCACCACCGAACAGAAGATCGCGATGGCGAAGGCCTGCGAGGGCGCCGCCTTCGCCGCGGACCCTCGCATCACGAACTCCGACGGCGCGAGCCTCTCCACGCGTAGCGGCCAGGTCGCCCTCGTGAACTCGCTCGGGTTTGAGGGGACGTATCCCGCCACCACCATCTCCCTCGTCGTCGAAGCTATCGCCGATGACGCCGAAGGGAAAAAGCGCAACGGCTACTGGTTCTCCGCCGAGCCCAGTCTCCATCGCCTCGCCGACCCCGAGGAAGTCGGCCGGATCGCCGCTCGCCGCACCATCGACCAGCTCGGAGCGCGGAAGGTCGCGACCTGCCAGGTGCCGGTGGTGTTCGAGCCCATGATGGCCGCCGCGCTGGCTGGCGACCTGGTGGCGTGTGCCACCGGTTCAGCGCTCTACCGCGGCGCCACGTTCCTCGCCAACCGGGCCGGCGACGTCATCGGCTCCCCGCTCGTGACGATTACGGATGACCCGGCGCTCCCCGGGCGCCTTGGGTCGCGGCCCTTCGATGGAGAAGGGGTGGCCACGCGCAAGAACGCCATCTTCGCCGGCGGGGCATTCCGGGGCTTCCTGTTCGACTGCTACACGGCTCGCCGCACGGGTCACCAGACGACTGGCAGCGCCCGGCGTGGCGCCGAGTCCGCCCCCATGCCAGGCCCTTCGAACCTCGTGTTCGAACCCGGTACCACCCCGCCGGAGGAGATCATCGCCGGCGTCTCCAGCGGCCTCTACCTCACCACCCTGATGGGCAGCGGGTTCAACCCCACCACGGGGGATTACTCCCGGGGCGCGGCCGGGTTCTGGATCGAGCGCGGCCGGGTCGCCTACCCCGTCACGGAGATCAACATTTCCGGCCGGATGGACGCCATGCTCGCGTCGATAGACGCCGTTGGCAGCGACCTGGCCTGGTTCGGATCGAGCGCCGCTCCCACCATCCGCATCCGGGAGATGACCGTTTCCGGCACCTGAAATCGCCCGTCAGGCCCCCTGCGCATCGAGCGCATCGAGGTGCTGCCGAAGCTGCACCACGCGCCGGACTGCCTCCCGGATCACGTAGCTGGCCTCCTGGTCGCCCCGCTCCGCCTGGAGGGCGATGATCACCGCCTCGAGCGTCTCCGCCACTTCGAGCAGGATCACGCGCAGCTCCTCGAACTCGCCTTGCTCATCGCGCTGCATCATGGCTGAGTTTCCCCTCTGGCCTGTGACCAACACAGCGCGTCCAAGGTTACAGGATCGGGACAATCCCCCCGCTCAGACTTCAGCCCGCAGATGCGCGGTCGATAACGCGTCCGCGTACTCGTTCCAGCGCGACCCATCATGTGCGCGGATCCACTCGATGCGGGCCAGTGGCCGTTCCTTCGCCAGCGCCCAGGCACGCTGGACCAGGTCCAGGTTCTTTACCTCGCCTTCCTTCCGCTTCCACCCCCTCGCCTCCCAGCCCGCCGCCCACCGCGTGAGCGTGTTCACCACCAGCTGGCTATCGGAGTAGACCGTGATGGCCTCGGCCGGGGGTGCCATCTCGAGGCCGTTGATGATCGCCGTCAACTCCATCCGGTTGTTGGTCGTGCTCGGTTCGAACCCGTGCCGCTCCTCCACCACGCTCCCGGCTCGCACATAGACCGCTCCCCATCCCCCGGGGCCCGGGTTCCCCTGGCACGATCCGTCGGTGAAGATGCCCGTATCGGGCCCTGCCGTGAACCGCATCAGGACATCCGACGTGCTGAGGTTCTGGGTTCGCGTCACCGAGGCGCGGTGCCCGCCGGCCCCCTCGCCATTCGTGCCCCGGCTACCATCCGAAGGCTTGCCACGGCAGTCCATGCACTGCCTCGGAGTCCAGTTCGGGTACTTCGCTCTGACGGGCTCGGGGAGGCTGAACTCACGGCTGCAGGTGCCGCAGGTGTAGGACGCCATGACCGCCAGTTTAGGCGACCGGTACGATTGGCGCCGGGGCGTTCGGCAGGGGAGGACACCCTCCCCTTAATACCGCGCATCAGAGGCGACCAATCGGAGGGGGCCATGCGGATCGGCAACAGCCGCGCCGCCGCGCACCTCGTTTGCCGCCGGTGGCCCGCTTCGCGACACTCCCCGCCGCCCATCCGGGCCCGCGAATTCCGCCATCCGGACGTATCGCCCGGGGCACCTGGCCCGCAGGCTACGATGCATCACGAGGTGATACGATGCGCTGGTTGTTCTTCCCGGGTCGCGCGGGCGTTGTCCGCGGTCCGTGCTCATCGGCCGGACACGCCTCGGGGGCGAGCACCACGACGAGACCGGCGCCGGCAGCCCGGCACGACAACGGAGGGCCACACCATGAGTGAAGAACGCGGACGCCGCATCGTCGAGTCGCTGCTGGTCGCCGCGCAGCAGCTCGAAAGCGCCACATCCGGAAGCGATGTTCGCGCCGCGGTCCGGGACTGCGCGCTGGCTCTCGAGTTCCATCTCGACACGCTCGCGAAGGAGCTGAATGCCGACCCCGCCAGCGGCCGGGGATTCGAGCCCGCGCTCGCCAATCGGGCCCGGGCGGTCGAAGGGCGGCTCAAGCAACTGCTCCTCACCTGCTGGGATCTCCTTGCGCGCGACGATGCGGAACTCGCCAACCTGCCCCGCGCGCGCGAATTCGCCCGGCAGATGCGCGAGGCCGGCCACGAGGACATCGACCTGGTGTTTTCCCACATGCTGCTGCCCCAGGCCCTCGACTGACCCCTGGCCTGGCTCGCGGTCGGAACTGCGCGGGTGGCCGCCGCCCACGGTGGGACGCGTCGTCTAAGGTGTCGCACGCATTCTTCGCATTCTCCTGGTGGAGGAGCCACGGCGCGGCACACGCGCGATTCGGATCGTTGCTGACAACCCTCCTCGGCGGCGCCCGGGCTGCGGCGCTGGCCGTGCTCGTGAGCGAGACCCTCCATCAGCACCGTGCGAGTCCTGCCATGCCCGGCTCCGCTATGCCGGCACCAGGGGCCACTTTCTCGAGATAGTCAGCGGCTGGCGTACCGGGGGAAGCCTCCACAGGCCGGCCTAATGTAAACGGTCACGGGGATTCGTGACCCGGCTCCGTCGCTAGAGCGAGCGGCTGCCGGGCCTTCCTACCTTTATCTCGGCGCTGTCCAACCGGATGTTCTCCAGTTTCGGTGGCTGCGCCCGGACAAGTTTCCTGGCGCTCTGGCCGCCGCGGTCGGGCTGCGGGGTGTTGTTCCAGATGTTGCTGGCCAGCGCGATCAGTTCGTTCGCTTCTTCTACGCTTGCGACGTGGTCGGCAAGGTCGATCACTTCCTGGAAGAACGCCAGGGTCGCGTAATTGGCGAGGTGCTTGCGCACGCGAGCGGACCATACCCGAGGGCTTGCGATCAATCGCGGCTCGTTGTGGCTGTTCGCCCATGCGGCCATCCGCCGTACCGCCGCCGCGAGACTGCTGTCCTGCGGCAACTCGGTTGAGGGACGTTCATCTTCCGCACCGCGCCGCTGCAAGAACCGCTCCGTCTCCACCGGGTCCGCCTCCGCGGAGGTCACGCTCTCCACGGCTCCCGGCCCCAGCCGGATCGGCAGGCTGACCCATCCCGGCCCATGCACCCAGTACTCATGCCGCGCCGGCACGAGATGCGCTGCGATAACGCCAGCTTTCGCGAGATCCCTTGCCCAGGCAGAGCTGCGCACTTCGTATTCGTGGCCGCCAGCATCGAGAAAGATGCTTCGGCCGAAGACGCTTCGCACCGACGCGAATACGTAGACGGCGCGCTTGACCGCGGCCACTATCTCGGCGAGAGGCCGTCCATCGTAAAGTGCGAATGCCGCGCGTTCCGCGGGACACTCGCCCGATGGCAGGCGAAAGCTGAACATGAAGTAGCCCAGGAACCGGCGCTCGCGGGTCTCCGGCTCCCCCGTGCCGGGCATGTAGTCCACGGGCCTCGGGTCGTTGGCTCCGAAAAACCCGTCCCACGCCCGTTCGCGCATGCCAGCGAGTTCGGGCGTCCGCAAACACCATGCGCCCAGCTCTTCGATGGTGGCGGGGGTAATCGTCACGCGAACGTCCCGGTTGCGAGGTCAGAGGAGGCTGGTGGGCGATACTGGATTCGAACCAGTGACCTCTGCGATGTCAACGCAG
>DAOKYT010000002.1:0-44056 GCA_035326025.1 Tepidiformaceae bacterium
AGCTGGTCGGGGTGCCGCGATTCGAACGCGGGACCTCTTGAACCCCATTCAAGTGCGCTACCAGGCTGCGCTACACCCCGACCCGGGGACGCCGCCCGCCGCACGCGGGCAACAGAACCAATCTACGGAGTGACGGGCGCGGGGTCAAAAGCTTAGCGGCCGCCGCCGGCGGGGTTCGGCTCCAGCGGTGGTCCCGGCGGAGGCGGCTCGGGCTCGTGTTGGTGCCGCCCGTGCCCCACAACCATCCCGCCCGAGCGGATCTCGGCGATCCGGCGGCCCCAGAGGAGCGCCACCATGCCGGTCAACCCCATGATCGTCGCCCCGAGGACGAACAGGCTGGGGCGGACCCCCATGGCCTGCACGAGCGCGCCCGAGAGGATCGCCCCCACCGGGATCAGGCCGCGGTCGAGGCTGAGCAGAGACATCACGCGGCCGTGCATCTCGGGCTTGCTGTATTCGAGGAGGATGCCATTGGTGAAGGCCATGTAGGTGACCGTCATGCTCCCCGCCACGGCCAGGAGGACCGCCGTGCCGATGAGGGTCGCCTGGAGCGAGAGGGCCACCAGTGCGCCCCCGAAGATGAGCATATTGATCATGAGCTGGAGGCCGGGCCGGGCGATATCCGAGCGGGAGGCCACGAAGAGCGAACCGGCGAACGCACCCACGCCGGTTGCCCCGGCGAGGAAGCCGACGCCCGATTCCCCCATGTCCAGCGTGCGCGTGGCCAGGAGCGGCACGAAGACTTGCTGGTAGGGGAACCCGAAGACGAACAGGATGAGCGCGAGCGCGGTCACGATGCCGAGGGTCGGATTGGCCGCGATGTAGGTGAAGCCTTCCTTGAGGTCGGTGACGATCCCGGTCTCCGCGTGCTTCTTTGGGCTGGCGCCGTCGTCGAACTGCATCATCCAGGTGGTCAGGATGACGAAGACGTAGACGCCGGCGGTGATGGCGTAGACGCCGCCGACGCTGAAGGGGATGAGGAGCACGCCCGCCATGGCTCCACCACCGATGCGCATGAAGCTGAGCGCCGTGGAGTTGAGGGCTACGGCGTTCAGGAGGTCTTCCCTCGGCACGGTCATCGGGATGAGCGACTGGCGGACCGGCTGGTTGAACGCCATCGCGGTGCCGGCCACGAGGGCCGTGGCGAACACGTGCCAGGTCTCGACGAAGCCGGTGAGGCAGACAAGGGCCAGGAACGCGTGGCAGCCAGTCGAGACCAGCTGGGTGGACATGAGGATGCGCTTCTTGTCGTAGCGGTCGGCCGCGGCGCCAGCTATGAGGCCGAAGAAGAGGATGGGCGCGAGGCGGGTGGCGATGACGAGGGAGAGCATCACCGCCGAGTCGGTCAGCTCGAGGATGAGGACGGCCCGAGCGACCTGGTCCATCCAGAGGGTCGCGGAGTGCCCGGTCTGGCCGAACCAGAGGAGGCGGTAGTTGCGGTGACGGAGCGCTCGAAAGGTCTGCCCGGTGCTGCCGCCGAGACGTGGACGCATGGCCACACTGTACCCTTACGCGAACGTTAGGGCTACCGTCAGATGGCTACGATTCGACATCGAGCTCGATGCCGACAGGGCAATGATCCGAGCCCATGATCTCCTGCTGGATGAACGCGCGGCGCACCCGCGGCAGGAGCTCCCGAGAGACGAAGACGTAGTCGATGCGCCAGCCGATGTTGCGGGCGCGCCGTTCGCGCCAGGCATCCCAGTAGGAGTACTGGTCGCGGGCATCGGGATGGAGCGCGCGGAAGGTATCGACGTAACCGGCATCGATGATGCGGGTGATCCATTCGCGTTCGACCGGGAGGAACCCGGTTCCCTTGAGCGCCTCCTCGGGGCGGGCGAGGTCCATTTCGGTGTGGGCAATGTTGAAATCGCCCATGAACACGAGGTGGCGGCCGGTATCGCGCAGGTGGTTCACGCGGTCGAGAAAGGCGGCGTAGAAATCGAGCTTGAATTCGAGGCGGTCGAGGCCGCGGCCGGCGTTGGGGTAGTAACTGGTGATGACGGTGTAGCCGGGGTAGTCCGCCTCGATGACGCGGCCCTCGGCGTCGAAGCGCTCGATCCCAAGGCCGAGGCGGACATCGAGCGGTTCCTCCTTCGACAAAAGGAGCGCGCCGCTGTACCCTGCACGTAGGGCCGGGTGCCACCAGCACCGGTAGCCCATTGCTGTCCACGGTTCATCCGGGACTTGCTCGGGGAGCGCCTTCACTTCTTGCATCCCGACGATGTCGGGCTGTGAAGACTCCAGCCACGCCTGCAAGTTCCCGCTCTTGATGGTGGCCCGAAGGCCGTTCACATTCCAGGAACAGATCTTCACCGTCCTCACGGCGCAAGTTGAAACGGAAGCGGCGCGAGGCGCAAGCCGGCACCCGGTAGCTGACCGGCGAGCGGCAGGCACCTTACGGTTCTACGGTTGGCAATTGGAGCAACGGGGCTCGTACGCGGGGCAGCATCCGCGCGCGGGCAAAAGGGCACGTGAACGGAGGAAAGACCTTATCCGAATGTTCACACGGCCCGACGATACTGATGACGAAATACGAAAGAAGGAAACGAAGAAATGACCGCATGCCCGATTTGCGCGGCGCGGTTCTCGGCAGCTCCGGACGTTGAGCGCCAGTGGCTCGAGCGGCACACCAACCGCAGCCACGGGATCAACCGGATGCAGCGCGTGGCGAACGGCCAGGCGCGAGACGCTCGCCGGGAACTCGACCCCGCAGCCTAAACAAACGAACGCGTGAACACGACGGCCGCCGTGGCTACGGCCGTCACCAGCACATATTCCGCCGTGGTGCCCCATTCGAGGTCGTGGTCCAGCATGTGGTGCACGAGTCCCGTCGCCAGGTAGAAGGCGATGATCAGCAGTGCCCCGGCGAGGAGCCCATCGAGCGGGAAGAAGTAGAGCGCGATCCGCAGCTCGGCGAGCGAAATACCGATGGCGATGCCCACCAGCAACGAGCTCGGCCCGGCGAGGCGGCTTTCCCGCAGGAGCTCCATCGCCAGCAATCCAGCCACGAACCCGACCATCACCGCCGCGACCGGCAGCTCGTAATCGCGCGTGTAGATCACTGTGAAGAACGAGAATGCGACCAGGTAGGTGGCGATCGCCATCATCAGCCGGAACGTGCCGTAGAGGCGCGAACCGAAGTCGACCGTCTCGTATTCGCCGAAGGCCACGGCCCCCACCAGGAGCGCCGCGGCGGCGGCGATCAGCGGCCGGGCGTAGCCATCCACCGCATGGTCGATGAAGAGCCCGGCACCCAGGACGCCGAGCGCGGGCAGGAACGTATACACGATGGAGCTGAAGAAGCCGTGACCGGCCCAGCGGGGGTGGCGGCGCACCAGGCCATCCGTGGCGAGGGCAATGAGCGCGGCCGTGAGCCAGAGGATCCAGGGCTGTTCCGGCCGCATGGTGACCCACGCGCCGAGCCCAAGCGCCGCCACTCCGGTGAGGAGGACGGTGCGTGCCGGGAGGTTGACGGGGCCGGCGGGGCGCCGGGCTTCAGCGGCCAGGCGTCACTCCCCGGCCAGGACCGGCGTCTCGAGGCCATAGATCTCGGCCGCGTTTCGCCACCAGAGCCGCTCCTGCTCCCCCTCCGTCAGGCCGAGCTGCTCGAACAGCGCCTCGAAGCGGTCGATATGCTCGCGGATTTCATCCATGCCGCAATCACTCCCGAATACGAGCTTTTCGACGCCGAACTCCCCGCGCGAGTCGGCGGCAAGGAGCTTGCGTTCGACGAGGTGCCGCTCGATGGTTTCGCCGCCGCTCATGTCGAAGTAGACGTTGTGCCGCCAGCGGGCGACCGATGCGGCGAAGTCGTAGTTGCCCTGGTTGCCGACGTGGGCGCCGATGATCTTCAGCTTCGGGAAGCGGTTGGCGATGGTGTCGAGGTGGAGCGGGTTCATGCGTGTGGCCGAAGCGTTGCGCGGTGGCGTACGGTCCTGCATCGCCATCATGCGCTGGTAGGCCGCGGCGGCCGCGGCCTCGCGGCGCGGGTGGGTGATCGAGTAGTCCAGCCCGCCACCGATCACGCCCATGTGGAAGAGGATCGGCATGTCCAGGTCCTGTGCCCTGCCGTAGGTGGGAAGGTAGTCAGACTCGTCGTAGGGGCGTTGCACACCGATGAGCTTGAGGCCGCGGTACCCCATGTTGTAGAGCCGTTGCACGCCCTCGCCGTCGATCTCCTCGGGGTCGATGACGGCGACGGGGATAAAGAGGTCCAGGTAGTTCTGCAGGATTTCCATGCCACGTTCGTAGGTGGGCCCGAAGCGCCCTCCGGTGAGCATGCATGCCTTCGTGATACCCGCCCGGGAGGCAACTTCGTAGAGGCGGTCCACCATGGGGGCGGGATCCTCGTCGAGGTTCTCCCAGTTGCGGGGGAAGTGGATGTGGACGTCGAAGATCTTCATGCGGACCTGCATGGCATGGGGTTCGTGCGAGTGTAGCATCCGCCCCGCCGGGGCTCACGGCGTACCCTTAAGCCGCCTGTACGGTACGCTCGATTGCCATGCGGTCTCGCCCCTTCCTCGCCCTCTATGGAGCGGTTTTCGTCGCAACGATGGGCATTTCGATGGTGAGCCCGCTGTTGCCGGTGTACGCACGGGAGCTGGGCGCGAGCGGCGTTTGGCTGGGCCTGACCTTCTCGGTCTTCGCGATCGTGCAGACGTTTGTGGGGCCATTCGCGGGGCGGCTTTCGGACCGCTTCGGCCGGAAGCCGTTCATCGTGGCGGGGCTGCTCATCTACCTGGTCGCCGCGCTCGGATACCTGACCGCGGTGAACTTCTACCAGGTGATCGCCTTCCGGGCGTTCAGCGGGCTGGGGACGAGCCTCATCTTCTCGGTGGCGCGGGCCTACGTGGGCGATATGACCCCGCGGGGACAGGAAGGCCGCTGGCTCGGCGTGTTCGCCACGGCCGATATCGTCGGGTTCGGCACGGGGCCGCTGGTGGCCGGGTTCCTGCGCGAGTTCGTCGGGTTCGAGTCGGTGTTCATCGCGATGGCCTCGATGATGGGGCTTTCGGCGACGATCCTGTTGTTCTGGCTGCCGCGGCACAGCCCCCAGGAGATCCTGCGGCGGGCGGACCGGCTCGCCCACGATCCGGACCTCTTCAGCGGGCTGGTCTGGACCGGCGAGCTCGCCCCCGGCGCGCCGGCAACAATTTCGTTCGCGACCGCATTGCGCGACCGGCTGGTACTGGCCGTGACCACACACCAGGGGCTCATCTCCCTTTCGTTTGGCGCGTCGCTGAGCTTCCTTGCGCTCCGGCTGGAGGAGGGCCTCGGCACCGGGCCGCTGCTCATCGGCATCGCCTTCGCCACGCAGGACATCACGGGAGGGCTGGCGCAACCCATTTTCGGGCGGCTGGCCGACACGTATGACCGGAGGGCGCTGGTGGCCATCGGGTTGCTCATCAACGCGGCGCTGCTCGCCTCGATCGGGATCGTGCCCGCGTACTGGCTGATGGTAATCGTGTTGATGAGCATGGGCGCCTCGGGGGCGATCTCCCAGGTTGCCGCGGGCGCCATCCAGGTGGTGGCGGGGCGCAGGGTGGGCATGGGCACGGTGCTGGGCATCGGGTCGGCCTCGAATGGCCTGGGGATCGTCATCGGCTCGGTGTTCTCTGGGTTGATCGTCGATGCGCAGGGCCTGGCAGCAGCGTTCCTCTTCGGCGGGGTCGTGATGGCGCTCGGAGTGCCGTTGTTCCTCTTCCTGACGCGGGGCGAGACCACGACCGACACGGCGCCCGAGGCCGTGGCGGCCCCGGCAGCCGCTGGCGGCCACTGACACCGGCCGAGCCCGTAAGATCGGCACGTGACGCTCCCCCTGCTGCCGCGAAACGACCCGGCGGCGGTGCCAGCCCCGGGCACCCGCTTCGCGGAGGTGGCCGTGAACGCCGCACAGCCGGCACGTACGCCGTTCACCTATAGCGTGCCCGATGGCATCCGGGCCGCACCCGGGCAGGCTGTGTTCGTGCCATTCGGGCAGCGGATCCTCCAGGGCATCGTGCTGGAGATTTCCGATCAGACCACACTCGAAGCCGTCCGGCCCATCGCCGCCGTGGCCGACCCCGAGCCGATCCTGGACAGGGCGCACATCGAGCTCGCCCGCTGGATGAGCGCGGAGTACCTGGCGCCACTCTGGGACTGCGTGGCATGCTGCCTCCCCTCGGGATACGGGCAGAAGGCGGTGACGATGGTCTCGCCCGTCGAAATCCCGCCCCTGCTCCCCATCTACCCCAGGGATCGGCGCATCCTGCAGTTCATCGCCGAACACGGCCGCGTGACGGTGGACGCGCTGAAGGAATCGCTCGGCGGCGTCTCGCTCACGACGCTGCAGCGGCTGCAGCGGCAGGGCCACCTGACCGTGGCGCAGGGCCTGGCGCGGCCCACGGGCCGGCCGCGATTCGAGCGCCGGATTGCGCTTGCCGGCAAGCCGCTGGATGCGGAACTCCACGCCAGGCAACTCGCTGAGAAGCGGCCGAACTCGATCCCGGCGCGCATCCTGGCGCACCTCGCCGTGCACCCGGATTGTTCGCTCGCCGAGATCCGGGATCTCGGCGCCACGCCCGCGCACCTCGCGAAGCTCGCCGAGGACGGCTGGCTGCACGAGTACCAGCAACAGGTCGAGCGCGACCCGCTCTCCGAGTACCGGTTCACGCCGAAACCACCGCCATTGTTGAGCGCCGACCAGCAAGCGGCTGCCGATGCTGCCTGGGCGGCGCGCGTCTCCCTGCTCCATGGTGTGACGGGCGCCGGGAAAACCGAGGTGTACCTGGACCTGGTGCGGCGCGCGCTGGAAGCGGGCGGCAGCGCGATCGTGCTCGTTCCAGAAATATCACTCACACCACAGGCCATCCGGCGCTACGGTGAGCGCTTCGGCGAGACCCTCACGGTCCTCCATTCACAGCTCTCGACGGGGGAACTGTTCGACCAGTGGTTTCGCATCCAGCGGGGCGAGGCGCGGCTGGTTGTGGGCTCGCGCAGCGCGGTCTTCGCGCCAGCGCACAACCTGCGGCTGGTGGTGCTCGATGAGGAGCACGAATGGAGCTACAAGCAGGCCGACCCTCAGCCCCGGTACCACGCGCGGGACGCGGCAGAGACGCTGTGCTCGCTCACGGGCGCGCGGCTCGTGTTGGGAAGCGCGACACCGGACGTCCTGACCTACCACCGGAGCGAGGTCGGCGCCATCGAACGGATCGAGCTGAGGCAACGCCTGGCTCCGGCGGCGGATGGTGGGGCCTCGGAAGGGGCGATGCCGGCCGTCCAGCTGGTGGACATGCGCGAGGAGCTTCGCCAGGGGAACCGGAGCGTATTCAGCCGGGCGCTCCGCCGGGCCGTTCACCAGGCGCTGAAGGCGGGCGAGCAATCGATCCTGTTCGTGAACCGCCGCGGCTCGGCGCGGTTCGTCCTCTGCCGGGATTGCGGGTTCCTGCCCCTGTGCCCATCGTGCGAGGTCTCCATGAGCCTGGACCTTTCGACCCCGGTCCATCCGCTGTTGCGGTGCCACCATTGCGGGCGGCAGCGCCGGCTGGAGGACCGCTGCCCGAAGTGCCATGGCACGCGCTACCGCCCGTTCGGCGTGGGGACGCAACGGATCGAGCAGGAGGCCAAAGCGGCGTTTCCATCGGCGCGCGTGGCGCGCTGGGACAGCGACGTTTCGAGGCAGAAGGGCAGCCACGAGCGCATGGTGCGGGCCCTCGAAGCGCGTGAGGTCGACATCCTGGTGGGCACCCAGATGCTGGCGAAGGGCCTGGACTTGCCGGAGATGACCGTGGTTGGCGTGGTGGACGCCGACGTGGGGCTGAGCCTGCCGGATTTCCACGCGCACGAGCGCACGTTCCAGCTGCTCTCGCAGGTCGCGGGGCGGGCGGGGCGGCGCGACAAACCGGGGTGGGTGTACATCCAGACCTACGAACCGGAAGCGCCGCCCATCCTCGCGGCGGCGCATCACGACTATCGCGCCTTCTACGAGGAGGAGATCGCCCACCGGAGGCGGGCGGGCTATCCGCCATTCACGCGGATTGTGCGGATGGTGCACCGGGATTCGAACGCCGAACGGGGGCTCGAGGAGGCCTCGCGGGTTGCCTCGGAGCTGCGGGTGAAGCGTGACGCCGCCGGGCGGGCCGAGCCGGACATCCTTGGGCCGACGCAGGCGTACATCGCGCGGGTGCGCGGCGAGTACCGCTGGCAGGTGCTATTGCGCGGCCGCAATCCCGCGGCGCTGCTGGGAGACGTGCGGCTGGGCGAGCGCTGGCACGTGGATGTGGACCCGGCGAGCCTGCTCTGAAGGCGCGGCCCGGTCGTTCGCATGGGGCGAATCGTCGCCCCTCGCTCGCCTTGCTGGTATCCTCCCAGCGATACGGGCGCCAGCGCGCCCAGCGGAGGGAACCGCTCCGAAATGGACCAGGAAGTCAAACCGTGGAGCCGTCTTGCGCTCATCTTTCCCGGCCAGGGATCGCAGCACGTTGGCATGGGCCAGCGATTGGCGCAGGTCTCGAAGGCCGCGCGGGACATCTTCAGGCGCGCTGATGACGTCCTCGGGCGCAACCTTTCGAAGCTCTGCTGGGAGGGGCCAGAGGAGGAGCTCGAATCGACCGCCAACCAGCAGCCCGCCACGTTCGTCACGTCGCTCGCCTGGCTCGAGGCGTTGCGTGAGCGCTGGGCCGAACTGGGCAAGAAATTGGAGCCGAGGCTTGTTGCGGGCCACTCCATGGGCGAGTTTACGGCAGCTGTCGCGGCCGGCTCGCTCGACTTCGACCAGGGCATCTACCTGGTGAACCAGCGCGGGATCCTGATGGAAGAGGCGGGACACGAAAACCCCGGCGGCATGGCTTCGATCATCGGGCTGCCCGAGGCGACGATCGTGGAGATCTGCAACGAGGCATCGAAAGAAGGGTACGTCGGGCTGGCGACCTCGAACTGCGAGGGACAGAACGTGATCTCCGGGTATCTGAGGCCCCTCAAGCTCGCGATGGAGATGGCGGAGAAGGCGCGGGCGCGCAAGGTGGTGCGGCTCCCAATTTCCATCGGCTCGCATTCTCCGCTGATGGCCAGGGCCAGCGAGGGGATGAATCGGCTCCTGCAGAAGGTCCCCCTTCGCGACCCCATCCACGCCATGGTGGGCAACGTCAACGCGGAGATCCTGACGACGAAAGAGCAGGTCTACGCTGAGCTGCGCGACCAGCTCACGCACGGCGTACAGTGGCGGAAGTCCGTTGAGAAGATGGGCGCGGAAGGAATCGACATGTTCATGGAGATCGGGCCCGGCAATGTGCTCACGCGGCTCGTGCGGAGGATCAACTACGACGTGAACAGCCTGGCAATTAGCGACGACTACGAAGGGTTGCTGAGCGAAAACTTCCGCCTCGTCGAGGCGGCAGCGCGATGAGCCGCCGGGTTGTTGTCACGGGTGTTGGCGCCGTCACCGCCGTGGGGCACACCGCGGAGGAGACGTGGCAGGCGATGGTCGCCGGGCGGAGCGGCATTGGGCCCATCACGCTGTTCGACCCCGAGCCCTATCCCGTGCGCATCCAGGCCGAGGTGAAAAATTTCGAGCTCGGCGACCGCGTCGACGCCAAGCAGCAGCGCCACATGAACCGGAACGTGACCTTCGGCATGTCGGCGGCCCTCGAGGCGCTGGCGGACAGCGGCTACCGGGTCACCGAAGAGAACGCCGACATGGTTGGCGTAATCTTCGGTTCGGGCGCCGGCGGGACGGACATGATCCTCGAGCACCAGCGCATCCTTGAGGAGAAGGGCCCACGGCGCGTGACGCCGTTCCTGGTGGCCAACTTCATCCCCGATGCGTGCAGTGGGCACATTGCGATCCACACCGGGGCGCGGGGGCCGAACTACGCGCCGGTGGCGGCCTGCGCGACCGGCGGCGTGGCGCTGGGCGAGGCGTTCGAAACGGTTGCCCGCGGCGATGCCAACATGGTTATCGCCGGGAGCGCCGAGGCCGTGCTCCTGCCGCTTTACCACGCCACCTGGTGTTCGATGCGGGCGCTGGCGGGCGACAACGAGCACCCGGAGAAGGCGCTCAAGCCCTTCGACCTCAACCGTGACGGCTTCATCGCCGGCGAGGGCGCGTGTTCGATGATCCTGGAGGACTTTGAGAGCGCGAAAGCCCGGGGCGCGAGGATCTATTGCGAAGTCATCGGTTTTGGCTCGTCGAACGATGCGTACGACATGATCGCCTTGCATGAGACCGGCCGCGGACTGAAACGGGCGGTGAAGGCGGCCATCCGCAAGGCGGGCATCGACCCTTCGGAGATCAACTACATCAATCCCCATGGCAGCGCCACGCCGCTGAACGACCGGGTGGAAACACTGGTGTTCAAGGACGTGATGGGCGAGGCTGCCTACAGGACGGCCATTTCCTCGGTGAAGCCCATCACCGGCCACTGCATGGGGGCGAGCGGTTCGGTCGAAGCGCTCGCCTGCGTGATGGCCATCCGCGATCAGAAAGTGCCTCCAACCATCAACTACACGACGCCGGACCCGGAATGCGACCTTGACTATGTGCCAAACGTGGCCCGGGCCATGCCGGTGAACGTGGCGATGACGACCTCGGTTGGGCTGGGCGGACACAACTCCGCCCTCATCTTCCGGAAGGCCGACTAACCCTGCGGAGTATCTCGTGACCCGAGCAGTAGTGACCGGACTGGGCGCGATCACGCCCATCGGGCTGACCGCCCACGAATTCTGGGAGAACCTCGTCGCCGGCGTTTCGGGCGTGAGCCTCACCACGCACTTCGATACGGCGGACCTGCCCGTGAAGATTTCGGCCGAAGTGAAAGACTTCGACCCCGGCAAGTACATGGATAGCAAGGGTGCCCGCCGCATGTCGCGGTTTGCCCAGTTCGCCGTGGCGGCCGCACAGCTCGCGGCGGACGACGCAGGGCTGGTGGTGGGCGAGGACGAGCGGCGGCGCGCCGGGTCGGCCATTGCCACCGGCGGCGGCGGAGTCATCGAGACCATCGACGAGGTGGCGGTGCTCCAGCAGCGCGGCCCGGGGCGGGTCAGCCCCTTCTATGTCCCGATGATGGCGCCCAACATGGGAGCCTGCCAGGTATCGATGCACCTGGGACTGCGGGGGCCCGCCCTGGCGAGTGTCGCCGCCTGCGCGAGCGGCCTGTATTCCTACATCGAGGCGAAGCACCTCATCGATTCGGGGCGCTGCGACGTGGTGCTGGCTGGCGGGACAGAGGCGGCGCTGCATCCGCTGCCGATTGCGGCCCTGGCCAACATGAAGGCATTGAGCCGGCGCAACGAACATCCGGAGCGCGCCAGCCGGCCGTTCGACCGCGACCGTGACGGGTTCGTCTTCGGCGAGGGCGCGGCGGTGATGGTGATTGAATCGGAAGAGCGCGCGAAGGCGCGTGGGGCTCGTGTCTATGCTGAACTCATGGGGGGTGGGCTGAGCTGCGACGCCTACCACATCACCGCGCCCCTGGAGGACGGGTCGGGCGCGCAGGATGCGATGGCGGAGGCGCTGCGGGCGGCCAACCTGGGCCCCGGGGACGTGGACTACATCGCGGCCCACGGCACCGGCACGCCATTGAACGACGTGTCCGAGACGCGGGCGATCAAACTCGCCTTTGGCGACCATGCCAGCAGGCTCGCGATCAGCTCACCCAAGTCGATGGTGGGGCACCTGCTGGGAGGGGCGGGCGCGGTGGGCGCGCTTGCAGCGGCAATGGCGGTGTACCACGACACTGTGCCGCCAACGATCAACCTGGAGAACGCCGACCCGGAATGCGACCTCGACTACACACCGCTGAAGGCGCGGAAGATGACAGTGCGCGCCGCCGCCGCCAACGGATTTGGATTTGGCGGGCAGAACGGCTGCGTGATCTTCCGTAAGTACGAGCCGTGACGTAGCCTAGGCGGCGTTTAACCGCCAACCAGGCGCCGTGGAAGGCGCCTTCGACCAGAGCAAGCAGATCCAGGGGGAACCGGCCATGGCCACCGTGTTCGAACGTGTCCGCGATGTTGTTGTGAGGCAGCTGAAAGTCAGTGCCGACGAAGTGACGCCCGAGGCGAGCCTCGTCGACGACCTCCGCGCCGACTCCCTCGACATCGTCGACCTGACGATAGCGATCGAGGAGGCATTCGCGGACGAGGCCCAGTTCGAGATCCGCGATGAGGACGCGGAGAACATTCGCACCGTCCAGGACATTCTCGATTTCCTGGCCGCGCAGGGCATCAGCTAAACAGGCCACGCCGCGAGGGCCGGTCGCATGCCAGTTGTAGAACGCCCTGACGGGGCACGCATCCGGTACGAGGTCTATGGTTCGGGCTACCCCCTGCTGCTGATCGCTCCCGGCGGCGTCAGCAGCTCCGTGGAGTCCTGGGAGCGGAGCGTCATCAAGCCGGCGCGGCTGTTTGCCGGCGAGTTCATGGTGATTGCCATGGACCAGCGCCACGCGGGGCAATCGTTCGCGCCCCTGCGCCCGTTCTCCTATGACGAGTGCAACGCCGACCAGCTGGCGGTGCTCGATGCCCTTGGTGTGGAGCGAGCGCACGTCTACGGCGGGTGTATCGGCTGCGCGCACATCTGGAGCCTCCTCCGGAATGCCCCGCAGCGCATCTCGGCGGCAGTCGCGCAGGACCCCGTGGGGCTCGACGAGACCAACACCATCGAAACGTTCCACGCGATGTTCCGGCCGGCGCTGCGGCTGGCGCGGGAACAGGGTGTCGAGGCGGTCATCGCGTCGGCGATGGAGAACCCGCTGTTCGTGGCCAACAACGCCGCGGGCCCATTCGCACCGGCTTTGCACGAACTGGAAGCGGCGAGAGCGGAGGCGCGGCGGCTTGGATCGAGTGGTTATGTTGAGCTCGTTGAACGGTTCATGGCCGGGATCTGGCCGGACAACCCGCCCTACTTCACCGCCAGCGACGAGTGGTTCGCCAGTTGCCAGACGCCAATCCTGGTGATGCCGGGCCGCGACCCCTTCCACCCAACTGGTGTGGCCCGCCGAATCTGCCGGATCGCGCCGAAGGCCCGGTGCCTGGCCCCGGATTGCCGCGACGAGCCGAACCTGGCGGGGACCATCGAGGCGGTACGGACATTCCTTCGGGAACACGCGGCGCGCCGATGAGGCGGGGTTGGCTGGAGAATACACCCACGATTGGAGCAGAGATGACGACACGGGCACTGGTGCTGGGTGGGGCGGTCCCGTAGGAATAGCCTGGGAATCGGGGTTGCTGGCCGGCCTCGCCGAGGGTGGAGTCGATGTCTCCAACGCCGACTCGATCACGGGGACTTCGGCCGGGAGCGCCGTCGGCGCACAGATCGCCATGGGTCGAACGCCACGGCAGATCTACGCGGCCGTTGCTGCCGACGCCACCCGTAGGCCGCCATCGCCGGCCCGCGCCAGTGACGGCGGCTTACCGGCGCCCACCCTGGCTCCGCTGATGGAACTGATGCAGCGGGCCGCGAAGGAAAATGTCGACCCCGGGGCACTCCGGCGGGAGATCGGCGCGTTCGCCCTCGCCGCCACCACCATGAGCGAGGAGGCGTTCCTTGCGACCTTCGGCCGGGTGCTGGCGAACGCCGAGGCCTGGCCCCATCCGGGCTACCGGTGCACCGCGGTCGATGCGCTCACGGGTGAATTCGTGACGTGGACGGCGGAATCCGGCGTGCCGCTGAACCGGGCCGTCGCCTCCAGCTGCAGCGTCCCGGGCATCTATCCGCCGATCACCATCAATGGCCGCCGGTACATCGACGGCGGGATGCGATCCGCTACCAACGCCGACCTGGCCCGTGGCTCTGACGTCGTGCTCGTGGTCGCGGTGACCACGGGCGCGCGGGAGCCCATGGCCGAGAGCTCGCGCCGGCGCCTCGAAAGCGAACTGGCCGCGATTCGCGACGGGGGCGGGGAAGCGATCCTGGTCCAGCCGGACAGCGCATCGCAAGAGGCCTTTGGCATCAACCTCATGGACTTCGGCAAGCGCGCCGGCGCGGCCGGCGCGGGTTATGCCCAGGGGAAGGCCGAGGCCGCGCGCATCGCGGAGCTCTGGAATCGCCCGTCCTGGCGATGACCCCGATCGGGCGTTGGCTAGGCCGTGCCCGCGAGCGAACGCAGCCGCGCCACGATTTCGGGTAGCACCGCCAGGACCCGGTCGATGTCGGCGTTCGTGTTCGACTGCCCGACAGTCAGCCGAAGCGACGCGTGGGCGAGGTCCGAATCGATGCCCATTGCCGTCAGCACGTGGGAAGGTTCGAGTGCACCGGTGGTGCAGGCGCTGCCCGAGCTGGCCGCGACATCCGCCATGTCGAGCGCGAGCAGCACGCTTTCACCCTCGACATTCCGGAAGCAGCAGCTGAAGTTGTTGGGGAGGCGCCGGGTCGGGTCGGCCGGGCCGGTTATGACAGTATCCGGGATGCGCTCCGGCAGCTCGTAGAGGAGCCGGTCGCGGAGCTGGCGCGCGTGCGCGTTGCGCCCTTCGCCTTCGTCCCATGCGAGCTTCATCGCCGTGGCCAGCCCCACGATGCCGGCGACGTTCTCGGTGCCAGCGCGGCGCTCCTTCTCCTGGCTGCCCCCGAAGACCATCGGCTGCCAGGGCGTCCGGTTCTTGATGTAGAGCAGCCCCACGCCCTTTGGCCCGTAGATCTTATGCGCGGCGAGGCTCAGGAGATCGACGCCGAGCCGGGCGGGGGCGATGTCGATCGCGCCGGCGGCCTGGACGGCGTCGGTATGGACCACAATCTTCGGGTTCTTGTCCCGCGCAATCCGGGCGGCCTCGGCCACCGGCTGGATCGTCCCGACTTCGTTGTTGGCGGCCATGATCGAGAGCACGGTGGTCTCGGGGCCGACGGCGGATTCGAGCGCGGCCAGGTCGATCACACCCTCGGAATCGACCGGGAGGTAGGTGGCGCGGAAGCCCTCGCGTTCGAGCTGTTCGACCGTATGCAGGACGGCGTGGTGTTCGATCCTGGTCGTGACGATGTGATTGCCACGCCCTCGTTCGCGCTGGGCGAAAGCCGCGCCGCGGATGGCGGCGTTATCGGACTCGGTGCCGCCACTGGTAAAGACGATCTCCCTGGGCTGTGCGCCAAGGAGGTCGGCGATCAGTTTCCGGGCCGCATCAAGTGCCCGGCGGGCCTCCTGGCCTTCGAGGTAGATGCTGGAGGGGTTGCCCCAGAAGGTGGTGAGCATGGGCAGCATGGCTTCGACCACCCGCGGATCGGGTGGGGTGGTTGCCGCGTGATCGAGGTAGATGCGTGCCATGGAGCCAGCGTAGCGGGCGGAAAGCCCGCCTTCCAGCATTGTGATGGCCCCGTTCCCCGGTGGTGCTATACTGGTCCGTGGCAATTCCTCTCTGGAGTGGGCACAAGGCCCACTTTTTTGTTGGAGCTATGAAAAACGAACTCCTGCTGGCACTCGGTCAACTCGCCGCCGAAAAGAACCTCCCCCGCGAGGTGGTTTTCGAGGCTGTCGAAGCGGCGCTGACTTCCGCCTTCCGGCGGGAGGGCGACAACGCGCCCAACATCAACGTCAAAATCGACACCAGCTCGGGCGATATCCGCGCCTACCGGCAAATGGTGGTGGTGGAGGAAGTCGAGGAACCGGCAGTGGAGATGACGCTGGCCGAGGCGCGCCGCTGGAAGCCGGATGTCCGCGTGGGCGATGTGCTCGACTTCGAGGAGCAACTGCCGCCCAATGCCGGCCGCATCGCCGCCCAAACGGCGAAGCAGGTGGTGTTGCAGCGGCTGCGGGAAGCCGAGCGGGACGCGGTCTATGAGGAATACGCCGGCAAGGAAGGCGAACTGCTCGTGGGCACCGTGCAGCGGGTGGAGGCGCGCCAGATCATCATCGAGCTCGGGCGCGGCACCGAAGCGGTCCTCCCCTACGGGGAACAGGTGCGTAATGAGCACCTGCGGCCCGGCCAGCGGGTGAAGGTGCTGGTGCTGGAAGTGATGAAGGCGGTGAAGGGGCCGCAGATCGTGGTGAGCAGGAGCCACCGGACGCTGTTGCGCCGCCTGTTCGAGATGGAAGTCCCGGAGATCAAGGCTGGCACCGTCGAGATCAAGAGCATCGCGCGCGAAGGCGGCCACCGGAGCAAGGTGGCGGTGCACGCGCGCAACCCGAATATCGACCCCATCGGCGCCTGCGTGGGCATGCGCGGCACCCGCATTCAGAACATCGTGAACGAGCTCGGCGGCGAACGGATCGACGTCATCAAATGGGATCCCGACCCGGCAAACTTTGTCTCGAACGCGCTGAGCCCGGCCCAGGTCCTCGAAGTCGAGATCGACCCGGAGGAACACCTTGCGAGCGTGGTGGTGCCCGACAAGATGCTCTCGCTCGCCATTGGCAAAGAAGGACAGAATGCGCGGCTCGCGGCCAAGCTGACCGGCTGGCGGATCAACATCCGTAGCCAGACGAGCAAGGCCCGGGCCGAGGAAGGCGAAGTCGAGGCCCCGCTCGCCTTCGAACCGTTCGCACCCGGCGAGGCACCCGATATCGACATCATCGAGGCGGCCGAGGAGGTCGCCGCGGCGGCCGAAGCCGCTCCGGGAGTATCCGAGGAGTCCGCGGTTCCATCTCCCGCCGCCGCGACTGCGGCGCCGGCGGCGGAGCCCGTGGCGGAAGAGGAAGAGATCTCCTTCGCGGCGGTCGTCGAGCGCATGGAAGTGCCCGACCGCGAGGAACGCGAGTCGGAGGACTACGGCGAAGACGAGGACGAAGAGTACGAAATCCCGACCACGGTGGTTGCCGAGATGAAGCCCTCGGCCATCCGCTTCGCCGAGGACGTGCTTCCGAAGCGGCCCGAAGAGCCAGAGGAGGCTCGGAAGCCTGCCGCGAAGAAGGCGCGCCGCGGGCCGCGCTTCCTCGAGGAAGAAGACGACGAGATGGAAGACATCGACTATTCGGGGCGCATTCACTGACGGAGGCGGCCGCCGTGCCAGGCCCCAGACCGCGGCCCATCCCCCGGCGCACCTGCATTGGCTGCCGCCTGGAGCAGGGCAAGCGCGAGCTGATCCGCATCGTGCGTACCCCTGACGGACGCGTCGTGGTCGACCCGACGGGGAAGGCCAACGGACGTGGCGCATACCTGCACCCGGTACGCGCGTGTTGGGAGAAAGCGCTCAAAGGCGGTACGATAAGAAACGCACTCAAGATCAGCCCGGCCGTGGACGATATGGACGCCCTGCGTGCCTTCGGAATGGCGTTGCCGGTGGAAGAAAGCGAAGCGTTATGACGGCTAAACCATCATCGACGGCAGTGAAGATCCCGGCAGCTCTCACCGTCAAGGAACTCGGGGACCTCCTCAACATCTCCGCCATTGAAGTCATCAAGCGGCTCATGACCAACGGCGTCATGGCCAACGTGAACCAGACGATCGACTACGACACCGCCGCGATCATCGCCGTGGAGCTCGGCCTGGAGCCCGAACAGGAGGCCGCGCCCGAACCAACAGTCGCGGCCATCGCGATCGACGAGGAGGAGATCGTCGACGACCCGGCCTCGCTCAAGCCAAGGCCGCCGGTGGTCACAATCCTCGGCCACGTCGACCATGGCAAGACCAGTCTGCTCGACGCCATTCGCAAGACGAAGGTCGCTGCCGGCGAGGCCGGGGGCATCACCCAGCACATCGGCGCCTACCAGGTGGAGCGCGAAGGAAAGCTGATCACGTTCATCGATACCCCGGGGCACGCGGCCTTCACAGCGATGCGCGCCCGCGGCGCGCAGGTGACCGACATCGCCATCCTGGTCGTCGCAGCCAACGACGGCGTGATGCCCCAGACCGTGGAGGCCATCAACCATGCGCTCGCGGCAGGCGTGCCGATCATCGTCGCGATCAACAAGATCGACCTCCCGGGGGCGAACCCGGACCGCGTGAAGCAGCAGCTCACCGAGCACAACATCGTGGTCGAGGAATACGGTGGCGACGTGGTCGCGGTACCGGTCTCGGCGACGACCGGCCAGGGGCTCGATGACCTGCTCGAGGCGATCAACCTGGTCGCGGAAATCAGCGAATTGAAGGCGAACCCGGACCGCCCGGCCTCGGCAGTCGTGATCGAGGCTGAGCTGGACCCGAGCCGGGGCCCGGTGGCCACCGTGCTCGTCCAGGCGGGGACACTCCGCCAGGGCGATGCCGTGGTCGTGGGCGAGACCAGCGGGAAGATCAAGGCAATGTTCGACGACCGGGGAAAGCGCGTGCGCTCGGCCGGCCCATCGACACCGATTGTGATCATGGGCCTGGAAGCCGTTCCCGAGGCCGGTGAACGCATCCGCGTAGTGGCCGACGAACGGCTCGCGCGCCAGATTGTGGAGGACCGGCGGCGGCGGCGCGAGGCGGCGGAGCAGACCGCCCACGCGCATGTGAACCTCGACACGCTCTTTAACGAGATCAGCGCCGGGAAGCTGAAGGAGCTCATCATCATCCTGAAGGCGGACGTGCGCGGCAGTGCCGAAGCCCTGAAGGGCGCGCTCGAACGCCTCAGCAATCCCGAGGTAAAGCTCAAAATCATCCACTCCGCGACGGGCCCGGTGAGCGACAGCGACGTCATGCTGGCCGAGGCCTCGAACGGCATCATCATCGCGTTCAATACACGCACCGACCCCTCGGCCAAGAAGCGCGCCGAGGCCACGGGCGTCGAGATCCGCAGCTACAGCATCATCTACCAGGTGATCGAGGATGTGGAGAAGGCGCTCACCGGCATGCTGGAGCCCAGGTACCAGATGGTGACGGATGGACACGCGGAAGTGCGCCAGGTGTTCAAGTCGAGCCGCCTGGGCCAGATCGCGGGCTGCTACGTGCTCGATGGCACGATTAAGCGCGGATCCCACACGCGCGTGCTGCGGAACAAGGAAGAGATCGGCCGTGGCCGCTGCGAGGGCCTGAAGCGCTTCCAGGACGATGTCCGTGAAGTGCAGACCGGCTACGAGTGCGGGGTGGTGCTGAGCGGCTTCGACAAGTACATCGAAGGCGACGTCATCGAGTTCTACCACGAAGAGCGCATCAACTAGCCGCCCGGCGGCGGGAGGGCCCCACCCGTGAGCATGCGGACCACCCGCGTGAACGAGCTCCTGCGAGCGGAGATCAGCGAGCTGCTGTTACGAGAAGTGAAGGACCCACGTGTCTCGCAAGGGATGGTGACCATCACGGAGGTGCAGGTCTCACCCGACCTGCGGCGGGCCGTGGTGTATTTCTCCCACCTTGGCACCGGCGATGAGCGCCAGGCCGCGCTCGAAGGGCTCCAGCATTCGGCGCCCTTCATGCACCGCGAGCTGGTACACCGGCTCTCGCTCCGGAACGTTCCCGAGCTCGTCTTCAAATTCGACCCGTCCATCGAACGCGGGGCCCGGCTGGCCAAGCTCATCAACCAAGTGGGCGCTGAGCGTCGTGAGCGCGAGCCGGACTGAGTCCGCACTCCACGGGCTCATCCTGGTGGACAAGCCCGCGGGATGGACCAGCCACGATGCCGTGGCCAGGGCCCGGCGCATCACGGGCCAACGGCGCATCGGCCATACGGGCACGCTCGACCCGATGGCGACTGGCCTGCTGGTGCTCTGCCTGGGCCAGGCGACCCGCCTGGTGGAGTATCTCACCGGGCACGACAAACGCTACACCGGCGAAATCGTGCTCGGGCGGACGACTTCGACCGATGACGCCCAGGGCGAGACGCTGGCCGAGGCGGTCCCGCCGGAGGTCGGCGAGCGCCTCCTTCGGGAACTCGAAGAGCGGTTCAGCGGGCCGATCCTCCAGCTTCCCCCCGCCGTCAGCGCGATCAAGGTCGGCGGCCGGAGGGCCTATGCAATCGCCCGGGCGGGTGGCGAACCGAGGCTGCAGCCACGCCGGGTGGTGATTCACCGGCTCGCGCTGGAATCGCGCGCCCCGGGCCGGCTTGGGATAGACGTGCGCTGCGGCGCTGGCACGTACATCCGGAGCCTGGCCCGCGATATCGGAGCCGTCCTGGGCTGTGGCGCGCACCTCGGTTCGTTGCGGAGGCATACGGCCGGTCCGTTCGCGGTGGAAGCGGCGGTGACGCTGGAGCGCCTGGAGAGCCTGGCCGCGCGGGGCCGCGTTGACGCTGCGCTGTTGCCGGCCGATGAGGGAATGATCGGCCACGATGCAGCGATCGTGGGGCCCGACGGGGCGCGGAGGTTCGGCCACGGGCTGGCGCACGTCGCCCGGGGAGGCGCGGAGCGGGCGGCCGAAGCGGCGCGCGTGTACGCCGAGTCGGGGGCGTTCCTCGGCGTCGGGCTGGTATCGCCTTCCGGGGAAATCCGGCCGGTGAAGGTGCTGAACCTGCCGAATTAGGCCCTGATCCGTGGTTATGTCGCCCTCAAACTCAATTTCCGTATTGACATCGGGGCGGCGCGCCCAGATTATGCCTGAGGAACTGGCTGCCCTGCGTAACCGCGTAGGCACTCTAGCAATTTGCCAGTGAGCCGCTCGACCCGCGGGCGGGAACGAAGAAGGAGGGAATCCCTTGGAAGCCTACTGCCTTAAGTGCCGGGTGAAACGGGAGATGAAAGACCCCAAGCCCATCACGATGAAGAACGGTAAGCCCGCCACCGAGGGTGCCTGCCCCGTGTGTGGCACCAAGATGTTCAAGATCGGGAAAGCCTGATCGCCAAGACTCGCACTGCTTAACCGAGCAATGGGAGAGGACCCGCTCCGCGGGTCCTTTTTCATTGGCCACCGTCTTCGCGAAGGGCCGCCAGCACGGCGGCGTGGAGCACACCGTTGGTGGCCACGACCGAACCCCCAACCCCCGGGGTGCCATCCCACTGGCTGAACCCACCGCCCGCCTCCGTGATGACCGGGTAGAGCGCGGCGGCGTCCCAGGTGCTCATTTCGGGATCGAGCATGATCTCCGCCCGGCCGGCGGCAACCATGAGGTAGCCGTAGCAATCGCCCCAGGCCCGGGCCAGGCCGCAGCGGGAAACCAGGCTGGCGAAACCCCTCGGATGCATTGCCGCGGTGCGCGCGTATGAGGTCATGGAGAGCGTCGCATCTTCGATGCGCCCGACAGAGGAGACACTGATGCGCTCGCCGTTGAGGAAGGCTCCGAGCCCGCGCGCCGCGGAGGCGGTCTCGCCCACGGCGTGGCATGCGATCACGCCGGCGACCGGTTCGCCGTCTCGCTCAAGGGCGACCAGGGTCCCGAAGAGCGGCACGTGGTGGATGAACGACTTGGTCCCGTCGATGGGGTCGAGGATCCAGCGGTGGCGGCCGTCGCCGGCTGTTTCCCCGAATTCTTCTCCAAGGATGCCGTGGCGCGGGCATTCGCGGGCAAGGAACTCGCGGATGGCCAGCTCCGCGCGGCGGTCGGCCTCTGTGACCGGCGTGCGGTCGGCCTTGAGCTCGACCGTGGTCCCACTGCCGTACAGGGGCATGATCACCTGCCCGGCAACTTCCGCCGCCCGGCGGGCGATCTCCAACAGGTCCCCGAGTTCGCTCATCAGCGGACGGAGTCGCCCTTGCGATACTGCGCGGTCAGGACATCGAGGCTCTTCTTCAGTTCGGGGAGCAGCGGAGTCTCGGCGGCCTTCAGGGTATCGTCGAGCTGTTCGGGCCTGCTGGCGCCGATGATTGGCGCCGTCACGGCCGGGTTGGCCAGCACCCAGGCCACCGCCATCTGGGGAAGCGTCATGCCGGCGTCAGCGGCCATGGGACGCAGCTTCTCGACGGTTTCGAACATGCCTTCGTGCCAGTAGCGCTCCTGGTAGCGCTCGGCCGCTGTCCCGAGGGTGAAGCGCGAGCCTTCCTCCGGCCCGGCCTGCGGGTTGTGCTTGCCGCTCAGGAGCCCACCGGCGATGGGGTTGTAGGGGATGACACCGATGCCTTCCTCCGCGCAGAGGGGCAGCAGTTCCCGTTCGATTTCGCGGAAGAGCAGATTGTAGCGTGGCTGCACTGAATCGAACCGGACGATCCCGAGCGCCTCGCTCCGGCCGAGGGCGCGGGCAACCTGGTAGGCCAGGAAGTTGGAGCAGCCGACGTAACGCACCTTGCCCCAGCGCACCAGGTCGTCGAGGGCCTTGAGCGTCTCGTCGATGGGCGTCTCGGGGTCGGGGCCGTGGAGCTGGTAAAGGTCGATGTAGTCGGTGCCAAGCCGTCGCAGGGAGGCATCGACGGCATCGAGGATGTGCTTGCGCGAGTTGCCCTGGTCCCACCGGCTGGGGCCCACGCGCCCGAAGCACTTGGTGGCGAGGATGACACTGTCGCGCTTGCCTTCCAGCCACTTGCCGACGATCTCCTCGGTACGGCCCTGGGTGCCGGCGGGGGCGCCGAGGGGGTAGACATCGGCCGTGTCGATGAAGGTGATGCCACCGTCGAAGGCCCTGTCCATGATGGCGAGCGAGGTTTTTTCGTCACACTGGAAACCGAAGGTCATGGTGCCAAGGCACAGGCGAGAGACCTGGAGGCCAGTGCGGCCCAGGCGGGTGTGTTTCATGGGCGTGCTCCGGGTGCGGCTGCAGCTGAGTATAGCGGGCCGGCGAGCCTGCTAGTGCTTGGCCTGGTCGATAATCTCCTCGGCCGCGCGGATGGCCGCGTCGCGCTCGTCATCGTCGCCAGGCGCCGGCCCGGCGGGCGGCACTTCCGTGATGTACGTGCAGTAGCGGCAGCTCTGGGATGAACCGACCAGGTCGAGCATGAGGTGGGAGAAGTGGCGGCCGCAGGAGGTGACGCGGGCGGAGCGGACCTTCGCGGGGCGCGCCCGGCCGCGCGAGCGCGGGGGTTTGGCCTCCTTCGGCTTCGGGATGCCGGCGGCGATGCCTCGCTGCTCGCGCTGGGCAAGCAACGCGTTCACCAGGTAGATGATGAACGGGAAGCCCAGCACCACGAAGAAGACGATGGTCTGTATCACGAGCCAATGATAGCCGAAAGCGTGGCGTCCGTGGCGCCCCGTCCCCCGGCGGATTTACTTGCGTGCCGGGCCATTCTGTGACGGCCTTCGCGGATGGGGCGCGGGGCGGCCGCGGCAGCCAGGGCAGGCCCCTTTCGTGGCCCCACGGGAACGAACCTGGAACAGGCCTGGACCTTGATCACCAACGAAACGCTGCCCTGGCCGCGCGGGCTATCCTCGATCCTGTGGGCCGGCGGCCACGCGATGCTCGACCTGGTGGCCATCCGCGCGCGGACGAACGGAGATGCGGCGCGCCCCGCATCGCTGCTCACACTGGTCGCGGCGGCGCTGTTCGCCATCGGGAGCCCGCTGATTCACAGCGCCGCCGGGCTAGTCATCGAGCGCGCCTTCCGCCCGGAGGTCGACCAGGGCGCCACGCCACGCCTCGACCGTCCGGGCGATGTCGCCGCCGGTGTGGACCGAGCTGGTCATCCCGCCAGCGCCGAAGAAGTGCGAGCCACGGTTGATCATGGCGAGCTGCATGAGGCGGCTACGGTGCTCGGGCATGCCCGTTGCAAGGAAATCAAAGGGCAAGTCGCGCGGGTCGTAGTCGCGGGCCTCCGGGACGGTCCCGCCGGCCAGGATGATGCGGAACTCCGACGACTGGCCGTAGACGTACCCGGGGATGCCGAGGTCATGGAGCACGCCATTCATCCCGGCGCGGAGCCGGGAGGCGCGCTCGGCCGCGCGCCGCTGGTGCCCTCCGCCGGCGATCTCGCGCAGGCAGGCGACCCCGGCCGCCGCCGAGAGCGGGTTGGCATTGAACGTGCCGGGGTGGCCGATTTTGGGGGCTTCCGTTCCGGGCGCGGGGAACTGGAGGTGTTCCATGACGGCCCGGCGGCCTGCAATTGCCCCGCCGGGGAAGCCGCCAGCCAGGATTTTCGCCAGAGTGGTCAGGTCGGGCTGGAGCCCTTCCACCTCCTGGACGCCGCCCGGGGCCCAGCGAAAGCCAGTCACCACCTCGTCCATGATGAAGACGATGCCTTCGGCCCGGCAGAAAGCCTGGAGCTCGTGGAGAAACCCGCGCGGCACGGGCAACTGGCCGCTCGAGGCACCAGCGGACTCGACGATGATGGCGCCGGTATCGGCCCGCACCGCGACAGTTTCGCGGACGGCGGCCATGTCGGGGGGCACCACGGAGACCGAATCGAGGGTGGCCTGTGGAATGCCGGGGGGTACCGAGCCCGAGTACTTCGAGGCGGCGACGACGTAGTCGTGCCAGCCGTGGAAGTGGCGGTCGAACTTGATGACGCCGGCCTTGCCGCTAAAGGAGCGAGCCAGGCGGAGGGCCATCAGCGTGGCCTCGGTGCCCGAACTGGTAAAGCGCACGACCTCCGCCGACGGGACGAGGCGCACGACCTCCTCGGCCCACTCGATCTCCTTTTCGTGGCTGGCGCCGTAGTGCGTCCCGAGGGCGAGCTGCGTGGCCGCCGCTTCGGCGACGGAGGGGTGGTTGTGGCCCAGGAGAAGCGCGCCATGGCCCATCACATAGTCGATGTGTTCGTGTCCATCGACGTCCCACTTGTGGGCCCCGGCGGCGCGCCCGGCATAGATGGGGAACGGCCGCATGAAGCGGCTATCGTGGGTGACGCCACTCGGCAGGACGGCGCCAGCGCGCCGGTACAACCGCGCCGAGGCGGGGTGGCGATCGCTGTAGTCCTGTTCGATGGTCATGCCAGCCTCACTCGATGGCCATGATAGCGGGTGTGTGGACGAGACGGCGGTGCGACTCACGTGTTGTCCATGCCGCGCCGGCCGCCAATCCTGCCCGGAGCCGGGTGCTCGGCCATCCGGTTCTTTTCCGTTCGCGCGTAGACAACCGTGACCGTTTCGGCGACAGTGAGTTGCGCCTTGAATCTGGCACGGTAACGATACCCCCAGTCAAGGCTATGGTAGTCTAGGAGCAGGCTATGGCTGGATACGATGTCGCGATCATCGGAGGGGGCCCCGGCGGGTATGTCGCCGCGATCCGCGCGGCCCAGCTCGGGCTGAGCGTGGCCCTCTTCGAAAAGGAGCGGGTGGGCGGCCTCTGCCTGAACTGGGGCTGTATCCCCAGCAAGGCCGTCCTCAAAAATGCCGATGTCGTCAATTACGTGCGCGACGCGGCCACGTGGGGTTTGCGCGGGGCAGAGTCTGTCACCTTCGACTTTGCGGCGGCGATCGACCGGAGCCGCGACGTGGTCGAGAAGATCGTGTCCGGCGTCGAAGGACTGTTGAAGGACAACGGGGTCACCGTGATCGCCGGCGACGCCTCGCTGAAGGACACGCGCACGGTCATCTCCGGCGGCGCCAGCTACCAGGCGAAGAACATCATCATCGCGACGGGTGCCTCCACGCGGATGCTCCCCGGCGTACAGCCCGATGGCCAGGTAGTGCTTACCAGCCGCGAAGCCCTGGCGCGGCGCGAAGCGCCGGCGAAAGCCGTGATCATCGGTGCCGGGCCAGTTGGTGTGGAGTTCGCCTATACGTGGTCAACCTACGGCGCCGAGGTCACGCTCGTCGAGTTGCTGGATACCCTCGTGCCGCTGGAAGACCCGGACATCGGCCGGCAGCTGAAGCGCTCGTTCGAGGGCCGCGGCATCCGCTGCCTCGTCAAGACGCGCGTCGAGGGGGTCGCCGTGGAAGGTGGCACCGCGAAGGTCACCGTGAAGGGAGACGCGGGCGAGGAGGTCATCGAGGCCGACACCGTTCTCGTGGCCATCGGCTTCGTCCCCCATACCTCGGGCCTGAACCTGGAAGCGGCAGCCGTCGCGACCCAGCGCGGGTTCGTCACGATCGATGACCAGATGCAGACCAACGTCCCCGGGATTTACGCGGTGGGCGATGTGACGGGCAAGCTGATGCTCGCCCATGTGGCCTCGCAGCAGGGCGTACTGGCGGCCGAACATATCGCGGGCAAGGCGGTCCCGGCGCTGGACTATGTGCAGATGCCGCGGGCGACATTCTGTCAGCCGCAGGTGGGGTCGATCGGGTATACGGAAGCGGCGGCGAAGGAAGCCGGCTACACGGCCAGGACCGGGCGGTTCCCGCTCACCGCCCTGGGCAAGGCAACGGCCACCGGCCACACGGAGGGGTTCGTGAAGGTGGTGGCTGATGAGGCCACGGGGCAGGTGCTCGGCATCCACATGATCGGGCACGATGTGAATGACCTCCTGGGCGAGGCGACGATGATTGCACTGCTCGAGGCGACCACGATCGAGGTGGGATTCGCCGTGCACGCGCACCCGACCCTCGCCGAGGCGATCAAGGAGGCTGCCCTGGCAGTCGAAGGCGAGGCCATCCACATCGCGCGGAAGCGGGCCGCCCAGGTACAAGGAGCTGCATCACGGTGAGTACAGAGACCACGAGCACGACCGGCACAACCCTCGGCGCGGAACAGCTCGGCAAGTTCCTCTATCAGATGGTCCTGATTCGCAGGTTCGAGGAAAAGTGCGGAGAGCTCTACACGAAGGGCAAGATCCGGGGCTTCCTGCACCTGTACACCGGCCAGGAAGCCTGTGCCGTGGGATCGATCGCGGCGCTGGAGGAGCGCGACAAGATCGTCACCCACTACCGCGACCACGGACACGCCCTGGCCCGCGGCGTCGACCCCAACCGGATCATGGCGGAGCTATACGGGAAGGCCACGGGGCTGAGCGCGGGCCGGGGTGGCTCGATGCACCTGTATGACGCCACGAAGGGGTTCCTCGGCGGCTATGCGATTGTGGCGGCGCACCTCCCCCTGGCCGTGGGGCTGGGCATGGCATCGAACATGAAGCGCGAAGACTTCGTGACGCTCTGCATCTTCGGCGACGGGAGCGTCGGGGAAGGGGAGTTTCATGAAGCGCTCAATCTTTCCGTGCTGTGGAACACCCCCACCATCTTCTTCTGCGAAAACAACCTCTACGGCATGGGCGTCCCGTTTCATGCATCGCTTTCGACCGACATTCCGAAACTCGCCGCCGCCTACAACATGCCCGCGGTCTCGGTCGATGGCATGGATGTCATCGGGGTCTACGAGGCCGCGCGCAAGGCAGTGGAGCACGCCCGCTCGGGCAAGGGGCCGTACTTCATCGAGGCACTGACCTACCGCTACCGTGGGCATTCCATGGCGGACCCGGAGCTTTACCGGGTGAAAGCGGAGATCGAGCACTTCCGCCAGCGTGATGCGATCGGGCGCCTGAAGACACGCATGTCCGAGGCGGGGATGCTCGATGAAGATGGTTTCGCGGATATCGAACGCCGGGCCGAACAGGTCGTGGATGAGGCGGTCGAATTCGCCGAGCAGAGCCCGCAGCCCGATATCGGCACGCTCTACGATTACCTCTACAAGGAGCCATCCAATGGCTGAGATGCGCATGCGCGATGCCCTGCGCGAGGCGCTCCGGGAGGAGATGCGGCGCGACGACCGCATCTTCCTGATGGGCGAGGACATCGGGCTTTACGGCGGCTCATACGCGGTCACCAAGGGCCTCCTGGAGGAGTTTGGCGACCAGCGGGTGATCGATACGCCCATCGCCGAATCCGGAATCATTGGGGCCGGCATCGGCGCCGCCATGGGCGGCCTCCACCCCATGGTCGAGCTCATGACCATCAACTTCAGCTTCCTCGCGCTGGACCAGATCGTGAACAGCGCGGCGAAGCTCTACCACATGTCAAACGGTCAGATAAGCGTACCGTTGGTGATCCGCATGGCCAGCGGCGGGGGCAGCCAGCTTGCGGCCACCCACAGCCATTCGCTGGAGGGGCTCTACGCGCACTTCCCGGGCCTGAAGGTGGTTTGCCCCTCGAGCGCGGCCGATGCCAAGGGCCTGCTCAAGCGCGCCTTCCGCGACGACAACACCGTGATCTTCATCGAACACACGGCGAACTACGCCCTGAAGGGCGAGGTGCCGGAAGACCCGGACTTCGTCATCGAGTTCGGGGTGGCCAACGTGCTGCGCGAAGGCACTGATGTGACGATCGTGGGCTACGGCGGCAGCGTGCACCAGGCTACCCGCGCCGCCGCGCTGCTCGAGGAGCAGGAGGAGATCAGCGCGGAGGTTATCGACTTGCGGACGCTGCGGCCGCTGGACATGGAGACCGTCGTCGCCTCCGTGAGGAAGACGAACCGCTGCGTGATCGTCGAGGACGCATGGAAGTTCGGCGGCTTCGGCGGGGAGCTGGCATCGCGCGTGATGGAGCGGGCGTTCGACTGGCTCGATGCCCCGGTGGCAAGGGTGGCCTGCAAGGACGTTCCCCTGCCCTACAATCGGAACCTGGAGTTCGCCGCCCTGCCATCGGAAGAGGACGTGGTTGAAGCTGTCCTCGGCATGTTCAAGGAGTAGCTCGTGGCCGTCGAAGTGACCATGCCCCAGATGGGCGCCGATATGACCGAAGGCACGCTGCTGAAGTGGGTGAAGCAGATTGGCGATAGCATCCAGCGCGGTGAAGTGATCGCGGAGATCGAGACCGACAAGGCCACGATCGAGCTCGAGGCGTATGAGTCGGGAACCCTGATCAAGCTCGTCGCCCAGGAGGGCGATGTGGTGCCCGTGGGCGACGTGATCGCCCTTCTGGGCGAGCCATCGGAGGCTCCGCCGGATATCGAGCGGAAGCCGCCCGCCGAGACGCCGGCGCGCCGCGCCATTGAGCCAGAGGTGAAGGAGCGAGCAGCGGCCGCAGCGGCCGCAACGGCCCCGCCGGCGCCGCCCCCAACGGAAGCTCCCACCGCCACGGAGACAGACGGACGCGTGCGCATCTCGCCGGTCGCGAGAAGGATCGCCCGCGAGGCGGGGCTCGATGTCTCAGCCCTCCGCGGAAGCGGTCCCGATGGCAGGATCCTGCGGCGGGATGTCGAGGCGGCGCTGGCCGCCGCGACCAAGGGCGCCCCTGCCAGCGAGCCCGCGGCAGCCCCCCCGGCCGCGGCCCCGGCGAGGCCGCCTGCTGGCCTGCCCGAGGGCCTGAGCAAGATGCGCCAGGCGATCGCCCGCCGGATGACGCTTTCGAAGCAGACGCAGCCGCACTACTACCTCACGCTCGACATCGACATGACGGCGGCACTCGGGTTCCGCGAGCAGTTCAACGCCTCGGCAACCGATGAGCAGCGGGTCAGCATCAATGACCTGGTCGTAAAGGCCTGCGCGATCGCCCTCGAACGGCACCCGAAGTTCAACGCCGCTTACTCCGAGGAGGGGCTGGTACACCACGAACGGGTGAACGTGTGCATCGGGATCGCGCTGGACGACGGGCTGATCGCGCCCGCGCTGCTGGATTGCCAGTCGAAATCGCTGGGCCGGATTGCCGTGGAATCAAAAGATCTCATCAACCGGGCGAAGACGGGCCACCTGAAGGCGGACGAGTACAGCGACGGCACATTCACGATCACGAACCTGGGCGCGTTCGGCGTCGAGACGCTCATCGGCATCATCAATCCGCCACAGGCGGCGATACTGGGCGTCGGCTCGGTGATGCCCCAGGCAGTGGTACGCGATGGCCAGGTAGTGGTCCGGCAGGTGATGAAGGTGGCCCTGAGTGCCGACCACCGGGTGAGCGACGGGGCGGAGGGCGCCCGCTTCATCAAGGAGATCCAGGCGTTGCTCGAGGGGCCGGCGGCACTGGCCTTATAGGCCCTGCTCGCGAGGGCGGCGGATCAGGCCCTCCTGGGCGACCGAGGCGATCCGCACGCCCTGGCGGTTCCACATGGAGCCATGGATGAGTCCGCGCGCGGCACGGGCAACCGGGCTTTCCGCCACGTAGAGCACCCAGTCGTCGAAGCGGGCCGGGCTGTGGAACCAGACGGCGTGGTCGAGGCTGGCCGACATGCGCTTGCCCCAGGCGAGGCCATGCGGACGGGCGGCTGTGCTCAGCAGTGTGCGGTCGCTGGCGTAGACCAGGAGAGCGGCATGGACCAGCGGGGCCTCGGGGAGTGCGCCAGCGGGGCGGATCCACATGCGTTTGAACGGGGGCTGGACCTCGCCGGGGATATCCGGGTCGCAGACCCGAATCTCGATGGGGGCATGGCGCTGGCGCCGTTCCGCGTCCTCCAATATCTCGCCGCGGTGATCCTCGTGGGTGGGCAGGCCTTCCGGGCCCGGGGCATCGGGCATCACGCCCTGGTGTTCCACACCTTCCTCGGGCCGGGCAAAGCTCGCCGAGAGGTCGAAGATCGCCTCGCCGCCCTGGTAGGCAACCACGTGGCGAGTCGAAAACGTGCGGCCATCGCGGATGCGGTCAACCACGAACCGGATGGGCACATCGTGCGAGCCACCTCGCAAGAAGTAGGCATGGAGCGAGTGGATGTCCCCGGCATCGGGCGCGAGCGTCATCCCTGCGGCCATGACTGATTGCGCGGCGACATGGCCACCAAAGAGCCGGCCGGAGCCCGGCCCCGGGTCGCCGAGGAAGAGGTCGCGGTCGAGCCGCTCGAGCTGGAGATTCCCCAGCAGTGTTTCGAGCGGAGTCTTGCGGGTCATGGCAGGTACTCGAGGGGCACCGGTGGGTTCGCCAGGGGGCGGGCCGCAATCGCCATCAGGATCATCATGTTGTCGTCGCCGGCAATGCGGTTTTCGTGCAGCAGGCCGCAGCTCTTGCAGCGGTGGATGAGCATCCACTCGCCGCCCTGTGCCACGAATACCGCAAGCGGCTCCATCGGGCCGCCGCAGGCCGACTTCCTATCGCCGGGGAAGTTATCGACGTGGCGCGACCAGAGGCACTGGGGGCAGTGGTTACGCTGGGTGGTCCCGAACGAGAGGACATCGACCTGTTGCCTGCACTTGATGCAGCGGAAGATTTCGGGCTGGCTCATGCGACACCATCAGGATAGAGCGGGCCGCCTCAATGGTCAGGCTGGAGGCGCTTCCCCATCACATAGAACGGCCAGCCCCCGGCGGTAAACGTCATCTCGATGATGAGTTCGAAGCCAAGGCGTGAGTAGAGTTCGTGCGCCTGGCTATCGGTGCGGGTGCTCAGCACGCACGTGCGTTCGGGACGATTGCGAAGGAGTTCGGCGATGAGCCTGGTACCAATGCCGCGGCACTGGTATTGGGGGTGGACGGCCAGCTCGACCAGCTCGTAGGAATCGCCAAACCAGTCGCTGGCGATGCCCGGCTGCACGCGCCGGACCACTGTATCGTGCCACCACTGGCCACGCTCTCCGTGATAGCCATAGGCCATACCGACGACGCGCTCCGGGTGGGCGGTGGCCACAAGCAGGCGGAAGCCCTTGCGGCGGCAATGCGTGTCCCTGAGCCGGAGCCGTATTTCCTCGCCGCGGTCGAAGTCGCTGTAGGGCGGCTGTGCGAAGGCCTCGCCATACACAGCCATGGCCCCCTCGAACAGGGGGCCATGCACCGGGATATCGCGAATGGGAAAGGGCTCGGCGTCCATTTAGCCGCGGTATTGGGTCTTGCCGCCAACCTTGTCCTTGTTCAGGCGCTTGTTGAGGTGGAGCCCTTCGAGGAGAAACTCGAGAGCCGATGCCTCCTCGGCGGCGCTGCCGGTGGCGCCAAGCTTCTCGATGGCCGGGAAGATCCCCTCGATCTGGCGGGCCAGGCTGTCGTATTCGGCGCTCGGGGTCATATCGCCGACTTCGACGGCGACACCGGCCTTGAAGCGGGTCACCACCTGTTCGAGTTCGCCGAGGTTGAAGTACCGGTTGAAGACGGCGACCACGGCGCCCTGGATGAGCTTGTCGATGATCTGCTCCTCGCGGCCCTCTTCGACGGTTTCGAATTCGACCTTGCCGCTGAGCGCCGGGATGACGTAGGGCAAGTCGCTGACGCGCGGGACGACGATATCCTCGCCCGTAAGGATGGAGCGCCTGAGCGCGTTGGCAAGCATCGACTCGTAGTTGGCGATGGAGGCGCGGACGCTGACACCGGAACGCTGGTTGACATCCGGGCTGCGGCGCGCGAGCCGGCTGATTTCGGCGATCACTTCCTTCATGTAGGCGGGCACGACGACGTTGAAGTCGCCGGGGACGGGATGATGCTCCGCATCCATGATGCCGATCTCGTGTTCGATGCGGGTGGGGTAGTGAGTGCGGACCTGGGCGCCGTAGCGGTCCTTGAGCGGCGTGATGATGCGGCCGCGGTTGGTGTAGTCCTCGGGGTTGGCGCTGGCGACGATGAAGACATCGAGAGGCAGGCGGATGCGGTAGCCGCGAATCTGCACGTCGCGCTCTTCCATGATGTTGAGCAGGCCCACCTGGATGCGCTCGGCGAGGTCGGGGAGCTCGTTGATGCAGAACACACCCCGGTTGGTGCGCGGAATGAGGCCGTAGTGGATGGTCAGTTCATCGCTGAGGTAGCGGCCTTCGGCGACCTTGATGGGGTCGACTTCGCCGATGAGGTCGGCAATGGTGATATCGGGAGTGGCGAGCTTTTCGCCGTAGCGCTTATCGCGCGGGAGCCATTCGAGCTCGGCCTCGCCGTCCTTCTCGGCGATGATATCGCGGCCGGCGCGGGTGATGGGGTGGAAGGGATCCTCGGGAATCTCGCAGTGCGCGAGGATCGGTATCTCATCGTCGAGGAGCGAGGTGAGTGAGCGGATGATGCGCGATTTCGCCTGGCCGCGTTCTCCCAGGAAGATAATGTCCTGGCCGGCGAGGATGGCGTTGACGATGTGCGGAATGACGGTTTCTTCGTAGCCGTAGATGCCCGGGAAGAGTTCCTCGCCGGAACGCATCTTGGCGATGAGGTTCTTGCGCATCTCTTCGCGCACCGGCAGGACTTGATAGCCGGAGGCCTTGAGTTCGCCCACCGTCCGTGGCCGTTCGAGAGTTGTCACTGGTCCCCCACTCCTTGAGTTATCCGGCGCGGCGGTGCGCCGGCGAGCCGACGGGGAAGGTTGCCACCCGCGATGGGCGCCACCCGGCCACGGGCACCACCAGTTGGGCGGTGCGCCCGGCCTCTTCGCGCCGGGCCTCTCTCGCGATCATAGGTTGCCCCCCAAGGCTGTCAACCAAACCTGAGCGGGGCGGAAAAGCCCCCTAACCGAGCAGGGCGTCAATCTCCGCGAGCCGTTCGGGCGTGTTCGCGTTGAGGAACGATCGGAGTCCCGGGTCGAATTCCCGCGCCTCTGCCTCCGTCAGCGTCGTGCGCCGGAGCCCCGTATAGGCGACGACGATCCGGAGCTGGCCGCGTTCGACGTTCTCGCGGAACACCGGCAGGCAGGTGGCGGGACGGTAGGCCGCCACCAGGGGCTGGGGGTGTCCGCCGGCCATGGGGCAGACAACATCCGCATCGTGCGCCGCTTCGGCGAGACGCCGGAGCAGGCGTGGCTGGAGGAGCGGGGAATCGCAGGAGGTGACGAACGCGAGCGGCGTGTCGACGGCTTCGAAGGCCGCGACCAGGCCGGCGAGCGGTCCCCGGTCTTCGTAAATGTCCTCAACGACCTTGAGCGGGAGCGGCGATGTCACGGCCGGGAGCACCTGGCCCCGCGCCTTCACCAGGACGATCGCCTCCGCCACTTCGCCGGCGGCATCGAGTACCCACTGGAGGAGGGGCCGGCCACGCAGGAGCGCCGAGGCTTTGTCCGAGCCAAAGCGTGTGCTCTTCCCCCCGGCAAGCACGACGGCTGTGAGCGATTCCATGCGAGAGTCACCCCACCACAACCCGTAGAATCAGGATGTGGACCTGTTCGAAGCGTTCGGGTTGGGGTCTGGTGCAATCGTCGCGGTCGTGGGCGGCGGAGGCAAGACGAGCCTGGTCTATTCCCTGGCCAACGAGGCCGCGGCGCGGGGATTGGCCGGCGCGGTAACCACCACCGCCCGCTTCACCCGCCCCCGCGGCGTCGAAATGCCTGCATGCGTGCGTACCAGCGAGGCGGAATTCGTTTCGGCCTTCGCCCGCGCCCTGCGCCCCGGGGAAGCCCGGACGTTCATCTCGGCGGAGATTGATGCGGGCCGGATGATGGGGTTTCCGCCCGAGGTAGTCGCTGCGCTGCCGCCCGGCGACTACGTGCTGGCGATTGAGGCCGACGGCTCGGCCCGCCGGCCGTTCAAGGCGCCGGCGGCCCACGAACCGGCCATCCCCGCGAACGCGACGGATGTGGTCGTTTGCGTGGGCCTCGCGGTGCTGGGGCGCCCGCTGAGCGACACGTGGGTCCACCGGCCCGGGGTGGTTTCCGATCTGACCAGCGTGGCCACCGGCGCGCCGGTCACGGCCGATGTCATCGTCGACACCCTGTTGCATGCCGAAGGCGGCCGGAAGGCGGTTCCGCCGGGCGCGCGGTTGCACGCGCTGCTCAACCGGCCGCTCACCGGCGAGCACCGGGCGCTGGCGAACCTTATCGCGGCCAGGCTGGTGTATGGGGGATACAACACCGCGGTGATTGCCACCGCGCACGAGGCGGGGGCCATCCACGGAGTCGTGCGCTGATGGCCTGGTTCCGACGGAAGCCGCGCATCACCGACGCCATCTACGGCAACCTCATGACCTCCTTCGGGCGGGTCGTGGACCGCGACCCGATGGTCAAACTCCCGGCCCTGGCGCTGGCCGAACGGGTGACTGGCGAGTTCCCGGAGCTGGTTGCGGCACTCGACGAGGCAACATACCGCGGCGCGACGCTGTACCACCTCCGGCTCCTGGCCGGCGCCTGGATGATGAGCGCGGAGCAGAGCGTTCCCCGCGCCACCGCGGAGGTCTTCGAGGAGGCGCTGGTCTGGCGCTTCGAGCCGCTTGTGCGCGGTTCGGGCGTCCTCTCCCACCGCGTCTCCCGGCTCGCGAGGGGCGAAGGGGAACGTGACACGCGCACCGGCCGGTAGGCCCCGGCCGAGGGTCAGGCGAGGCGGCGGACGCATCCCTCGACAACGCGGGCACACTCGAGCATCTCCGGGATCACCAGGTACTCGTCCTTCGTGTGCTGGTTGTAGCCGCCACGGCCGATGACCACGCTGGCGATGCCATGTCCGCGGAAGACGTTGGCATCGGTTCCCCCGCCGGCAGGGTGCGGGTCGGGCTTGAAGCCAAGCGCCTCGAGCACCGGGAAGAGCAGCCGCGCTGCCGGGTCGCCGGGCGTGAGCGTGTAGCCCGGGTAGGCGGTGTGGAAGCGCGCATCGATACGGGCGCCGGGGTGCCTGGCCTGGACCTGTTCGACGTGCCGCTTCGTCCGCGCCACCATGGCCTCGACCTTCTCTTCAACCATCGAACGCATTTCGCCCTGGATGATGGTGTAGTCGGGGACCGCGTTACGGACGAGGCCACCGTGGATGATGCCGACATTGCCGGTCGTCTCAGCGTCGAGGCGGCCCTGGGGCAGGCCGAGGACAACCTCCGAGGCGATGGCAACGGCGGGCACGCCCTTTTCCGGTTCGAGGCCGGCGTGCGCGGCGCGCCCATGCACTTCGATGTCGTAGGTGTAGTGATAGGGCGCCTGGCCCTGGATGCTCGAAGGAGGGCCGCCGCTATCGATGACGATGGCCACCTTTGCCGTGATGCGGCTGTAGTCCATGTTGCTGGCGCCCACGAGGCCAACCTCCTCTCCCCGGCTGATGGCCACCTCGATCGGTCGCGTGACGGCACCATCCTCGATCGCGGACTGGATGACTTCGAGGATGACCGCGCAACCAGCCTTGTTGTCGGCGCCCAGGATGGTGGTGCCGTCGCTCCGGAGAATGTCGGGGCCGTCCCAGGTGGGTTTGATGCCGCGGCCGGGCTCGACGGTATCCATATGGGCGGAGAGCAGCAGCGCTTCGCCGTGGCCTTCCCGGCGGGCGATCACGTTGCCGGCTGCATCCTGGCTCACCTCGAGGCCAAGGGAACGGAAGCGCCGCTCGAGCTCGGCGGCGATGGCGTCCTCCTCGCCAGAGGGGGAATCGATTGCGACAAGTTCGAGGAAGGTCTGGACGATGCGGTCGCGGTTGATCACGGGAGACGCTCCGGCTGGTGGTGGCGCCAAGGATACGGCCCGAGGGGCCGTTAACGCCCCATTCATCCCCTTCTGCGACACTGTTTGCATGGAGCTAACTATCGCCACCCGCGAGCTGCGGCTCGAAATCGCCCACAACGTCCGCCACCTGGGCGGCTACCCGACTTCATCCGGGCGCATCACCAGCGAGACTGTCATTCGCTCGGCCAGCCTGCACCGCCTCACCGATAATGGCATGCGGAGCCTCGCGGAGGCGGGCGTCACGACGATCATCGACTTCCGCTCCAACGCCGAACGCGAGCGCAGCGTGACCCCCGACCCGGCGCCCTACGGCATCCGCCACATCCACGCGCCCGTATTCCAGGAAGACGCCTCGCCGGTGGGCATGGAGCGCGAATTCCAGGGCTTTGGCACCGTGTACGAGCGGCTCCTCGAGATGGGACGGGATGCCTATCGGACGCTCATCGAAGTCACCTCCGAGGTCGAGGGGCGCCTCCTGTTTCACTGCACCGCCGGCAAGGACCGGACCGGCGTCGGGGCGGCGCTCTTGCTCGAAATCGCCGGCGTCGACGACGACACGATCGTCGCCGATTACATGCTCACGGAGCCACTGCTCAAGCCGATGCTGGAGGAATGGCTGCCCGAAATGCGCGACCGCGGCGTCGACGCCGCCCGCGCGGAGCAGCTGTTGGCCGCCCCGCGCGATGCCATCGAGACGGCCTTGCAGTTCCTGCGTGACCGGCACGGGTCGGCCGAGGGATACGCGCGCGACCTTGGGGTGGGCGAGAGCACGATCTCGGCGCTGCGCGCCCGGCTCATCGCCTGATCTCCTTGTCCGCATCTTCCCGTTGAGCGCGCTCCCATCGGGGCGGATGGCGGCCTTTCCGCCTGGGATGAGGCCTATGCCGGCCTGGCCCCGCCGGGGCCTCGCAGCGCCTTGATCTCTTCCTCGAGCTCGCGCATCCGGCGGCGGTTCGCCCGGTCGGTTTCGAAACGCTCATGGATGTTGCGCGCGTGCGCCAGCGCGCCGATGACCTCGCCGTCGGGCCCGTGAACGATGGCGAAGCTCAACTCCACGTAGAACGCTTCGCCCCGGGCGTTGACCGCCCGCGTGGGCAGCGACTGGCCGCGGTATTTCGTCTGGCCGGCTTCGAGGGCGCGGTCGTAGCCCTTCCAGTGGGCGTCGCGGAATTGCTCCGGGATGATGATGTTCAGGTCCTTGCCGATGGCTTCCGGCTCGCTGAAGCCGAACATCTCGGTCGCGGCGGTATTCCAGAGCTGGATGACGCCGTCGGTGCCAGCAAAGATCACGGCATCGGGCGCCTGGTGAACGAGCAGGGCGGCCAGCGCCTCCCCGGTTACGGTGGTCATGACGACACCCCCATTTCGCTGTCTGTGGTTCCCTGTGACCTTACCGCGATGGGGAACGCCTTGCCACCGCGGCTCATTGGCCGGGGGCACGTGCCCGGCGCGAGTGACGGGGACGCGGTGATGGTGGTGCGAGGCCGGCGCCGTTCGCTCCGTCCCGCCGGTAGCTCCCCCAGGACCCGGATGCATCGGCCGGTTTGAGGCCGTAGCGGTGGTCGACGGCCCCGACAGGCTTGCTCATGCCGGCGGGTGTGGGCCGGACCACCGAGACGCCTCCTCGATGGTTGACGCCCCACGGTGCGCGGATCGTCCGGCCTCCGCCGTGCGCCGGCCCCGGTACGCGGGCGCTACTTCACCGCGGCGGCAACGCTCGAGCCGGTCTCGACGCCGATGCCCGCGAGCATCGCGTGCATCTGGCGCGCCGTGCGGATGATGCGTGCCGCCTCGTGGGTCACGGCCTGCTTGCCATCGCAAAGCGCCTCGGCGGGGTTCGAATGGATATCAAACTCAATGCCCTGGGCCCCGGCGGCGACAAACCCGTAGGTAACACGCTCCACGAGCTTCTTGTCGCCAGAGCTGTGGCTGGGGTCGGCGATGAGCGGCAGATGCGACCTGGACCGCACGAGCGGGATCATCGAAATATCCGCGGAGAAGCGCGTCTCGCTTTCGAAGCTCTTGATGCCGCGGTAGCAGAGGATCACGTTCTTGTTGCCTTCGCTCACGCTGCGGCGTTCGCGGTCGATGCCAGACATGATGTAGGCGGCCGCGGAGAGCCACTCGTTCATGTCGTTGCCAAAGCCGTGCTTCAGGATGACGGGCCGGTCGATCTTGGAGAGCTCTTCGAGCAGGGGTGAATACTGCGCGCTGCGGGCGCCGATCTGGATCACATCCATGCCGGCATCGAGGAAGGTATCGAGATGGCGGAGGTCGATGAGCTCGCCGACGATCGGCAGGCCGGTCTCTGCCTTCATGGCCTTCGCGATTTCCAGGCCCTTCGTGATTTCCAGGCCGCGGTAGTCATAGGGGCTGGTGCGAGACTTATCCGGGAACGCGCGGAGGATGTCGACGCCAGCGTCCTTCGCGAGCCGGGCAGACTCAAGCGCCTGTTTTTCGGTCTCGATCGCGCAGGGGCCGCCAAAGAAGGTGAGGTTTTCACCGCCGACGGCCACGCGCCCGCCCACCTGGACGATGGTGTCCTGGTGGTGGAAGCTGCGGGCCGCATCCTTGTACTTTTCCGTGATGCGGATGACCCGGTCGACGCCGGGGAGCTCGGTGATCCGGCCTTCATCAATGACGCTGGCGACACCCTTCACGCCGATAACGGTTGTGCTGCTGACGATCGTGTCGCAGCGCAGGCCATAGTCCTGGGAGATGCGATTGATTACGCGCTCGACCTGCTCGATGGTCGCGCCTTCGGCCATGTGAATGATCATTGCGGCGTGGACTCCGTTATGTTGCGGCGATTGTCGTACGAGGCCAGGCTACAGGCGACTGACCAGGGGGCCTGGCCCTAGAAGAGGAGGCTCGAGAGGCGGCGCTGATATTCGCGGGTGGTGGGCGAATCGAGGCCGAGGATATCGAACACCGCGAGGACAGCCTTCCGCGCGGCGCCCTCGGCGAAGTTGCGGTCGATGCGGACCGATTCGAGGAGCTCGTCGAGCGCCTCCTGGTAACGTCCGCGGGCGGCGAGCATCACGCCCCAGCGGTACCGGGCGCGCGGGTCACGCGGGTTGGCGCGGGCTTCGCCTTCCAGGTCCTCGGCCCGGTGCTTCGCCTCGAACGAGCTCAGAAACAGCTGATGGCGGAGGACTTTGGCCCGGCGGTCCGTGGGGATGCGCTCAAGGAGCTCTTCGGCAGCCTCGGTTTCGCCCCGGGCGATGAGGATGGTCGCCAGGCCAACGGCGGCGTCAGCGTTCCCTGGCTGTGTCTTGAGGACTTCGCGAAAGCGAGCCTCGGCGCCGGCGACATCGCCCGCGCGCAGGAGGTCCTCAGCCTGACCGGTAACCTGCTCCTCGGGGCGGGGCAGGATCTTCGCGAAGAACGCGCGGACCTGGGGTTCGGGGTAGGCGCCGGTGAACTCGGCGACCACCTGCCCGTTGCGAAAGGCCTTGACCGCGGGAATGCCCTGGATCCGGTAGGTCGTCGCGGTCCGAGGGTTCTCGTCGGTGTTGAGCTTGGCGAGGACGACCGAGCCAGCATTCTCGGCGGCGACCTTTTCGATAACCGGACCAAGCACCCGGCAGGGGCCGCACCACGGCGCCCAGAAGTCGACGACAACGGGGACGGACTTCGAGCGTTCGAGCACTTCCGAGGCGAACGTTGCGTCGGTCACATCGATGTAGGCCTGAGCTGCAGGCATGCGGGGTTGCTCCAGGAGAAGGTTTGTATCGATTCGATCGTAGCGGAGGCGCGTTCGCGGTGTCAGCCTGCCGAAGGGAGCGAGGTTCGGGGTCCAGCGGGCCTGTAAGCCGGATTCTGTATCCTTCCGGGGAAGGACGGTGACCATCTCTCTGGGCGCCGCATCGCTGCGGCGCTCAAGCAGCCAACCCGGGAGTAAAGCGGGCCGGGCGCCCTCCTCCCCTATTTGGCCTTGCTCCGGGTGGGGTTTGCACGGCCGCCCCGTTGCCGGGACGCCGGTGCGCTCTTACCGCACCATTTCACCCTTGCCCTTCCCCGGGAACCGCGGAAGGGCGGTATGTTTCTGTTGCACTTTCCGTCGGCTCGCGCCGCCCAGGCGTTACCTGGCACCCTGCCCGGTGGAGTCCGGACTTTCCTCGGCAGCGGACTGCCGCGGCCACCCGGCCCCCTGAACCCGATTCCATTGTCGATTGACGGCTGCAGATTGTCGATGCGCTCCGGGCTCGCCACGTCCAATCGCCGATCGCCGCTGCTCTCCGGATGGGGACATGCCAACGGCCGGCATGAAAGCTGGAGCAACCACGACGCCTCCGGAGACGTGTGCGCCGGAGCGCGCCGCGGGCCGCATCGTGGCGGGCACCCCGGGGGTGGCCAACTCCGCCTCGCCAGGGGGCTGGCGGACGACACAGCCGCCGGGGAGGCGGCCGATGAGGTGGACCAGGCCCGCCATGGCGGACATGAACGGTTCGTGACCTGTTGGGCGCGCTTCCAACGGCGGCTGACACAAAAGACGCGCGAAGCGGGCGTGGAACTCAGGCGGTACGGGCGTCCGGGGCCGATTCCTGGCCGGATGCCCCGGCCGGGGGCACAATGAAGCGCCCGGCCATCGCCCGCACATTAACGCCGGCGGCGGGCGTTTCGCTGGAGCCGGCATCGTGCCAGCTCCACTCCTCGAGAAGTGCCTCGGCGATGGCTCGTGGGTCGGGCCGGTAGGTTCCCTCGCGGATCTGGCGGCGGAGTTCGAGCACGCGGCGCGTGCGCTCGTCGAACGGCGTCGGGTCGTTCGTGGTGGTGGGTTGCGGTTTCCGTTCAGTGTCAGCCATGTGGAGAACTCCGCGGCGAGGTTACATCTCAGTTAACGGCAGGGAACTCACGGGACTTGAGGGGCTCTTACGCCATTCTGTCAGATTTTTCACGCGGGTATATCGGGGTTTACCCAATGTGGCCGGGGCGGGGCCCTGCCGACCATCAATTGCGTGCCCCCGGCGCCAGGCGTGCCGATGTGGTACGCTCGATGCAGAGCACGCTGTGGCGTGCCGCGGTACTTCCTCTGGGCTGCTCCTGGTTGCGGTGATCTGAGGCGGTTCGCACTCAGCCTCACCACGCTCATCAACCGACACGGAGTCCATTTTTCTGATCACCCTTCGCACACCCACCACCGCCGCGGAAGATCGCGGCGGCACGTCCCCGCTGGCCCCCCGGCCCACCCCCGCAGCCCGGCCTTTTCGAGAGCTCGGCATCGGGAACGACCTGGTCGAGGTACTGCGCCGCGGCGGTATCACCGAGCCCACGCCGATCCAGGCACTCACCATCCCCGACGCGCTGAACGGGCGCGATGTCTGCGGCAAGGCCCGCACCGGTTCGGGCAAAACGCTCGCCTTCGGCCTCCCGCTCATCGAGCGGACCGGCCGGAGCGCGCCGCGGCGGCCACGCTCGCTTGTGCTGGTCCCAACGCGGGAACTGGCGAGCCAGATCCTCGAGGCGCTTCGCCCATTGGCGGTCGCACGCAAGCTTCGCCTGGCCGCGATCTACGGCGGGACGTCGATTAACCGCCAGGCAGACCAGCTCCGCATGGGGGTCGATATCGCGATCGCCACGCCGGGCCGCATGTTCGACCTCCTCGGGCGCGGGGCGCTTACCCTCGATGACCTGAAGACGGTGGTCATCGACGAGGCCGACCAGATGGCGGACCTGGGCTTCCTGCCGCAGGTCGAGCGCATCCTGGACCAGGCCCCGGCCGGCCACCAGACGCTGCTCTTCTCGGCAACGCTGGATGGCGCCATCGGCACCCTCATCCGCAAGTATCAGCACGATCCGGCGCACTACGAGGCGACCCAGGACGACGAGCCGGAGTCCGCCATGGAGCATCGCTTCATCGGCGTGGACTTCGGACAGAAGACGAATGTGGCAGCGGCCATCACGGCGGGCCCTCAGCGCACCATCATGTTCGCTCGCACCCAGCGGGGCGCCGAGCGGCTGGTGCGCGACCTCGGGCGCGCCGGCGTGGAAGCGGGCGTCATCCACGGCGGGCTGAGCCAGCCGAAGCGCGAGCGCGCGCTCCACGCCTTCTCCGGCGGGCACGTCCGGGTGCTGGTGGCGACGAACATCGCGGCGCGCGGCATCCACGTCGACGGGATCGATATCGTGGTGCACCACGACGTGCCGGAAGACGCAAAGACCTACCTTCACCGTTCGGGGCGCACGGCGCGGGCCGGAGCGGCTGGCCTGGTGGTCACACTGGTGGAGCCGGGCGAAGTCCGGGCGGTCAACCAGCTACGGCGCGAAGCCGGCGTCCGCGAAGCGCTCGTCCCGATGGGGGCCACGGACCCGCGCCTGGCCGACCTGGCGGCCTGGACGCCGCCAATCGAAGAACATGCCCCGCGGCCGGGCCGCGAGCAGACAGTCCCCCGGAGCTCCAGCGAGGCCGGGGGGCGCCGTCCGCCGGCCGGTGGATACCGTGGCCAGCGGAGACGGTACGATGCGTTGAGCGGCCCCAACGCCCCCGGCCGCGGCCCGCAGGGCGGGACGTCGCGCACCTTCCAGCGCTCCTCCCGGAGCGACCACCAGGCTCGCGCCTGACCGACACGCAGACACCAACGGAGGAACGCATGGCCAAAGGTGAAGCTATCGAAGTTGAGGGGACCGTCACTCAGCCGCTGCCGAACGCGATGTTCAGGGTGGAACTGGCCAACGGACATGAAGTCCTCGCGCACATCAGCGGGAAGATCCGCAAGCACTTCATCAAAATCCTGACCGGCGACCGGGTGCTCGTGGAGCTCTCGCCCTACGACCTGACGCGCGGACGCATCACCTACCGCTTTAAGTAGCCCGGGCGGGGGCGGGAACAGGTCCCGCCCCCGTCATTCCGCAGGCTATTCGCGCGGGAGCCCCAGGCCGCGCGTCGCGATGACGCTGCGCTGAATCTCACTCGTCCCGCCTTCGATGGTGTTCGCCACGCTCCGCAGCAGGGCGTAGTGGTAGCGGAGCGCGGGCGACCCCGGCCGTGCCGCCTGGCCTTCCATGCCGAACACCTGGGCCGCGGTGGCGGCGATGCGCTGCTGCATCTCGGCGCCGAAGAGCTTGGCCATTTGCGATTCGCGCGTCGGCGCGATGCCCGTCTTCTCCTGGTGGGAGGCGATGTAGTAGGCCATGTTCCGCAGGAGTTGGACGCCGATGGCGTGCTCGGCCATGCGATGGCGGATCGCATCGCTCACCCGCACCTTCGACTCGCGAATGTGGGCCACCAGGTCGTCGACGGTGCGGCGTGCGTTGGATGTGGCGCCAATGGAGGACCGCTCGAAATCGAGGCCGACGGCGACGTTGTACCAGCCGCGGTTCTCCTCGCCGACCAGGTTGGCGGCGGGCACGCGCACGTCCTGGAAGAAGACTTCGTTGAATTCGTGCGTGCCGGCCATATTCGTCAGCGGCCGCACCGTGATGCCCGGCGTGTCCATCTTGATGGCGAAGGTCGAGATGCCTTTGTGCTTCGGCGCGCCGGGGTCCGTCCGGGCGGCGAGCCAGCCCCAGTCGGCGTAGTGGCCGAAGGTGGTCCAGATCTTCTGGCCGTTGATGATGTAGTCGTCGCCGTCGCGCACGGCGCGGGTCTGCATGGCGGCGAGGTCGGAGCCGGCGCCGGGCTCGCTATACAGCGTGCACCAGAGGTCGCTGCCATCGGCGATGCGGGAAAGGTACTGCTCCTTCTGCGCATCGGTACCGTAGAGCATGACGACCGGGCCGACCCAGGCGACGCCCATGTTCACCGTGCCGGGGACACCGTGATAGGCCATCTGCTCGTTGAAGATCATCTGTTGCATGGGGGAGGCGCCGAGGCCGCCGTACTGCCGCGGCCAGGGGAGCGCGAGCCAGCGCTTCGCCGCCAGCCGCTTCATGATGTCGCGTTCCACGGCCAGGCGGTCCTGCAGCGACTCGTGTTCGGTGTCCCACCCGGGAGGCAGGCCATGGGCGATGAAATCGGTCACTTCCTTCTGGAAGGCTGCCTGGGCGGCTGTGAGGTGGAAGTTCATGGTGTGGATCAGTCCGTGTAGTGCTTGCTCAATTCTACGCGTCTCCCGCCGACGTCAGGCATCCCGCGGCCGAGGCGGGAGGGTAGCCGGGCGTGGCCGATCATCGGCACGCGATTCGCCACTCGGTCAGATCATCCGGCAAGGGCTCTTAGATGGCGCAACAGGTCCGTCCCGACTCGGTGCCGATCGGGGAACTGGTCGTCTCGGTTCCACCGCCACGCGGCCACCATCGCAAGCGCCAACGTCCTGCAATCTACGAGCAGGCCCCGGTCAAGGTCCGGGTAGTTGCGGCTCACCTCGGCCGGGGCATGGGCGACGTCGAACTCGACCG
>DAOKYT010000002.1:44156-101609 GCA_035326025.1 Tepidiformaceae bacterium
TCCGGGTAGTTGCGGCTCACCTCGGCCGGGGCATGGGCGACGTCGAACTCGACCGCACCTCGCTGAACGATCGCCTTCCTCAATCTTTTGAGCATGTCGCCCAGGAACTGCCGGTCCGGCTCAGCGAGTTCCGGTGTGAGGCTTCGGTCGTCGACCAGCCGTTGCGCCTCGGCGACGCGATCTGTGAAGTGCGGTACGGGCAGGTCGACCCGGCTCATGCCGGCATGGAGCCGCTCCAGCGCACGCGCGTACTGCTCCGGTGCGAGTCTTCGAGGGGGAACGGGCTCGTAGTACGCCCAGAACGTGACGACGAAGCTGTCCCCCGGGTAGGTGCGTGGCTCCACCCTCGTGTCCAGCCCCGCCACGGGGCTGGTGGTACGGCCGAGCCGCCGGCCGACCTCGACTTCGAACTCGGCGCCCGCCTGGTGCGTCAGAGGGGCGACTCGCGCCACCACGTCGCAAGGCAACAGTCGCAGCGCGAGCCGGTTCGAGTTCTGGAGGACGGTCGCGTCATCGACCCTCAGGCCAAGAGCGATCGCGGTCGACTTCGCCGCATCCACGGCGGCCTGAACGTTCGAAGCGTGCACCGGCCCTCCTCGTGGTTGCGGAGTCTAAGGCGTGGGAAAGGATCGCGGCGGGCGACCCGGATCTTCGCGCCCCGCCTATAATCGGGCGATGCCGCCCGCATCCGCCCAAAAGCCACGACTCGTCGTGCTCGATTCGCACGGCATTCTCTACCGCGCCTTCTTCGCGTTCGCCAACTCCGACCATCCCCTGATGACCTCGAAGGGCGAGCTCACCTTCGCGGTGCACGGCTACGCCGAGACGCTCATCCGGGTGCTCGACCTGCTCAAGCCCACCCACATCTGCGCGGCCTGGGACGCACCCGGGAAGACCTTCCGGCACGAGGCGAGCGAGGCCTACAAGGCAACCCGCCGCGAGACCCCGGCCGAACTCCTCCGCCAGATGGAACGCGTGCGTGAGCTCCTGGACGCATTCAACATCCCGATCTTCGAACTGCCCGGGTACGAAGCCGACGATGTCGCCGGGACGATCGCCAGGAAGGCCGCCGAGCAGGGGGTCGAGACCTACATCGCCACGCTCGATACGGACCTCGTCCAGCTCATCGGGCCGAACATCAACCTCTTCATGTTCCGCCCCTACCAGCGCGACACGGTGGACTACAACGAGCAGCGCGCCGCCGAGCGGTATGGGTTCAGCCCCAGATACATGATCGACTTCAAGGCGCTGAAAGGAGACCCGAGCGACAACGTCGAGGGTATTCGCGGCATCGGCGAAAAGACGGCCGCCGACCTCATCCGCCAGTTTGGCGGCGTGCCGCAGATCTACGAGAACATCGAGCTTGTCCGCGGCGCACTGAAGCAGAAACTCATCGATGGCCGTGACATCGCGTTCCGCAACCTCGAACTGGTCACCATCCACACGGACCTCCCGATCGACTTCGACCTGGAGTCGTGCCGGGTGCAGGATTTCGACCGCGAGCGCGTGGCCACGATCTTCCGCGAGCTGGAGTTCCGGATGCTGGCCCAGCGGCTCGACGAAGTACTGGGGGCCGCGAGGCCGGCTCCCAGAGGGAGCGAAGAGGTCGCGACGGAGTACACCACCGTCACGACACCGGAGGCCCTCGGCGAGCTGGCGGCGACGCTCCGGGCCGCGGGGGCGTTCGGGTTCGCCAGCATCTCGACCACCGGCGACACCTCGCATCCGATGATACTCGGGCTCGCCTTCTCAACCGCGCCAGGCCGCGCATGGTATGTGCCGGTGGGCCACGTACCCCGGATCGATGGCAGCACAGGCCAACTCAAGCTCGACGCCGTCCGGGAGACCCTGGGGCCGCTACTCGCCGGCCCGGGCCTCAAGAAGACGGTCTACAACACGAAGTACGTGCTCCACCAGCTCGAGCGCAACGGCATGACACTCACCGGCTACGAATTCGATGTGGCCATCGCCGCGTTCCTCCTGGGCGAGACCTCGTCGCAATTGCAGCCGCTGGTGAACGAGCGCCTCGGCATCCAGATGACGACGCTCCAATCGCTCACCGGCACCGGCCGGAACCACGTCGCGCTGTCGCAGGCCAGCATCGACGACGTGGCGCCCTACGCCTGCCAGCAGGCCGAGATGCTACTCCGCATCCGCCCGCAGCTCGAACAGCAGCTCAACGAACGCGGCCAATGGCCCCTCTTCGCGGATATGGAGATGCCACTCATCCGCGTGCTCTACGGCATGGAAAAGGTGGGGATCGCGGTGGACGTGGCGGTGCTGCGGGAACTCTCCCGGGCCATGGCCGTCGATATCGACAGGGTCGAACGGGAGATTTACTCGGCCGTCGGGCACGAATTCAACATCGGGAGCCCAAAGCAGCTGAGCGACGTGCTGTTCGGCGAGCTCGGCCTGCCGAAGACGCGCAAGACCACGCAGGGCTACAGCACCGACCAGCGGGCGCTCGAAGGCCTGCGCCCCGTGGCACCCATCATCGGCCTGATCTTCCAGTACCGCGAACTGACGAAACTGAAGTCCACCTATACGGATGCCCTTCCGGGCGCCATTGCCGAGGACGGCCGCATCCACACGGACTTTCAGCAGACAGTCGCCTCGACGGGACGGCTGAGCAGCACCAACCCGAACCTCCAGAACATCCCGGTGCGCACGGATACGGGCCGCGACATTCGCCGGGCATTCGTCGCGGCGCACTTCGGCGACCCGTGGTTCGTCGCGGCCGACTACTCGCAGATCGAATTGCGCGTGCTGGCGCACATCACCGGCGACGATGGGCTCATCCAGGCGTTCCTCGCCGACCAGGATATCCACCGCGCGACCGCGGCGACCGTCTACGGGGTCGACCCTTCGGAAGTCACGCGACAGATGCGCGACACCGCGAAGATGGTGAACTTCGGCATCGCCTACGGGATGGGAGAGTTCGGGCTGGCGAGCCGCACCGGGATGACGCGGGAGGAGGCCGAGGCGTTCATCACCACCTACTACCGGCGCTTCCCGGGCATCGCCGGGTGGCAGCAAGCCACCCTCGCATCGACGCGCGAGAAGGGGTACGCCGAGACGCTCTTCGGCCGGCGGCGGTACCTGCCGGCGATCCGCAGCACGAACTTCCAGGTACGTTCCGCCGCCGAACGCGAAGCCATCAACATGCCCATCCAGGGCACAGCCGCCGACATCATCAAGGTCGCGATGATCCGTGTGGACGACGAGCTGCGGGAACGCGGCCTCCGCAGCCGGATGATCCTCCAGGTGCACGACGAGCTCATCTTCGAGTGTCCGGCGGACGAGGTGGACGTCGTGCGGGAGCTGGCGGTGCGGCTGATGCCGGCAAGCATCGAGATGAAGGTGCCACTGAAGGTGGACTTGAAGCAGGGCCGCAACTGGGGCGAGATGGAGTAGGGGGTCGGGGCGGCGCGGCCCGGAACCCCCGGTCGGCGCAACGACACCCTGCGGTACGCCCGGCTGGCGATCGCCCGCGGTACGGGTTCGGAGGTTGGCAGGCGCTGGCCCGGGGCGCGCGCCCGATCTTGCGCCGTTGTAACCCTTACTTCGCTCGTCGCCCACCGGGTGGACTTCCCGTGGCTCCTATACTCGAATCATGCGCATTGCCGTCATCGGCGCGGGTGCCGCGGGGCTGACCGCCGCCTACCGCCTGAGTAAGGCGGGGCATCGCGTCATCGTCTACGAAGCGAACCCGTACGTGGGCGGGCGAGCGCACACCGAGCACTTCGGGCCGGGCCACCACGTGGATACGGGGGCTGGCTGGCTAACGACGGCCTACACGCGCACGCTCGCGCTGTTTGAAGAACTGGGAGAGCGGGAGCGGCTGCAACCGCTGCGCGCCAGCGGCCCCGCCGAACTGCTCCTCGGCGACCAGGTATACCTCAGCAATGGGCTCCCCCGGACGCCCTCGGGCGAGCACCTGGTGCCTCCGGAGGAACGGGAACGGCTGCGCAACTGGCTGCAGTGGCTCGAAGGTTACCCGCCGCTCGGGTTCCGGACGTTCAACGACCAGGAGACAGCCGAGGCACACCTGGCCCCGGTGAGCCCCACGGCCGCCAGGTTCCTCTTCGGCCCGATGTTCGAAGGGTTGTTCGCGCCGCTCTCGGAGCAATCGGCCGAGTTCCTGCGGTCGTGGATCGCGGCCAGCCGCGCGCGGTACCTCCAGGTGGCCGAGGGCATGGACGCGCCGTGGAAGCGCGTCGCGAGCCACCTCGAAGTGCGGCTGAACGCGCGCGTCGAGATGATCCGCCAGGGCGGCATGCGGATGGAAGTGGTGGCGAACAGCATGGGCACCGGGTTCGACGGGATCGTCGTTGCGGTACCGCCGCCAGCAGGCAACCGGTTCGTGACGCGCGCAATCGAGCCGCGCTGGGTTGCTCAGCTCAATTACGAGCACATCGAGTACACGGGCCAGTGCCGCCTGTACCTGGCCATGCCGGGCGATGCGCCCGGGCGGGTCCACCGGCGGCCCATGCCGATGGGCCTGGTTGCCAGTGTCGAGTGGCAGTCGGCGCGGGACGGCGCCTGGGGGACCTGTCCGGCGGGCTGGCAGTGGGCCCTGATCTGCGGAAACCAACGGTACAACCGGCACCTGCTGAATATGCCCGATGCGGAAATCGCGGGACACCTGTGGGACGAGGCGGTGAACATCATCCCGAACCTGCCGCCGCTGAAATCCTGGAATGTCCAGCACGTGATCCGGTGGGCGCAGGCGGTGCCGACGATGGCCCCGGGACACTTCACGCGGATGGCAGCCTACCAGCGCCGGCCGCCGCTGGTGTTCGCGGGAGACTGGACACACCAGGCCTGCATCGAAGGGGCGGTCCGCTCCGGCGAGGCAGCGGCCGAAGCGTTCGGGCCCGCGTAAGGCGTCGCGAGCCGCGCCAGAGCGTGTAGAATCCGCCGCATCTCCCCGGAGGCAACACGTATGCGATTCCAGGACACCCCGGAGCTCGCCGAATGGCGCTCCACGGTCCGTAAGTTCGTCCAGGACTACTGGCTGAAAGACTCGACGGGCGACGAAGACGAGATGAGCATGATGGAAGGGGGCGGGGACCCGGTCCGGACGAAGGTCTGGCTCGACAGGCTCGCCGAGAACGGCTGGATTGCCCCGGCCTGGCCGAAGAAGTACGGCGGGGCCGATATGTCGGTCCTGGAGCAGTTCGTGCTGAGCCAGGAGCTGCACGAGGCCGGCGCGCCGACGAGCCGCCAGATGCTGAACCTGGTCGGTCCGACCATCATGCTGCACGGCACCGACGAGCAAAAGGCCGAACACCTGCCGCCGATGCTGCGCGGCGAGGTGGCATGGTGCCAGGGCTTCAGCGAGCCGGGCTCCGGGTCCGACCTGGCCAGCCTGCAGACGCGGGCCGTGCGTGATGGTGACGATTACGTCGTGAACGGCCAGAAGATCTGGACGTCCGGAGCGCACCGGGCGGACTGGATCTTCATGATGGCGCGCACCGACCCCGATGCGCCGAAACACCGCGGCATCAGCTATCTGCTGGTGGATATGAAGACGCCCGGCATCACCGTGCGGCCGCTCATCAACATGGCGGACGGCCACGTCTTCAACGAGGTCTTCTTCGAGGACGTGCGCGTGCCCGTGAAGAACCGGATCGGCGAGGAGAACCGCGGCTGGTATGTCGGCACGACCACGCTCGACTTCGAGCGCTCGAACATCGCGCGGGCCATTACCGCACGGAAGAACGTCGAAAAGCTCGTGAAGTACGCGCGGGGGCGATCGGCTGCCGGCCGGCCGGTCAGCCCGAGCTATCGCCTCGAGATCGCGGACCGGGCGCTCGAAACGGCCATCTGCGAGTTGCTCTCGTTCGTCGTCGTCTCGATCCAGGCGCGAGGCGGCGTCCCGAACATGGAAGCCAGCATGTGCAAGATGTACGGTTCGGAGCTCTCCCAGCGGATCGCGCTGACGAAGATGCACCTGACCGGCATGACGGGCCAGCTGCGCAGGTTCGAGGGGCCGGAAGCGGTGCTCGGAAACAGCGCGGCGATGGAGTACATGCAGGTGGTGCCGGCGACAATCGCGGCGGGCACGAGCGAAATCCAGCGCAACATCATCGCGACGCGCGGGCTCGGCCTGCCGCGCGGATAGACAGCGCCCGGCCATCGCGCCACCTCTCCGCCACCGGCGGCCCGTGCGCCCGGTGCCCGCACCGTGCGGCCCTGGCGTTTCAACGTCATCCGCCAGCCCACCAGCAGGCAGCGGCCGGGCGCGATCTCCGCTGCCCCGGTACGCGGACGCATGGGCCGGGGGCTCCCGGCCAGGCGCCATGGGAAGGCGCACCGGTGCTGATCGCCGTGTGCCCGGGATACGCCTTCGGAGAAGGTGAGGCGGCGATGGCTGCCCCTTGCGAAAGTCACCCGGGGAGACCGTTTCGGCCAGCCGTGGTGAGCTTCCGGGGTCAGCCCCCACCGAGGGCCGGGACGATGGCGATCTCGGTTTCCGGCGAGACCGCGTCGTGCAATGCGAGCGGCACGACCTCGCCGTCCAGGGCGAAGGCCAGCTCCGGGCGCAGCCGGCCATCTTCGACGACCCGGCCATGGAAGCCGGGGCATCGCGCATCGACGGCGCGCAGCACGTCGCCGATCGTCGCACCCTCCACCTCCACCAGCGGCGACCCCCCGCAGATGCCGCGGAGCGTCGCCGGGATGATCACTCGGACCATCAGGACAGGCCGTTGAGCTCCTCGGCCAGGCGCCGTGGAGACATCGGGAGGTCGGTGAAGCGGTGGCCTGTCGCATCGGCGATGGCATTCGCGATTGCGGCGAGCGGTGGCACGATCGGCACTTCACCGACGCCGCGCACGCCATAGGGGTGGCCCGGGTTGGGCACCTCGACGAGGATCGTGTCGATGTTCGGCACGTCCAGAGCGGTCGGCATGCGGTAGTCGAGGAAACTCGCGTTCAGCAGCCGGCCAGTCTCGTCGTAGAAGTATTCCTCGTTCAACGCCCAGCCAATGCCCTGCACGGCGCCACCCTGGATCTGCCCCTCGACGTAGGAGGGGTGGATCGCCGTGCCGACATCCTGGACGGCCGTGTAACGAAGGATGGTGACCTTGCCGGTGTCGGGATCGACCTCGACATCGACGATGTGCGTGGCAAACGCCCCGCCGGCGCCGCGCGCGAGGAGCGAGGCCTTGCCGGTGATCGGGCCGCCGGTCCGGGCCGACTGGGCCGCCATCTCCTTGAAAGTCAGTTCCTTCGTCGAGTCTTTCAGGCATCGCAGCACGCCGGATTCGTAGGCCACATCGTCCTCGGCGACCCCCCAGAGCTTCGCGGCGCGGGCGACCATCTGGCGGCGGATATCCATGCCCGCCTCGTAGACGGCGAGACCCGAGGCGAACGTGGTGCGGCTCCCGCCGGTCACGTCGTTGTGGCCAATTGAGTCGGTATCGACCACGGAAGGGCGGATGGTGTCGTAGGGTACGCCGAGCGTTTCAGCGAGCTGCATGGCGAGCGAAGCGCGCGTGCCACCGATATCCGTGGAGCCTTCGACCAGGTTGATCGTCCCGTCGGTATTCACGGCGACCACGACGCTCGACTGCATGCCGCCGTTGAACCAGTAGCCCGACGCGACGCCCCGGCCGCGGTTAGGCCCTTCGATGGGCGAGCGGTAGTGGGGGGAGTTCAGGGCGGCCTCGACGACTTCCTCGTTGCCGATCCGGGGGAAGGCGATGCCGTTCACCATCCGCGTGCCCTGCTTCGAGGCGTTCACCTTGCGGAACTCGAGGGGGTCGATGTCCTGGCGCCTGGCGAGCTCGTCGACCACGCTCTCGATGGCGAACGCCGCCGCCGGAGCGCCCGGCGCGCGGTAGGCGGCCGTCTTCGGCTTGTTCACCACGACGTCGTAGGCGTGCAGTTCGAAGTTATCCAGGTTGTAGGGCGCGAGCATGGTCATCGAGCCGGCGCCCACGGGCGAGCCGGGAAAAGCGCCCGCCTCGTAGCAGAGGGTCGCCTGGACGGCCGTCAGCCGGTCGCCCCTGGCCGCTGCCTTGACCTTGATGTACGTGCCACTCGTGGGGCCGGTGGCCTCGAACACCTCGGTGCGGCTCATGGTGGCTTTCACCGGCCGGCCGCTCTTTTTCGAAAGGAGCGCGGCGACGGGGTCGAGGTAGATCGGGAGCTTGCCGCCAAAGCCGCCGCCGATCTCCATCGGCACAACCTTCACGTGGTTGATGGGCAGCTTGAGGACCTCGGATACGAGCCCGCGCACCGCGAAAGCGCCCTGGGTGCTGGTCCAGATCGTCAGTGTGCCATCGGAGTTCCAGCTGGCGGTGGTAGTCTGCGGCTCGATGTAGCCCTGGTGGACCATCCTGGTTGTGAACTCGCGCTCGACGACGGCATCCGCGGCGGCGAACGCTGCCTCGACATCTCCACCCACGAACCTGTTGTACGTCGCGATATTCGAGGGCCTGTCGCTCAGTTCACCCGTCATCAGCGTCTTGGTACGGCGCGCTTCGTCCAGGAGCGGCGCATCATCGCGCATCGCATCGCGCACATCGAGCACAGGTGGCAGGACCTCGTACTCGACCCTGATCTTCCCGAGAGCCAGCTCGGCGGCGTGGGGGCTCGCCGCCGCGACGGCAGCGATCGCATGGCCCCGGTAGAGCACCTTTTCCGAAGCGAGGATGTTGTCGCTCACTTCCTTGACGTTGACCGCGCTCTCGCCAAGCTCCTCGATCTTGTCGGCGGCGGCGGGCAGGTCCCGATGGGTGACGACGGCCAGCACGCCGGGGTGCTTCTCCGCCTCGCTGGTATCGATGGACAGGATGCGCGCGTGCGCGTGCGGGCTGCGCAGTACCTTCGCATGGATGAGCCCCGGGAGGTGGATGTCGGCGCCGTACTGGGCCTTGCCAGTCACTTTTTCGACGCCATCCGGGCGGATCGGCCGGGTGCCGATGACGGAGTAGCCGGGGCGTTCAGCTGTGGTCACGTTACTTCACCTCCTGCATCCGCGTGGACGCCTTCATGACGGCCTTGACGATCTTGTCGTAGCCGGTGCAGCGGCAGAGGTTCCCGGCAAGCCAGAAGCGCACCCGGTGCTCATCGGGGTTCGGCTCCTGGTCGAGGAGCGCCTTCGCCGACATGATGAACCCGGGCGTGCAGATGCCGCACTGGAGCGCCGCTTCTTCCAGGAACGCCTGCTGCAATGGATGGAGCTGGTCCCCATGCGCCAGCCCCTCGATGGTGGTCACCTCAGCGCCCTGCGTCTCGACGGCAAGGACGCAGCACGAGTTTACGACGCGGCCGTTGAGCAGGACGCTGCAGGCGCCGCAATTGCCGTTGTTGCAGCCTTCCTTTGTGCCGGTGAGCCCGATCTCGTCGCGGAGGACTTCGAGAAGGCTCTGGCGAGGCTCGGCGAGGAATTCGGCATCCTCGCCGTTGAGGCGAGTCTGGATGTGCATTTTCGGCATGGGCTAGCGGGCCTCCCGGAGTCGCTGGAGCGCCCCTTCGAGCGCGCGGATGGTGAGGATCCTGGCCAGGTGCTTCCGCTGGGCGGCGCCGCCGCGCATGTCGTCGATCGGGGTAGCCGCATCGGAGGCGGCCTGGCCGGCGGCCGCGAACGCCTCGGGGCCGGCGGGCCTGCCAACGAGAGCGGCCGCGGCTGCTGGCACCATGATCGGCGTCGCGGCGACGGCACCCAGGGCCACGCGGGCCGCTTCGATGGTGGCGCCATCGGCCGCGAGCTGGATGCGCACGCCGGAGCTGGCGACCGCGATATCCATCTCGTTGCGCGGGATGAAGCGGTGGTAGTAGGCGGCAGAGCGGTCCGGCTGGGCGGGGATCCGGATACTGGCGAGGATTTCGCCTGGCTGGAGGGTATTGCGGCCCGGGCCGGCGAAGAACTCCTCCACGGCCAGCTCGCGCGACCCTGAAGGGGAAACGATGTTCAGGCGAGCCCCGAGCACCATCAGCGCCGGCGAGGAATCGGCGGCGGGGCTGGCGTTGCAGAGGTTGCCGCCAAGGCTCGCCCGCGACTGGATGGCGGTACCACCGATGATCGACGCGGCATCGACGAGGGCAGGGAGCCTTGCGCGCACCGTGGCGTCCTCGTAGATCCGGGCGAGCGGCACGGCCGCGCCCACCTCGAGCGAGCCATCGGGCCTGGACGCCATCGCCATCATCTCGGGGATATGCTTCAGGTCGATGACCTGGTCGCACTGTTTGCGGCCTTCGCGGAGCTGCACGATGACGTCGGTGCCACCGGCGAGCATGAGCGACCGCTTTCCGTTGCCGAGTGCCGCGAAGGCCTCGGCGAGGGAGCGCGGCGCGACGTAGTCGAACGCTTCCATGCACCATCCTTGGATGTGGAGTTACCCGCGGGGAACGGAGATTGCGGAGCTTCCTGGCAGTGAAAAGGATCATACGGCCCGCGCAACGGCTTGTCTTGAACCGCCCGTTCGGCGGCTTGTGGGTAGAATGCCTCGACATGAAGCGCCCGCTGCTGCTGGCAGCCTTCGCCCTCGCCCTGGCATTCGGCCTTTCCCTGCGGCCGGCGGCGTTCGCCGATGAAGGCTGGGTGGTCACCGATTACGCGATCGAGTACGAGATTGGGCCCGATGGGACGATTTCGGCGCGGGAGACCATCCGCGCGGACTTCGGGTCGCTCGAAAAGCACGGCATCTTCCGCTACTTCTATGAGCGCGTGCCATGCGGCGACCCGATCGCGGGGGCCCAGCAGCCCGTCTACAGCTGCCCTGAGGGCAGCAACCGCGAATACCGGTACGACATCCAGGGCGTCACCCGCATCGACGGGAGCAGTTGGAAGTACGAGGTCTCGCGAGAATCGGGCAAGGTCACCATCAAGATCGGCGATCCCGGCGTCTTCATTTCGGGCCCGCAGGACTACGTCCTTACGTACACGGTAAGGGGCGCGCTCGACGCCTACGACGACCACGGCGAGCTGTACTGGGACGCCACGGGCGAGTGGCCGGTGAGCATCCTCCAGTTCCGGATCACGGCGGCGCTCCCCGAGGGCGCGCGTGTATACGCTGTGTGCTACCAGGGATACGCCAATTCGGGCGAACAGTGCCCCGCCTCGGCCGCGGGTAACGTGGCAACCTTCGAAAGCAACCGTGAGCTTTCGTCGATGGAACAGGTGACCATCGCGGTCGGCTGGCGCGAACCCGTCGTCGAGATTCCGCCGCCCATGCTCGAAGACCGGCTCACCGCCGGCGACCTGTTCACGCTCGACGCGGCCGAATGGGCGGGGCTGGCGCTGAGCTTCGTGTTGGGCGTGGTCCTCGTGGGTTCGGCCTGGTGGATGCACGGGCGTGACCGCGCCTACACGTCGATCTACTACCTCACCAAGGACCCCGAGGAACACACGAAGCCGCTGTTTGCGCGGCAGCAGGTGGTGGTGGAATACCTGCCGCCAGAGGACCTGAAGCCCGCCCAGATGGGCGTGCTGCTCGACGAGCGCGCCGACACGCTCGATGTGACCGCGACCATCGTCGACCTGGCCGTACGCGGGTACCTGCACATCACCGAGCTGCCGAAGAAGGGCTGGTTTGGCGGCAACGACTGGAAGCTGACCAGGAAGCGGGAGGCGGATGGCCTCAACGCCTTCGAGAACAAGGTCTTCACCTCGCTCTTCAAGACGGGCGACGAAGTGGAGATGTCGGACCTGCGCTACAAGTTCGCGACGGACCTGGAGAAGGCGAAGGAACTCATCTACGACGACGCCATGAAGATGAAGTGGTTCAACATGAAGCCAGAGTCGGCACGTGGCATGTGGGTGATTGTGGGGTTCGCGTTCCTGTTCTTCGGGGCCGGGCTGGCAGCCTTCGCCGGGCTCTATCTGGGCCGCGCCCTGATGCCCCTGGGGCTGATCCCGGCCGGACTGGCGATGCTCATCATGTCTCGATCGATGGCCAGGCGGACGGCCACCGGGAGTGAGATGCTGCGGCGGGTGCTGGGGTTCCGCCTGTACATCGCGACGGCGGAGAAGCACCGGCAGGAATTCAACGAGCGCGAGAACATCTTCGCCCGCTATCTGCCGTTCGCCATCGTCTTCGGCTGTGTCTCGAAGTGGGCGAAGGCCTTCGAAGGGCTCGACGACCAGGTCCAGCAGTCAACCTCGTCGTGGTACTCGGGTACGGGTCCGTTCCGGGTGGCGGCCTTTTCGAGCGGATTGCAGAGCTTCTCGAGTTCGGTCTCGAGCACGCTGGCAAGCACGAAGTCGAGCTCCGGCGGGTCGGGATTCTCGGGCGGATCGAGTGGCGGCGGCGGTGGTGGCGGCGGCGGGGGTAGCTGGTAACCGTTACTCCGCCAGCGAGACGGCGTTATCCCGGCGGGACGGCTTGCGTGCGTAGAACATGTGTTCTATCCTTCGCGCCAATGCCGCTGCTCTACGAAGGAGACCCCATGCAAACCTCGCTGCATCACCTCCAGGTCAACGTCCGGGAGGAGAACCTCCCGTTCTACCGCGACCTGATGTCGTTCCTTGGCTGGACAACGCTGATGGACCAGGCCGAGTTCTTCGGCGCCGGCGCCGTCAACGGGGCAAGCCTCTGGTTCATCGGGCAGGTGAACGACACGGTGAATGACTACGACGGGCCCGGCGTCAACCACATCGCCATCGGCACCGAGTCCCCCGCCGCCGTGGATGCGACCGTGGCGTACCTGGAGGGTCGCGGCGTCCCGGCGCTGTTCGAGACTCCCCGCCACCGTCCGGAGTTCTCACAGGGGCCGGAGCAGACCTATTACCAGGTGATGTTCGAGTCGCCGGACCGGGTGCTGTTCGAGGTGGTGTACACCGGCCCGAGGCAGGCGTAGCACCGCTAACCGTTGAGCCAATCGCGGAGGCGATGGGGCACGTTGGTGATGATGCCATCGACGCCGGCCGCCACGACGCGTTCCCAATCGTCCGCCGCATCGGCTGTCCAGCACCAGACGGTCACCTGGCGGCGCTTCGCCCTTTCCATGAGCGAGCGGTCGACCGCCAAATGGTGGACGGAAATGGCCTGGCCGTTCCGCTCCATCAAGGCGCCCAGCAGGCGGTCGGCATCCTGACCCGCGACAGGCGGGGTGATGATGGCGGCCGAGACGCGCGGTTCGGTGTTGCGCGCCCGTTCGACCATCCCGGGGTTGAACGAGTGGATGGCGGTCCAGGCCTCGGCGCCGTGCCGCTTGATCACGTCGACGACGGCATCGACGCAGCGCTGGTCCTGTCCGGGGTCCCCGGGAGTGGCCTTCAGCTCGCACATGACCGTGAGGCGGCCAGCGACCAGGGCAAGCACCTGGTCCAGCGTGGGTACGGGTTCGCCGCCTCCCGCGTCGGCGGCCTGGAGCTCGGCGAGCGTCTTTTCCTTGACCGGCCCACTGAGATTGGTCGTGCGGTCGACGGTGTCGTCGTGCATGAGGACGGGCACGCCATCGGCGCAGAGCTGGACGTCGATTTCCATGGCCTCGGCGCGGGCATCGAGGCAGGCGCGGACGCCGGCGAGCGTGTTCGCCGGCGCTTCGCCGGCGGCGGCGGCGTGACCGATCACGAGGACATACGGCTTCATGGTCGCACTGTACCGTCTGGGCCGGCCTGCGGCACCATCCGGGAGCCGGTCCACCGCGGGCGGCGTCAGGCTCCGGGGGGTTGCTCTTCGGGCCGTGGCCCGCCAGGCAGCCGCTTGCGAGAGATTTCCCGGCTGAAGCGGGACATCCGCAGGGCACGCTCGGCGAGGGTTTTCGGGCCAATCCGGCGGCGCGGCAGCCCGGCCAGCTGCCGCAAGGCGGCGCCGAACCCGGTCATCACGGGCACGCCATGCCCGGGCAGCCCCATCTCTGGCGCAACCGCCGCGAACCGCCGGATGGATTCGAGGTACTGTTCGTCGTCGCGGTTGGCGAGGCGCATGGAGCGCGTGAGTTCGCCGCCATGGCTGATCACGAGGTCCCCAACGAAGGCAGCTTCCAGGCGGTCAACGACGAAGCAGCAAGAGCCCGATGTGTGTCCCGGCACGGGGAAGGCCCGGATCCCGGGAAGGATCTCGGTTTCACCGTCGATGCAGACGTCGACGGGCACGTCCTCGCCGTGGGATTGGCGGAACCGGCCGGCCAGGAAGCGGGCAACGTGGCTGCGGCCCACCGTGGAGTGCAGGGAGGCCTGGCCGTCGCGAACGAAGCAATCGCCGCGGCCGATGCAGAGCCGTGCGCCGGTGGCGGCTCGCACGGCGGCAGCTGCCCCGGAATGGTCGCGGTGCATGTGCGTGAGAAGGATCGCGGCCAGCTGGCCACCGTGGGCCGCGACTTCATCGAGGATGGCGGGCGCACTGGATGCGAAGCCGGTATCGACCAGCGCGAGCTGGCCGTCGTCGGCTTCGACGAGGTAAACGTTGGAGCCACGGGTGCCATGGAGCCACCAGAGTCCTGGTGCGAGCAGGTCGGCCAAGGAGATCCCCCTCGTGTGAGCTTACCGCGATTCCCGGTTGCGTGTGGGTGGTGCGCGCGTTGCGGGGCCGGGGGAAACGAAACGGGCCCCTCAACCGAATCACTGGGACCGCGACGGGGTCGATGCCGGGCGCGGATGCTTTCCACGCCACCCCCTGGCCAGAGGGGGGAAACTCATCGTCTGAGCTCGGCGACCTGATCGTGGTCATAACGCCCCCATGCCCGCGGCTCATTAGGCTTCCGCCGTCGCGTGAGACAAATCGTTCACATCAATCAAATCTATCCCGGTTACATGAGATTACTCGGGCAGGAGGGGTTTACGTGCGATCAGCCTATTGGGATCGTGTTTCCAGGCAAAAGCAGAATCGCCGGAGATTCCTTGCCGTGACCGGGACGGCGACTGCCGGCCTGACTGGCCTCGCCCTCACCGGGTGCGGCGACGACGACGACTCCTCGCCGCCGGCAGACGCGACCGGCTCGGCCACCAGTAGCGCTGGCGCCGGTTCGCCCGCGGCCACTCAGCCGACCACCAGGGATATCTCCAAGATGTCGCTCGAGGAGATGCGGACCGCCTTCTCGGGTGCGCGGTTCAAGGACCTTGAGGGCCAGGCGAAGGGCCCGACACCTGGTGGGATGGTCCGCTGGGCTTCGCGAACGCCGGTCACATGGGATCCCACCAGCCCGGCAGGTTCCACCCTTGCCTCCCACGTGCTGGCCCACAACCAGCTGCTTCAGTTCAAGGTCGACGACTGGGTCGAGAACCCGAACTTCATGGAAATAGAACCGGTCCTCGCCGAGAGCATGCCGGAACAGCCCGACGATCAGACCTTCGTTTTCCATCTGCGCAAGGGCGTGAAGTTCCAGAACGTCGCTCCGGTCAACGGGCGTGAGTTCACCGCCGACGATGTCCTCTACTGCATTGAAGCGTACAAGAAGGCGCCGGCACAGAATCCCACGTTCATGGATCTTGCCTCTGTCGAGAAGCCTGATGACTACACCATCGTCTTCAAGATGAAGGCTCCCGCCGCCTACTTCATTGGGACGTTCTCCGTTCCCATCCATTGGATCTTTTCCAGGGAACAGCACACATCCGCCGATGGGCTCGCAAAGACGCCAATCGGGACCGGCGCCTACATCTTCGAGTCCTCAGAGAACCTCGGCGGCTACAAGTTCAAGAAGAACCCGGATTACTTCCGGGTCGACGAGCGTACCGGCAAGAAGCTCCCCTATCTGGACGGTGTCCAGGTCGCCTACTTCCCCAGCACCGCGCAATCGCTTGCCGCATTCCGTTCGGGCGAACTCGATGTGCTCTGGGCGCAGAACTATGACGACCTGACGAACCTCGTGAAGTCCCACCCCGACACCGTCGTTCAGATCACGACTCCGCCGCCGAGTTTTCAACCGCACATCGCCATGCGGATCGACAAGCCCCCGTTGAACGACCCACGCGTACGGCGCGCGCTCTCGATGCTCATTGATCGAGACGCCATCATCGAGAGCCTGGCGGGCGGCCTGGCGGGGTATGGCTACGGCCAGGACTGGACCTACTTCGGCAGCGAGTGGCCCTTCGGAAAGGAGCGACTCGGGCAGTGGCACGCCTACAATCCAGGTGAAGCAGAGAAGCTGCTCGATGCGGCTGGCGCGAAGAGCCTTGAGCTCTATTTCCTCATGTCCCAGACTGCCGGCTTCAACTACGAAGTCTGGTCGGCAATCGCGGGCATGTGGGAGGCCGCTGGCCTCAAAGTGACCATCGACGCGCCCCAGGACCCGGCACAATGGCAGAAGCAGTTCTATACCGGGAACTATGAAAGCCTTGTCGGCACAGGCTTTCTTGGCCCCGGCTGGGATCCCGACACTTTCGCATACCATGCCCTGCATTCCGGCTCCCCCAAGAACTACTACCACGTCAAGGACACAACGATCGACGATCTGGCACTGCGCCAACGTCACATTATGGACCGCGCTGAGCGTACCAAAGTCCTTGATGAATTGATGACCTACGACCTCGATCAGGTCACCCGGTTGTGGACGGTCGCCCCTTACAAGATCAATGCCCGCAAGCCGAATGTCTTTAATGTTATCGACACAGAGGCAGCGTGGAGCACGGTCGGCTGGGGCTCCAGCGGCATGGACAAGGCCTGGAAGCTCGCCTGAATCCTGGCATTCGCGATCCGTTGCGTCTTTGCTGGCCCTTTTCAGGCGCATCGGTGGTGCCAGGCCAGGGAGGAAGGGAGGTACCGTGGAATGCGCGAATACGCGCTGCGCCGGCTCATCGGGGCCCTGGTCGTCGTCCTGCTCGTCAGCATCGTCGTCTTCGCGCTGATGCATATGCTCCCCGGCGATGCGTTGCTCACCAAGCTGGGCGAAACCGGCCGCATCCCACAGGAGCAGCTCGACGAGCTCCGCGGCGAGATGGGACTCGACGACCCGCTCTACGTCCAGTATCTCCGGTGGGTCGCGGACATCTTCGACGGCAGCATGGGCGAGTCCCTCATCTTCGATGGGCAGAGCGTGAGCGGGCGGCTCGCGGATTCGCTCCCCGTGACCCTTGAGCTGAGCATCCTCGGTTTGGTCGTGGCACTCGTGCTCGGCGTGCCGCTTGGCGTTCTCTCGGCCGTGTTCCAGGACTCCCTCCTGGACTACGCGCTGCGAATGCTTGCCCTCGTCAGCCTCTCCGTGCCCTCGTTCTGGATCGGGTTGATCGTCATCGTGTACGGCACGCTCTACCTGGGCTATTCCCAGCCCACGGAGTACGTCTCGCTCGCGGAAGACCCGGTCGAGAACCTGCGTCAAATCTGGATCCCCGTCATCGTCCTGGGCACGAGTCTCGCCGCGACCATCATGCGGATGGCCCGCTCGACGATCCTGGAAGCGCTTCGTGAGGACTATGTCCGGACCGCGCGCGCCAAGGGCCTGGCGCAACGCGTGCTTGTGCTGCGCCACGTGCTTCGGAACGCCCTCATCCCCGTGGTCACGCTCGTTGGCAACCAGGCCGCCGCCATCTTCGGCGGCGCGCTCATCCTCGAGGTGCTGTTCGGCCTGCCTGGCATCGGTCAGCTCACGTACACCGCGATCCTTCAGCGCGATTACACGCAGGTCCAGGGCAACGCCCTCGTCGTCGCCACCATCGTGGTGGCGGTCAACCTGCTGATCGACCTCTCGTACGGCTGGATCGACCCGCGCATTCGCTATTCGTAGGAGGTCAGGAAGTGGCATTTGCCGCGGGCTCTCGTCAGTTCGGCCTGCCGGCCAGGCACCCGCCGCGTGCTCTCGGGGCCATCCGGCGGTTCGGCCGCCAGCAGCCAGTCGCCGCTGCCTCGGCCGTGTTGCTGCTGCTCATCTGCATCCCCGTGATCGCAGCCTCGATCGTCGCTCCCTATGCCCCGAACGAGGTGAGCCTCGCTGCCCGGCTCAGCGGTCCAAGTGGCCAACACTGGCTGGGGACCGACCAGTTCGGGCGCGACGTGCTGAGCCGGCTCCTCTTCGGTGGACGGACATCGCTCGCCGCTGGCATCGGCGCCACCGCCCTCGGCGTATCCGTGGGCGTACTCCTTGGCCTCATCGGGGGCTATGCAGGCGGCTTCGCCGACATGGCAATCCAACGTCTGATGGATGCCATCATGGCACTCCCGCCGATCATTCTGCTCATGGTCCTGGCCTCGATGCTCAGCCCGAGCATCTGGAACCTGATCTTCGGCATCGCCATCTTCGTCGCCCCGGGATCATCGCGGATTGTTCGCGGCGCCGTCGTCGGCGTGAAGGAGATGGCATTCGTCGAAGCAGCCCGGAGCGTGGGAGCGTCGCCCCTTCGTCTCGTCTTGCGCCACATCCTGCCGAACGTCGTCGCGCCCATCATCGTTATCGCATCAATCAGCGTGGGCTCGGTGATCCTTGCGGAAGCAGCCCTTGGGTTCCTCGGACTGAGCGTCCGCCAGCCCACCGCGACCTGGGGAAACATGCTCAACACCGGGGCGCAGTCCTATATGGAAAAGGCACCCTGGCTCGCGATCGCCCCGGGCATCGCCATCGGCCTCACCGTGTTCTCCATCAACTTGCTCGGTGACGGCCTGCGCGACGCCCTCGATCCCCGCCTGCGCGGCCGTTCACGCATGTCCTGACCCATGCCCGGCTCACCTCCCGGCTGATGGGGGAGGAAACCTGTGGGAAGAAAACGGGGCGATCCGAAGAAGGCGGACCAGTCGCTTCCTCCTGCCCCAACGGCCGATCGAGCGCGAGACGGTGCGGAAGTTGCTCGAAGCTCGGACGCGCCCCGCGATGCCAACGTCATCAAGGCCCGCCAGATTGTCATCCGGCGCGAGAGGGCCGAGCCGCGCGTGTCCGGGGGCGATCGCCCGGCGTATCGGCCACCGGCGCTTGCATTTCGCGCCCGTCCTCATCCTCCGGCAGAGCGAGCGCTCTACCAAAACAGGCCTGCCACCGTGCTCGCCAGGGCCCGGGCGCGCCGCATCGGCGTCGTTGTCGAGGCCAGCGAAGGCATGCTGGGATTCTCGCTCACACGCGAACCCGGCAGCCTGGGGGCCTCGTTCCATGCGCGCTCCGAAGCGAGCCCCCTGGCCCGCTCGATCAGGGCGAGCTCCCGCTCCCGGCGCCCGCTGTGCTGGAGCCCCGGCAGTGCAGCCCGGCGTCGGGCGGGCGTCACCGGTTGTTAACGCTTCGCTTTCCCGGGTGCCCCGCAACTGCACCCGCGCCGCTCCTGGAATGCTCCGAAAACAGTGGTGATGGCAAACGAGCGACGTGCTGAGACTGGAGACAACGCCATCACGTCGAGACTGACTCCCGACGGTTGGGCGCTGGCTTGCGGCGCGCCAGGCTGCGAGATCGTCCTGGCCGACGTCGCCTGGATCGACATCAACTACAACATGGCCACCAATATCGCCGAATCACAGGCAAGCCCACCCGACCTGTTCGACCTGCCGGCGCCGCACCTGCGCCGATACCGCCTCGGCGTGATGTTCCCGTTCGACTGGACGTGGTCTTCGGACCTGAAGCTGTGGAGCCTGGAGGGGACCCGTCCGGCCGGCCGGCGGCCGGTGGCACGCTCCCTCCGCATCGTCCGCGGCAATTGGAACACCGCCGAACTCGGCCAGCTGGGCGCGCCGCCCTTCACCATTCGCTGTTGGGGCTGCGGCACGTTGCAGGACGTCGCTCCGTACCGCCGCAAGGGGACGCCACCACTGATGGCGGCGAGCGATGCGGAAACGGCGCGCGAGGCTCCGGCCGCTTCTCCCGGGGCTCCGGTCCCCGTCCGCAAGACGCTCTACGGCCCGGTGGTCGGCCGCCGGCCGTTGCGCAGGCCCCGCTAAGTCCCTATCCCCCGGCGATCCTCCCGGTCCCGCCCAAGGTTGCCGCCTGGCGCGCCGGGCGGCTGGAACGCCAGCTCATCGGGCCAGGCGCCGGGCTTGAGGCGGCGCAGGGCGCGAGTGGTGCCGATGGTTGCGGACAGCTCGCGGTCATGATTCACGCAGGGATCGCATCCCAGGGGCGCTCCGCTGCCCGGGCGGGTTGCTCACCGGGCCTCGCTCTCCACGGCAAGCAGCCGGCGCACCGTGTCGAGTATCTGCGACGGCGTGAACGGCTTCGCAATGAAGCTGACGGGAGAACCGGTCTCCCCCACCGCGAACGGCACATCACTCGCGTACCCGGACATGTACAGCACCTTGAGCCCCGGCTTGCGTGCCAGGAGCTCGCGGGCAAGCTCCACTCCGCCCATGCGCGGCATCACGATGTCGGTCACCACGATGTCGATGCCATCCAGTACTTCCGCGGCGGCCTGCAGCGCCGCCAGGCCATCGCTGGCCGCCACCACCCGCATCCCGGCTGACTCCAGCACGCGCCGGGTCAGCAACAGCAACTGCGGTTCATCTTCAACCAGGAGCACCGAGCCAGTTACGGGCACGATGTGAGTGTCCCCGTCTCGTTCAACCGTTCCGCCGGCATCCTTTGCGGAAGGGGCAACGAACGTGAACGTGGTCCCCGCGCCAGGGACGCTTTGGGCCCAGATGGCTCCCGAAGCCTGTTGAGCGATGCCATAGCAGGTCGATAGGCCAAGGCCGGTGCCCTTGCCGACGCCCTTCGTCGTGAAGAACGGCTCGAAGGCCCGCTCCAGGGTTTCCTCGTCCATGCCGACGCCCGTGTCGGAGACCTGGATGCCGCTGTACCTGCCCGGCGCCACCCCGCGCGCGCTGGCGGCTGCCGGCGACGACAGGTCAATCGCGACGGATCGCACCGTGATCGTTCCCCCCGGGGGCGTGGCATCGCGAGCGTTCAGCACCAGGTTCAGCACCACCTGCTCGAACTGGACGGGGTCCATGACAATGCAGCCGGCAGACTCATCCAGGCACATCTCGAACTGGACATCGCTCCCGAGCAGCGGGCGCAGCATCCGGTTCACCCCGGTCAGCGCCTGGTTGAGGTCAATGGTCTGGACCTGGACCACCTGCTTCCGTGCGAAAGCGAGCAATTGTTGCGTCAATTGGGATGCACGCCGCCCCGCCTTCACCACCTCCTCGATGTCGAGCCGGACCGGTGATGCCGGGGGCAAGGAGTCCTCGGCCAGCGACGAATACGTGAGGATCACAGTCAGCAGATTGTTGAAATCGTGCGCGATTCCACCCGCCAAACGCCCGATGGCTTCCATCTTCTGGGCCTGGGCGAGTTGTTCGCGCAGGCGTTCACGCTCGGTGATGTCCACGGCGACGCCAACAACCCCCTCAATCCCGCCATCCGGGCCGAACAGTGGCCCGTAGAAGGCATCGAAGACGAGCGTCCCGTTGTCGACCTGGAAGTTGACCGATTCGCCGGAAAGCGCGCGGCGGATGGCATCCGCGCGCCCCTCAACGTCAGGGAAAACGTCGAACGCGGACCGGCCGACCATCTCCCCCGGCTCGAGGCCAATCCGGGCAAGCGCCTTACCGTCCGAAAGGGTGAAGACCCCGTCCCGGTCCGTGGCCAGGATGATCACCGGCGCCGCCCGCACCACGGCTGAAAGCAGATCTCGTTGCTGGCGCAACTGGTTCTGCATGACCCGCGCCTCGGTGACATCCTGGACGGTGCCTATCATGCGTAGCGGCCGGCCATCTTCCGAGAACACGACCTCGCCGAGCTCGTGCACGATCCGCGTGGTCCCGTCGCCAGCCCGCACGACACGGTGGTCGATCGAATAACGTTCGCCGCCCAGCGCCGACGAGACAGCCTCCTCGACGAGATGCCGGTCCTCCGGGTGCACCCTGTCCAGGAACGCCTGGTACGTTGCCTCGAATTCCCGCGGCTCGATCCCGAAGATGCGGTAGATCTGGTCGGACCACCAGAGCGCATTCGTCTGAATGTCCCAATCCCAGTTGCCGATGCCCGCGACCTCCTGGGCCCGGATCAGGCTCGCCTGGCTCCGCCGCAGCTCATCCTCCGCCTGCGCGCGGTCGGAAACGTCGATGCACGAAAGCATCACGCCCGTCGGCTCGCCAGCATCATCGGTGACCTGGCTGGCGGAAACCTGCACGACGAAGGGCTCACCCCCGCGACGGAGCGCCCGCAACTCCCCGGACCACGCCCGGCCCGCGCCGAGCGAGCGAATGACTGTCGCGATTCGCTCCGGCTCCGCCCAAAAATCCTCCATCGATCGCCCCAGCGCCGGCTGATCCACGGCCAACTCCCACATGCGCGCGAATGCCCGGTTGATATACGTGAGCCGTCCCTCGACATCGGTGATCGCGATGGCACTGAGCGAAACCGCGAGCGCCGCCGCCGAGCGCTCAAGTTCATCGTGAGCACGCTTGATCTCCGTGACTTCTTCGTGCGCCACAACACAGAGCGGGCGATCGAGCCCCCTCACGGCGGCCGCGTTCATGACAAACCAGCGCTGCCCATCGGCCGTCCGGATTGGGACCTCGGCGCGCAGGTCAGGCCGCGCCCCCGACAACACGTCGAGCAGCCCCAACCGGACATGTTCGTCGCACAGCGCGAGGTAGCTATCGCCGATGCCGGCCGACGCCCAGGGGCCGCCAGCGCGAAGCCCGAATTCCCTCCATGCGCGGTTGACCTGCACGATCGTGCCTTCCGCATCGACCACCGCAACGTGCGCCGCCAGCCCATCGAGCGTGGCCTGGAGGAGAGCGAGAGAGGTCGCCATCGCCGTCCTGGCCTCCGCGGCAGCCGCCTCCGTGGCCTTGCGGTCGCTGATGTCCTGGACCACCACCACGAAATGGAGGGGGTCACCAGCCCCCGACCGCCGCAACGAGACCGTGATCTGCACCCAGATCACGCTTCCGTCTTTCCGGATGTAGCGCTTCTCCGCCGTGTACGTTTGGCGGGCGCCGGCAACGAACTCGGCCAGTGCCCGTGTCTCGGATTCCAGGTCATCGGGGTGCGTGAGGTCGCCGAACGCCATCCCCAGGATCTCGGGCCGCGTGTAGCCGGTGATCTCGCACAGCCGCGAATTCACGCGCAGCCACGAGCCGTCGAGCGCGACGTGAGCCATCCCTACGGCCGCCTGTTCGAACGTGGCCCGGAAGAGTTCTTCGCGTTCGAGCAGGTAAGCCTCTGCCTCGACCCGGTCCGACACGTCGTGGGAAACGAGCATGAACGCTTGTTCCCCCGGGGCGCTTGCCGGGACAGGCGTAACGTGAACCTCGAACCAGCGAACAACTCCCGTCGAGGTCACGAGCCGGAGCACCTGGCGATGGCCGGCCTCACCCGAGCGCTGCCCCAGGAACCAGTCGACCGCGAACTCGTGGTCTTCCGGGTGCACGAAGGTGAGGGCTGTCGCGCCCACGATCCCGGAAAGGGGATAGCCCAGGAGTTTCTCGTGAGCGGCGTTCGCGTTGAGGATGCGTCCGGCCGCGTCCACCAGCGCGATCAGGTCGGGCGATCCGTCGAGGAGGTGGCGGAACAGTGTCTCCTGCCTGTCGCGGGCCTGTTCCACCCGGCGCAGCGCCGAGAGGTCACGGATGACGGCGGTGAACACCGGAGTCTCGCCCGTCTCGACCCGCGCGATCGATGCTTCCGCCGGGAAGAGCGTCCCATCGCTGCGGAGCCCAAGAATCTCCGGCCTGCCATCCATCCTCATATCAGCGGCGCCCGAGGCGATGAACCCGGCAATGAACCGGCGGTGGCTGCCGCGGGATGGTGCCGGGATGAGCACGTCGAGAGGCTTCCCGATGAGTGTCCCCGGCGCATACCCGAACATCTCGCAGAGCGCCCGGTTGGTGTGGATGATCCGGCCGCCATGATCCACGGTGATCACCGCGTCGGAGGAAAGATCCAGCACGGCGTCGATGAACGCGGCGGAACTCTCGGGACGAAAGCGCTCGCCCTCGCCAGCGGAAATGGGTTCCACGGACGTCATCGGCCGGATTGCCCGGCCCGGGGAGAAGCGATCCATGTGCGAGCCTGGGCTCGCAGCTCGACGCTGCCGAAGAACGGTGTTGCCAACGCGGGATTCATCAACCTACGAGTAGCTTCAGCCTGAGTGTACCACTCAGTCGTTCAAGTGTTGCATGAGTGAAATCGCGGTGGATCGGGGAAAACCCGGCGTTGCCCTGGCGCGTCGAATTTCCCCGAGGAAACGAACGAAATCCGGGCCCGGGGAAGGTCGCTCCGCTCAGCTCAACGCGCCGCTCGCGAGCAAGCTGGCCACTTCGTCGTCCGGCAGGCCCAGGAGTTCGGTGACCACAGCGAACGTGTCGGCACCGGCCTGGTGGACGCCCTGGTACTCCGGGGGTCGCAGGCCGTTGAACCGCGCCGGGAAGCGGTCGATCCCGTATGTCCCCCGGCCTTCGGCCGTCGCCGTGCCAAAGAACTCCCGCGCGGCCAGCTGCTCGTCGCGCCCGGTCAGGTCGGCGGCGTCCTGGACGGGCCCCGCCGCGATCCCGGCGGCCTGGCACCGGCGCGCGACCTCATAGCGGTCGAGTGGCCCCGTCCACGCTTCGATGGACGCGTCCAGGGCGCCGGCGTTGGCCAGGCGCGCTGCGTGCGTGGCGAAACGCGGGTCGCTCCGAAGCTCCGGCCGGCCCATGAGCTCCGCGAACGCGCCCCATTCCGCCTCGCCCCGGACCGCGATGGCGACCCACTGGTCGTCGCCGGCACACCGGTAGATACCGTGCGGAGCCCACGCCCCAAACGGGTGGCGGTTCCCCACAGGCTCGGGATTCCTGCCGTTGGCCAGGTAGTCGAGCAGCGCCGGCGCCATGATGCCGAGGCCAAGCTCGTACTGCGAGAGATCGATGCTCAGCCCGCTTCCCGTCCGTTCGCGATATTCGAGCGCTTCGAGGGCCGCGAGGGCCGCCGCCAGCCCGCTCAGGTGGTCGGTAAGCGAAAAGCCATACCCGAGCGTGTGTTCGCCGGGCGGGTTCGTCAGGTAAGTGAGCCCCGTCAGGGCGTGGATCGTGGGCGCGTAGGTGACGAAGTCCTTCCACGGGCCATCCTGCCCCATGCCGCCCATGGATATGACGCTTACACCCGGGTGCGCCGCGGCAAGCGATGCGTAGTCGAGTCCCCAGCGCTCCAGGACTCCCGCCCTGAAGTTCTCGATGATGACGTCGGACTTCGCGGCCAGGAGCCGGGCGACGCGCCGCCCCTCCCCGGTGCCCATGTTGATCGTGACGCTCCGCTTGTTGCGGTTCCAGCATATGTAGTACGGGTGATCCGGCGCGTTCGCCCCGCCTCCGCGCGCGGCCGTGCCCACCTTGATTACGTCCGCGCCAAGGTCGCCCAGCACCCGCGTACCGAACGGGCCGGCCAGCACGTGCGTGAAATCCATGACCCGCACGCCTTCGAGGGGGCGCGCCGGCGGGACGCCACCGGCCCGCGCCAGCCGCTCGCGCGGGCGCCACCCGGCATCCTCCACCCGCCTCCCCCGCGCCGGGGGGGGGCCATCGGCTCCCGTACGGAAGAACCGGCCCGGGAAGGGCACGCTGCCGAAGCCCGGGACATCCTGCTCCCGGAGGTAGCCACGGGCCGCGATCTGCGGGCTCTTCGTGAGCGCTTCCTGGATGTTCCAGACCACCCCGAAGGGCTGATGCCGCCGTTGCGCTTCGAAGAAGAGTTCCTCGCCGTTCCGGCTGGCCACCCACTCGCGCAACACCTTCATCACGTAGGGGAGGTTCCGCACCATGGCGACTACGTTGGGATACTTCTCGCGGTCGGCGAGACCCTGCGCGGCCCCCTCTTCGATGAGCCATGGGACCAGCACCTCGGCCAGCTTCAGCGAGGCTGTCACCATCACGCCGTGGCCGTCAGCCGCCGTGTACACCTCGTAGGCGCCGCTCCAGTGGAGGCTGCCCTGGCGGGGAGCGATGCTCGTCTTCCAGGTGCCATCGGGGAAGAACCACTCCATCAGCACCTGCTCGGTGCAGCTCACCAGTGCCTCATGCGCCGACAGGTCGACATGCTGGAAGGTGCCGGTGGCGCGGGCAGCGCGATGGGCGGCCAGCGCGCACACCGCGACGTACAGTCCCACCGTGTGGTGGCTCTGGTTGCCGTATCCGGAGAGCGGCGGCGTCGAGGCATTCCCCGTCACCGATGCCGAACCGCACAGCGCGTTGGCCACAAGGTCGTTCACCTTCCAGCCGGCCAGCGGCCCATCGAGCCCCATGGGCGTCACACTGACCCGCGTGAGCGCCGGGTTCGCGTCTTCAAGCTCGCCGGGCGCGAATGGCGCCGCCCCGGGGGGCCAGTCCTCCACCAGGATGTCGGCGGCGCGTACCAGGCGGAGAAATGCCGCCCGGCCGCTCCGCGTACCGGGATCGAGTGTGAGGGTCGACTTGCCGGCGTTATACCACGTCTCCTGGATCGACGGCCCGCCGGCCCCAAGGAAGGGCGGCTCGCCCGCGAGGGGGTCGCCTGATGGCGGCACGATGCGGACAACCTCGGCGCCGCCATCGGCGAGCAGCCGGCCCGCCAGCACGCCATTCCACCCGGCGCACTCGATCACGCGGAGCCCTGAAAGCGGACGGGGCACAGTCATGGGCCGCGATCATACGGCGCGAGCCACTCGCGATGAATCGCACCCGGACACTGTCGCCGCCGGCCGGCACTGCCGATGAAACCACCAGGCTCCATGGCGCGAAACACTGCCTTACCGGCCGAGGGTAAATCCGGGTTGTGCTTGCCCAAGTCCTCGGGTAGGGTGCTTCAAGCCCTCAGGAGACTGGAGCAGGTGTTCTGATGCCGTTGTCCCCGCACCGGCCGACCCTGGCAACCATCCTGGTCGCCGTTGTCGCCACTCTTGCCGCAGTGGGCCTCTTTGGCCGTGCCACCGCGGCCACCACCCCGAACGCCATCGCCGAACGCGCCATGCAGGACCTCGGGACCTGGCAGGGCGAATGCTGGCAGTGGATGAAACGAGTCGTTTTCGAAGCCACCGGGAAAACGGTGGGGTTCAGCTACCGCGAAGGCTACCTCGAAGCCGGAGCCGCCGAAGTCAGCATCGAGGAGGCCGGCCCCGGCGACATCATCCAGATCGCCGACGAACGCTGGACGAGCCCCGACGCCGACTATCCCGGCCTCCACACCGCCATCATCCTCGAAGCGAACGGCGACGGGACCTTCGACGTCATCGACTCGAACCAGCTCTGGGACGGCATCGTCCGTCTCCGCCCCGGCTACGACCCGGTGGCGCTTTCGAGTTCCCGGGGCCTCAGTTTCCACATCTACCGCATCACCGCCGGGTCTACGCCATCGCTTGCCGCGGGGACGCCGCACGCTGGATCGTCTGTGGCCTTCGCGCCCGGCGACCGCGCCCGTGTCAACACGCCGGGCGAATGCCTGAACCTGCGAACGGAACCGGTCGGGGATGTCATCACCTGCATCGCGCATGGCACAAGCACCACGGTGATTGGCGGGCCCGTGGCCTCGGCGGGCCTGACCTGGGTCCAGGTCCAGACCCCCTCGGGTGCGGGCTGGATGGCCACCGCGTACCTCCAGAAGGAACCCTCGGCCGCCGCCAGCCCGAGCGGCACGGGAGGCGTCAACCCCGTCTTCCAGTACCGCGCGTTCATTCCGCTCGCATCGAGTGACTGACCCCGTATCCGGCATGACGACTTGTCGCCGCGCCCGGTGGTGACACCGGGCGCCGCCTCCGCCTAGGCTGAAACCACTCCCCGGCTGGAATCGGTGACCACATCGTGAGCGTCAATCACGCCGCCCTGCCCCGGCTGCGCCCCGGCCAGGCCGAGGCGCTCAAGCGCTTCGCCGAAGCTCTTCGCTCGGGCTCCACATCCGAACTCGTGGTCGTCCCCGTTGGTTATGGCAAGACCGTGATCGGCGTCGGGTCGTTCGAGGTCGCGTCAGGGGTGGCCGGCGCCGATACCTGCCTGTACCTCACCCCCACCGACGTCCTCAGGACCCAGGTCTATAACGGCGTCGAAAAGGCGCTGCGCGTCATCGGCGGCTCCCGCACCATCCGCAAGATCCTCGCCGAGAACGCGGCACTCGACCGCATCGGTGCGACCTCCGCAAACTTCATCGTGGCCAGCTATCAGCAGGTGGCGGCCGCCCCTCACCGCTATGCACGGCTTTGCACGGGGCGGCGCGTCCACCTGGTGTGCGATGAGGCTCACCACCTGGGCGAACGCGGCCAGTGGGCGCAGGCTCTCGCCCGGCTCCCCGTTCGCAGCACGCTGCTGCTTTCCGCCACGCCGGTCCGGCTCGACCGCGACCCGCTTGCCGGTGCGCGATACGTCTACGACGACGAACTGGACGGCCAGGTCATCGATCCCCTCCTCCACGTCACCATGCGCCAGGCCTGGAAGGAAGGCGGCATCCTCAAACGCCTGAACATGCAGATGAAGGACTACGCGGTTGAGCTCCGCAGTGCCGAAGGCGAGGTGTACGAGTTCACCGCCTCGCAAATGGCCGAGCTCCCCGACTTCGACCAGCGCTGTGTCCGCCAACAACTGCGCTGGAATGAGGATTATGTCCAGCCACTCGTCCGTGAGTTCGCCCTCACCCTGCAGCGCAAGAACCAGGCCGCCCCCGGCCAGCACCAGGGCCTCGTCTTCGCGGCGACGACCGAACACGCCAACCACCTTCACCGCGTCTTCGGGCGCTGGCACCCCGCGTTGCGCTGCGCCGTCGTCCACAGCGGCGCAGAGATCAGCGCCGCCGAGAACGAACGCCGGATGGCGGACTTCCATGCCGGCAAGTACGACGTCCTCATCCAGGTCCGAAAAGCCAGCGAAGGGTTCGACGCGCCGACCGTGAGCGTCCTGCTGAAGCTCGATGCCGTGTTCAGCCGGGAACCGGTGATCCAGCAACTCGGCCGCGGGCTCCGGTACAACCACGCCCTCCCGGCCGCCGGGAACATCCTCAATGTCTTCATCGGCCGGGACCCGCGGTTGGCTTCCATCATCGAGCACCTGGAGCGCGAGTCTCCGCGGCTCGCGGTGCGGCCCGGCGAGGCCGAGTCAGCCCCGGCACCTGAAGACTTCCTCGATGAAGACGATGCCCTACCCGGACCCGGCGACGAGCGCCCGGCGGCCGAGATCCTCGATGTTGAGGAGGCCGGCGATGCCTACCTGGATGAGACGGGCCGCTTCGTCGAGGGCCAACAGCTCACCATGTTCGGCGTGGCCGCGCCGCCGCCCCGGTCCGCGCCTCGGGCGTTCGAGGCGCCCGCGGTCGAGGTTGTTGATATCGCGGGCGAACTCCAGGAGGCGGTCGAGTACTGCCGCACCTGGACCAACCGCGCTGCCCGCGAGCGGGCGAAGCGGCTCGGGCAGGGTGAAAACCACCACGCCGCGCTGAACCTCGCCTACGCCCGTGAGTCGGGGAGGAAGGGCACCCTCTCGACGCCCGCCGAGTACCGCCACAAGGGCGACTGGATGAAGCGCCGCTACCTGGAGCTGCTGAGGTAGCGCGGAAGCGATCGTCAGACCGCCCGCACCGGCCGGGCCCCCGTCAGCTCCAGGAGGTCGGCCATGCGCAGGCGCACGTCCCAGCCGCGCTGCCCCGCGCTCACGAGGACGTCGCCGGAAAGTGCCGCCGTCTCCTCGATCAGCACGGGGAACCCCTTGCCGGGCAGCGCCAGGGCGCTGATCCCTCCCACCTTGAGCCCGGTCTGGGCCTCGGCGTCGCGGTGGCTTGCCATCCGGAGCTTCTTCAGCCCCAGCGACTGGGCCAGCACCTTGAGGTCGATCTCCATCGGCGATGGCATCAGCACGAGGAACGGCTTCCCGCGGGGAGGCTCCTGCTCCACCACGAGCGTCTTGAGCACCTGGCCGGGCGGCGTGCCGGTAACCCGCGCGACTTCCTGGGCCGAGCGGATGGCGTCGTCGAACTCGAACACCTGGTGCGGGATTCTTTTCTGCTCCAGCATGCGGATCACGAGCGGCTTTTGCGAGGCCACGGGCAGTCCTACAGGTGCTGGCTCACGCCGCCATCGATGTGGAACACCTGCCCGTTGAGGTATCCCGCGGCATCGGATGCCAGCAGCACCGCAAGCGCGGCAAGCTCCTCCGCCTTGCCAAACCGGCGCATCGGGACGAACCGCATCAACAGGTTCGCTCCGATCTCTTCCGGCCCACGCCCGGGCGTCCAGTCCATCCACCCCGTGGCGATGCAGTTGGAAGTGATATTCCGGCCGCCAAGCTCCTGGCTGAGCGCAGCCGAAAGCCCCTCCATACCCGCCTTCGCCGTGGTATAGGCGGCCAGCCCTTCCACCCCCCGCTCCGCGAAGATGGTGCTCACGAAGATGAGCCGCCCGGGCTCACCCGCCGGGAATTCTCGAACAAACGACCGCGCCGCGTAGAACGCGCCGCTCTGGTTCACTGCCTGCACCCGCGCGAACTCGGCATCGGTGACCTTTTCGATCGGCTTCCCGAGTGGCGCATCGGCGTTGTAGACCAGGATCGTCGGCGAGCCGAATTCCTTGATCACCTGCTTGAGGCCAACCTGCACGTTCTTCGGGAGCGTGACATCCCAGCCCTGGGCCAGCGACCTGCGGCCCATCCCGGCCACTGCCTTCGCGACACGCTTCGCCTCCATCACCTCGTCGCCATCAAGCGTCGACGAAGCGGCGGCGACATCGGCGCCGGCCTCGGCCAGCCCAAGCGCGATCGCTCGCCCCGCGGGATTCGCGAAGCCGACGACCAGCGCCCGCTTGCCCGAAAGGTCGTAACCGGGCTTCCGGTTCCACTCAGCCACGGGACACCTCCGCCGGCTCGCTCACGGCCCAACCGGTGGGGGCCACACCGCCCGCGAGCCCTCCGCCATCGATCACGAATGCCTCACCCGTCACGTAGCTCGATGCCTCCGAACAGAGGAACACCGCCAGCGGCCCGAGTTCCCACGCTTCCCCGAGCCGCCGCACGGTAACGAAGCGGCCCCGCTGGGCGCGCATCGCCTCTTCCTGTTCATCGCGTGGCGGGCGCTGCGAGACGAACCCCGGGACGATGCAATTCACCCGGATGTTTTCGCCGGCAACCTGGGCGGCCAGGCTCTTGGTCAGCGAAATCACGCCAGCCTTTGCCGCCGCATAGCCAATCGACTGGGGCGACGACCGCAGCGCCGTACCGCTCGCGACATTCAGGATCACTCCACCCTCGTCCTGCTTCAGGAAATGGCGCACCGCCGCCCGCGAGCAGTAGAAGGTGCTGTACAGGTTCACCTCAATGGTATCGTGCCAGTCGGCATCGTCGAGGTCCTGGATGCGCGCGCCGGCCCCCCGGGCATCGCCAATGCCCGCGTTGTTCAGCATTACATCGAGCCGGCCGAAGTGGGCCACGGTCTTCTCGATGAGCGCATCACATTCCGCCCGCGACTGGACGTTCGTTGGCACCACCAGCGGCTCGCGGCCGCAGGCAGCCTTGATCTCGGCCGCCGCTGCTTCGAGCTGCGAGACCGTGCGGCTGGCGATGCAAATGTCCGCCCCCGCCTCGGCGAGGGAAATGGCCATCGCCTTGCCCAGCCCACGGCTGCCGCCGGTCACGATCACCACCCTGCGCGGTGGACCTTCGAGCCGCAGTTTCTCAAGGATCACGGGGCTCCTCCGGGTTTGATGTGCGCGAATGATACGTCGAGTCGCAACCGCGCGGTCAGAAGGCGAGCCGGAACCCGCCGATGACCAGGGTCAACGCCGCCACCACGAACCGGTACAGCGCGAAGGGCAGCAGCGTCCTCGTCCGCAGGTATCGCAGCAGGATGTGGATCACCGCAAACCCGACCGTCGCCGACATCGCGAAGCCGATCCCGAGCTCGATGCCCTCCCGCCCCGATAAGCCGCTCAGGTCGCGGGCGGTCAGCGCGGCGGCGCCGACAAAGGCGGGTGTGCCCAGGAGAAAGGCGAAACGTGCCGCGTCGTCACGGCGGATATCCCGGAAGAGCCCGGCACAGAGCGTCGCCCCGGAACGCGACACGCCGGGGATGAGGGCGGCTGCCTGCGCCATCCCGATGAACGCCGCATCGGCGAGGCCGATCGTCTCCATGGTCCGCCGATTCCGTGTGCGGCGGTCGGCTACCAGCATCACGCCGCCGACCGCCGCGAGCGTGAGGGCAACCACCCAGGGTTGGCGCACGTTCTCCTCGATCCAGTCGTTGAAGAGGAGCCCCACCACCGCGGCGGGAATCGAACCAAACGCGATGAGCCACAGCAGGCGGCTCTCGTGCGAGTGCTCCGTGAAGCGCAGTTGATGGTGGACGAAGTCTCGCAGGCCACCGCTAACCATCCGCGCCCAGTCCCGCCAGAAGTAGACGAGCAGCACCAGCAGGGTCCCGCAGTGGAGGCCCACATCGAACGCGAGCCCCTGGTCCTCCCAGCCGAACAGCGATGGCACGAGGATGAGGTGCCCGGACGACGAGATTGGCAGGAATTCGGCGAGGCCCTGGACGATGCCGAGGATTGCCGCGCGCAGGAGGTCCATCTACCGCTCAAGGTCTTGCGGCGGATGGCTATGGGCAACCGGGAGCCGCGCCGTGGACGCGGCCCCGTAGCCATCGTCAGTCGAGGCCGGCGATCCGCGTGTACCGCTCGATGACTGGCCGCCCCGCGAGCAAGCCTGCCAGGGCCGCCCCCATCGCCTTCATGTGATCGGTCTGGCCGTGAGCAGCGAACGCCTCGGCGTCGCGGTACTGCTCATAGAACAGGAAGAGGGTTGGGTCGCTATCCGAGACGTGGAGGGAGTACGTGGGGACCTTGCCGGCCTCGTGCTTCTTCACGTTTCCGACCATTTCGGTGAGGACGGCACGCAGCTGGTCTTCCTTGCCCGCGGCAGCCTGCAACTTGGCAAGCACGGTGATCATGGTCCATTGCTCCAGGGGAGGGATGGGGCCGGATTGTACGCGGGTGCCGCGCGAGGTGCGCGCGCCACCGGGGGCGGATACGATCGGTGGAAGGTGTTCAAGCATATCCCCGGACCGCGCGCCCGCGAGCTCATCGAGCGGGCCAGCCAATCGCCCCGAAGCGATCCATCGACCTCCTACCCGGCGTGGTACCTGCACCGCTGGCACTTCCTCCCCGAAGGCTACCTGTCCCGCAGGAGTGCCGCCGGTTACGAGTGGCTCATCCGCAACCTGTACAACACCGGCGTGGAAAACGCGCTCATCCGCAAGCTCGTCCGGCGGGTGCGCTCGGCGCGGCCGGAGTCGGTCGTGGAATTCGGCTGTGGCCCTGGCCGTCTGGTGCGCGCGCTGAGCGAGCACTCCGGGGCGGCGGACGTCGTCGGTCTTGACCTCAGCCCCTACCTGCTCGAACGGGCCCATGCGCGGTTGACCCGGCCGAACGCGCGCCTGCTGCACGCAAGCGGCCTTTCCACACCCGCCGGGGAAGCATCGTTCGACGTGGCCGTCGCCGCCCACTATGTCGGGCACCTGCCGCCCCCCGTTCGCCCTGCCGCGGTATCCGAGATGGCCCGCGTGGTCCGCCCCGGCGGGCGCGTTATCATTGCGGACCATTCATGGCACCCGTGGCCCGAAAGCCCCCTGCTCGTGCCTCGCTACATGTCATGGCACGCAGCCCGGCTCATCCGGCTCCAGGTGTTCGAACGCATCGACGTCCCCGGCGCGGAGGCACCAGCATGACCCACCCCATGGAGGCGGAATTCGGACGCATCCGCGCTTACCTTCAGCAGCAGGCCGCCGAAAAGTCCGTCCCCGAGCTCTTCGATCGCGTGAAGGAAGGCATGGCCGAACTCGTCGAGGCGGCCCGCTCCGTCCCCGCGGCCCTGCTCACCTCCCATCCGCCGGGCGACGACTGGGCGCCGCTGGACTGCCTTCGGCACGCGGTCCAATCGAACCTGCAGGTGGCGCAGGATGTGCTGCACGTCGCCCTTACTGGCTCCCGGCCGGGCGAGCCTGAACCGGAACTCGCACCCGACCGCGACGCGCTCATCGCTGCCCAGGAGGCTTCGCTTGAGTCGCTCTGGGCTCACCTCAGCGAGGCCGAACCGCATTCCAACCTGCACGTCACCTGGCCGCATCCGTTCTTCGGCGAGCTGAACTGGCGGGAATGGCTCCTCTTCCTGCGCATCCACGCGAAGGACCACGCCCGCCAGCTCACGGCCATGCGTGAGGCTCTGCGTGCCTGAGCCCCGGCCCCTGCGTCTCGTCCACACCTCCGATGTGCACCTCGGCGCCTATGCCGGCAACGGCGATGGCAGGTGCCACGAACGCCGCCTGCTCATGGAGGGCACGTTCCGGCGGGTTATCGACCTCGCGAACGATTCCGGGGCCAGCATGCTCGTCATCGCCGGCGACCTTTTCGACAACGACCGGGTGCCCGAAGACACGGTAGCCTTCGCCGCCAGCGAGATCCGGCGCTTCCGCGGGCAGACCCTCCTGCTCCCGGGGAACCACGATCCCATCGACCCGGGCAGCATCTACTGGCGCCACGACATGGAGGCGATCGCAAAGCGGCTGACCATCGTGCGGGAACACCGGGGCGAACTCATGGAACCCGAAGGCATCGATGCCGTCTTCTGGGGACGGGGCTACCTGGAGAGCGACTGGCACTTCAAGCCCCTGGAGGGCCTTCCGGAACGCCTCGATCGCCGCTGGCACATCGCCCTGGGACATGGGCACTTCATCCCCGAAGGCGGCGATTCACACCGCTCCCTCCCCATCCGCGAGGCCGAGATCGCCGCGGCGGCCGGTCACTGGGATTACATGGCCTTCGGCCACTGGGAACCACACGCCGACGTGAGCAGCGGCGGGGTCACGGCCATCTATTCGGGCGCGCCGATGCCCCTGAGCGATGCGAACCGTCGCGCGGGGATGGCCGCCGTTGTGGACTTCGATGAGACAGGAGTGCGCTGGCGGGTGCACCGCGTCGACCCCCGCCCGCCGCTCGAGGCGGCGAAGTAGCTGGCGCCGTTTCCCGAAACCGGCCGCATGTTAAAGTTGAGGTTCGTGGCAGGGTAGCTCAGCCGGTCAGAGCGCACGACTCATAATCGTGAGGTCGGGAGTTCAAGTCTCCCCCCTGCTACCACGGGACAGCCACGGCCCCCACTCCCTTTCCGTCACGCATGCGAACCACGAACACCGTGGCTCACGGCCCTCCACCAGCTCCAATCCTTCCCCGTCTGCCCGTCCGGTGGCAAAGGTGCGGCCCACCCCGGCTCATCGGGAGCAGCATGCCAATCCGCCTCATCGTCGCCGGCGACCATGCCGTGGCGTGCCAGGGTTTCCGCAGCCTGTGCGATGTCTCGCGCGCGGTCCGTTCCACGCTCGCCATCGATAGGCTGTTCATCCGTGTGGCCGAAGAAACCGGGAAGACCGGCCCTTGCCGGGCGCCGGGACGAACCGCAGCTCGCGCCACCCGCGCACTGAGTTGAACGCCGCCAGGCGCGTACCCTCGTGGAGGCTCCCCACCGGGATTTGCCCCTCGACAATCTCACCCCGCGCCAGCAGCTCGGCCCGCATCGTGCCGGCCAGGAGCCCATCGGCAACCGGCGGCGTGACCCAGCGCCCGGCGGCGTAGACGGCGATGTTCGCGAGGCAGGTCTCGGTCACGTACCCGGCCCGGTTCCAAAGGATGACCTCTTCGCAGTCCGGGCGCGATGCCGCCGCGTCTTCATACACCGCGCGCCGCGTGGTCTTGTGAAAGAGAAACGGGCTCGCCGCATCGACCGGGGCAAGGGCGAGGCCCGCGGTCACTCGCGCCGGAGAACCTGCCGCAAGCGCTGACGTCTCCACCCGGAGCGCGCCCCACTCATCGAGCAGCAGCCGCACCCGCAGCGGATCGCACCCGCCAACGGCCTGGCCGAGCGCGCGGCGGACCTTCCGCCGGTCGAACGGGAACCCGAAGTAGCGCGCCGACGCGCGAAGCCGGTCCAGGTGGCGCTTCAGGAGCACGAAGCCCTCTCCTGGCGTCCACCGGAGTGTCTCGATGAGCGCGAACGGCGTGACGTCCCGCTCCAGTACGCGTGCCTTGGCGAGGCACTCCGCGTATTCGCGCCCGGGACGTGAATCCCAGACGATGCCGCTGCCCACGTGGTAGGTTGCGGTTCCAGCCGCCCGGTCGACTGTTGCCGTGCGGATGGCCACGTTGAAGCGGGCTCGTCCGCCGGGCCCAACATAGCCAACCGCCCCCGTATACACCCCCCGCGGGCGCCCTTCGAGTTCCTTGATGATGGACGCCGTCCGCACCTTCGGCGCGCCCGTGACCGACGCGCAGGGAAACGTGGCCGCGAACAGCTCCCCCAGCGGGACGTCCGTTTCGGCCGTGACGTCCGAGGTCATTTGCAGCACCGTCGGGAATCGTTCGACGCGGAACAACGCGGGCACATCGACGCTGCCAATCCTGGCCACACGCCCCAGGTCGTTGCGGACCATATCCACGATCATGAGGTTCTCGGCGCGTTCCTTGGGCGAAGCGCGAAGCGCCACCGCCTTCCGCCGGTCCTCCGCATTCGTCCGGCCCCGGTTGGCCGTGCCTTTCATTGGGCGCATCAACACCCGATTGCGATCGCGCGCAAGGAAGAGTTCTGGCGACGCCGAGCACACGGCGAATCGTCCCAGGTCCAGGTATGCGGCTCCGTCGGCGCGCTGGGCGCGGGCGAGCCTGGCGAACAGCGCAAACGGGTCTCCGGTGAACGCAGCCTCCAGCGGGAAGGTGAGATTCACCTGGTAGCTCTCGCCGGCGGCGAGGTACTCGCGGACCCGCCGCACCGCCCCCGCGTAGGCACCCTCGTCGATCCCTGGCCGCCACGCGATGGCAGGCACCCGGGCCGCCGCCTCCACCAGCCGGGACGGGTCGAACGGCTCGAGCCGCTCGCCCACGACGAACGCGGCGAGCGGCAGGCCGGGCACCGGCGCATGAGCATCGAGACCGTAAGCCGCGGCCGCCTCGTATGCCACGAACCCGGCGGCGTGCGCTCCCCCGTTCGCCAGCCGTTCCACCCTCGCCAACAGCGGCGCGACCTCCAGGCGCGAATGCGCCACGAGCGGCTCCGTCGCGCCGGTGAGCTGGAACCACGCGCCATCGAGCTGCAGGACAGCGAAGCACCCGGATGTCATCTCGCTCTCCCGCCGCGGGGCCGCGAATCAGCGGACGTCAGGCGGCCCTGGCGCCGCCGAACGGCCAGTACCAGCGCTTGCCCGCGGATGGCTTCGGCTTGATATCGGCCTCGGTAAAGCCGCGGCCACAGCCCTGGCAATAGGCGTACACATTCAGGTTCTGGCGGCCACACCACGGACACTCGCGCATGCGATACCTCTCACTCTCTCGTTGTCTCTTCTGCCTGCCCTCATTGTAGAAGACCCGCTCCTTACCTGGACCTGAGCCCCGCAAGGATCGGCCAGGTGTCGATCCCCGCGTGCCCGCGGCGCACGGCGCACGGCGCCGACATCGTGGAGGTTCGTCTGGTGGCGCCGAGGCTCGGGACAATCTCGATTCGGTCTCCCGTTTTGATGCCCGCCCCGCCCGCGAGCGTGAGCGTCACGTGTTCCTCCCCGGGCCGCGCCTCCTCGATGCGGCCTTCGCGAGGTGTGGCATTCCGCGGCCTGAAGTGGGGCTGGAGCTCCACTTCCGCGCCCGCAATCATGCCGCTCATGGTCGCGATGTTCGCCTGCACCTTGTCCGGGCCGCCGCGATGCACACAGGGCAGGCGCCCGGCGCCCCCGCGTACGGCATATGTGCCTGTGATGAAACGCGTGTCGGACCGTTTAGGGCGATAGTTCTGGCACAATGTCCTCCAGGGCGAGGAGGCTCGGTTGGAACCCAGGAAACACCCTTTCGTCGTCCTTCGCCATACGCAGTACCGGCTCCTGTTTGCGGGCACCACGCTCGCGATGCTCGCCTTCGGCATGATGCAGGTGGCGCAGGGTGTCGTTGCCTTCGAACTGACCGGGAAGAACAGTGCGGTCGGCTTCGTCTTCCTGGGCCAGGGCATCTCCATGCTCCTGCTGAGCCCGGTGGGCGGCACACTCTCCGACCGGATCTCCAAGAAGAAGCTGCTCACCTCGGCCCAGTTCGTCATTGGGGCGATGTTCGCGCTCATCGCAATCCTCATCGCGACCGGCCTCATCACCATTCTCATCCTGGCCGGCGCAAGCCTCATCCTGGGCTGCATGTACTCAATCATGGGGCCGACCAGGCAGGCCTGGGTGGGCGACCTTCTCCACGGCGAGGACCTTGCCCGTGGCGTCGCCCTTCAGCAACTAATGATGAATTCGACCCGGATTGTCGGGCCCCTGCTCGCCGGGCTCCTTGTCGCCATCGACGGCATTGGCACCGCGGGCACCTACTTCGCCATGGCGGCCCTGTTCGCCGGCGTGGTGATGGTGCTGATGCGGATGGCCCCCGCGCCGCCCCGCTTGCGTGAGACGCCCTCCTCGGTCACCGCCGACCTGAGCGATGGCTTTCGCTACATCTGGGCCGAGCGCGAAGTCCGGATGCTGGCGCTGGTGTTCGTCGGCATCGTGCTGAGCGGGTTCTCCTACCAGGCAATCATGCCCGGGTACCTCGAAAACGCGCTCGACCACCCGGCGAGTCACCTGGGCATCCTCTACGGGGCCATCGCCGCCGGGGGAATCGTGGTCACGCTGGTCCTTGCGGCGAGGCCACCATCCCGCCCAAGCGCCGCGATGCTCCTGTTCGGCGCGGCCCTCGCGGTCTGCATCGGCGGGTTGGCGATTGCGCCGGGGTTCGCCGCAGCGCTCGGGGCCGGGGCGGCCGTCGGCGCGGCATCGAGCGGCTTTCAAATGCTGAACAACGTAAGCCTCATGCAGCGCTCGGACCCGAAGTACTTCGGGCGCGTGATGGCCGTGACGATGATGGCGTTCGGCGTGAACTCCATCGTCTCCTACCCGGTTGGTCTCCTTGCCGACGCCGCGGGCGAGCGCGCCGCGCTCGGTGGCCTGGCCGTGGCCTGTGCTTCGGTCGTGCTGCTGGGCGCGCTCGCCGCCCTGCGGTCGCGGGGCCGGGCGCCCGCCCGTGCCGTCTCCGGGCTCTCCACGCCCCCCGCCTGACGGCGATGCCTCGCGGCGGCTCAGGCGTTGGCAGCCTCCATCGCGGCATACTTGGCGCGCTTGGTCTCTCGCGCCCGGAGCGTGGCATTCAGCTCCGTCTTGCGAATCCTGATCGACTTCGGCGTTACCTCCACCATCTCATCATTGCCGATGAGCGAGAGGCTTCGCTCGAGACTCGGCGGCGACGGCGGAGTCAGCTTCACCGCGATATCCGAGGTGGAGCTGCGAATGTTGGTCAGCTGCTTCGCCTTGCACACGTTCACGTCGAGGTCGGTGTCCTTCGCGTGAAGGCCGACTACCATGCCCGCATAGACCTCGTCGCCCGGTGAGATAAAGAGCATCCCCCGCTCCTGGGCATTCGCGATCCCAAAGCTCAGGGCCGTGCCCGTCTCGGATGCCACGAGCGCCCCGTTGCGGTGGCGGCTAATCTCGCCGGCCCATGGGCGGTAGCCGAGGTACTCCGTGTTCATGATGCCCTCGCCGCCGGTGCCGCTGATGAATGTATCGCGGAATCCGATCAGCCCCCGGGTCGGGATCTCGAAGTCGAGGCGCACGTTCCCGTTGTGGTCCGAGTGCATGCCCACCATCTGCGCCTTCCGCCCCGAGAGCGTCTCGATCAGGAACCCGGTCGCCGACTCTGGCGCCTCGACATACAACCGCTCGAACGGCTCCTCCCGCCCCGCGGGGCCCTGGTGGACGATGACCTCCGGGCGGGTGACGGCGAACTCGTAGCCCTCGCGCCGCATGGTCTCCACAAGGATGGCGAGGTGCAGCTCGCCACGGCCGCTGACGATGAACTGGTCCGCCGTTTCGCCATCTTCAACACGCAGGGCAACGTTCGTCTCGACTTCGCGGAACAGGCGCTCACGCAACTGCCGGCTCGTGACGAATTGCCCTTCGCGCCCGGCAAACGGCGAGTCGTTGACGCGGAATGTCATCTTCATCGCCGGCTCTTCGATGGTGATGACGGGCAGCGGCTCGGTAGCGTCCGGGTGGGCGATGGTCTCGCCGATGAGAATATCGCTGACGCCCGTGATGGCGACGATGTCCCCCGCGCGCGCCTCCTGGAGTTCCACGCGGCCGAGCCCCTCGAAACCGAAGATCTGGGCCGCGCGGTGCTGGCTGACCGCGCCGTCGTGGCCGAACCGGATGATAGGCTGACCGGCACGCACCACCCCATCCGTGATCCGGCCGACAGCGATTCGGCCGCGGTAGCTGTCGTACATCAACGTGGTCACGAGCATCCGGAACGGCGCATCCTCGTCGCACTCTGGCCCGGGGATATGCTCCAGGATGGCATCCAGGATCGGTTGCATGGTCCCCGAGGTAATGTCCGGGGCCAGCCCCGCGTACCCGTCGCGGGCATTCGCAAAGAGCGTCGGGAACTCGAGCTGGTGGTCCTGCGTGGCCAGGTCCAGGAAAAGGTCGCTGGTCTCGTGGATGACCTCGGCGATCCGCGCGTTGGGCCGGTCGATCTTGTTGACCACGACGATCGGGTGCAGGCCAATCTCGAGCGCCTTGCGCAGCACGAACTTCGTCTGCGGCATCGGGCCTTCGACGGAGTCGACCAGCAAGAGGCAGCCATCGGCCATGTTCAACACGCGCTCGACTTCGCCGCCGAAGTCGGCGTGGCCTGGCGTGTCGATGATGTTGATGCGGACGCCGCCATAGTCGATGGCGGCATTCTTCGCCATGATCGTGATGCCCTTTTCGCGTTCGAGCGGGTTCGAATCGAGGATCAGCGTCCCCACGGCCTCGTTCTCGCGAAAGACGTGCGATTGCTTCAGCAGGGCATCGACCAGGGTGGTCTTCCCGTGGTCGACATGGGCGATGATGGCGATGTTGCGCACGTCGGCGCGGCGTTGGGGCATACACCCAGTGTGCTGGACAGCCGGTTAACCGCATAGAACGCGTGCCAGGGAGCCAGCGCCTTTGCGTAATCGGGCGCGAACGCCGCACACTGGAACCACACCCTCGCGGGTTTGGAGGCATCGCATGAGCAGCAGCTACGACCTGGTCCAGGAACTCATCGCCGGCAAGCGGCCCGATGCCGACCTCGTCCGGCCCTCGGATGTGATGCCGTTCGTCATCGAGAGCGACGGCCGGCGCGAACGGGCTTACGACATCTACTCGCTGCTCCTGAAGGAGCGGATCGTCTTCCTCGGCACGCCCATCGATGCCATGATCGCGAACGTCATCATCGCCCAGCTCCTCTACCTCGCCCGCGAGGACGACGAGAAGGACATCATGATGTACATCAACTGTCCGGGCGGCAGCGTGACGGCAGGGCTGGCCATCTTCGACACGATGAACCTCATCCGCCCGGCCGTCTCGACCCTGTGCATGGGCCTGGCGGCCAGCATGGGCACGGTCATCCTCACCTCCGGCGCGAAGGGCAAGCGCTACGCGCTCCCCCACAGCACCATTCACCTGCACCAGGTGCTCGGTGGTGCCCAGGGACAGGCACGCGACATCGAAATCCAGGCGCGCGAAACGCTCCGCCTCCAAAAGGTCCTCCGGACGATCATCCAGGAGACCACCGGCCAGCCGATGGAGAAGATCGAGCACGACACCGACCGCGACTTCTGGCTCGACCCGCCCGCCGCGAAGGAGTACGGCCTGATCGACGAAATCCTGGACCGGCCCAACCAGGTCGCGGCGGCCAGCCCCAACGGCAAGGCTTCGGCCTAGCGGTAGTTCCCACCACTGTTGTTTACAGGCGGCAGGCCGGCGGTTGGTTGCCGCTCGCCAGGCCCCCGGCCGCTACGAGAGGAATGCCGCCACCACGCCGCTCAGGAACACGCCATCAAATACGCCGGCCCCGCCGATCGACATGATCCCCGGGCCCATCTCGCCGGTCCGCCCCAGGTTCAAGAGGTCCGCGCCGATCAGCGTCCCCACGGACCCGGCCGCATACGCGATCGCCGTGGCCTGCCCGCCGGGCCCACCCCAAGCCAGGACCAGCGCGCTCAGCGCCGCCACCGCCGGCGCAAGGAGCGCCGGCACGAGGATCCCCCTCCCCGGCACCACCCGCGCCGCCCGGTGGATCGAGAACGCGACAATAACCACCGCAACCGCCGTCTGCCACCAGGCGCCCTGCTCCACCAGCAGCCACGCCGAAACCCCAACCGGTATTAACGCGCCCCCGGCATTGACCGCGATCACCTGCCGCTCGTACTCGGGTGGCCGGTAGAACACCAGTTGCCCAATTCGCAGCCGTTGCGCTGGCCGCGTCTCGAGGTCGCGCACCCGCAACGGGATGTTCACCAGCGACCCCGCAAGGCTCGCGACGACCACCAGCCCCGCCGCCGCCCGCGGGACACCAGCACGTTCGAACCCGGTCGTGATGAGATTGAAGGTCAGCACCGCCAGGAACATCCCCAGCGGGAGCGTCAGCAGCGGATTGGCAACCGGCGCTCGCACCGGACCCGGGGCATTCATCGAAGCCATCCTACGGCGCGCGGCACTTGCTCGCCGCCACCTAACGCTGCCCCTGCTACGATCAGGGCCTCACCAATCACCATCGAGGTAGTGCATGTCCCAAACCGCAACGTTGAAGGTCGGCGACGAAGCTCCCGACTTCGAACTCCCCGCCAGCCCCACCGGCGACAAGTTTAAGCTCAGCGACCACCGCGGCAAGAACGCCGTCATCATCAATTTCGTCCCCGCCGCCTTCTCGCCCCCGTGCACCAACCAGATGCCGCTCATCCAGGCCAAACAGGCGGAATTCGCCAGCCAGGGCGCCATCCCGGTCGTCATCTCCAGCGACGGCCCCTGGGCCCTGGCCGCCTGGAAGAAGGAACTCGGCGTCGATTTCCCCATGCTCAGCGACTTCCACCCGCTCGGCGAGACCGCAAGGAAGTACGGCGTCGCCATCGAACCCCGCATGATCGCCAACCGCGTCGTCATCGTCGTCGATAAACACGGCCAGATCGCCTGGATCCAGCCGACCGAGAAGCTCACCGACATGCCCGACTACGACCCGGTCCTCTCCTGCCCGAAGGACTGACCGCGTCCCGTGGCGCATCCCCGGAGGGCGCCCCGCGGGGCGCCCTCCTTCGTGCCCGGGCTACTTGCAAACACACGGTCCGGGCGTACTCCGCTCCGCGAAGACCTGCCTAGAAGACGATGACGCTCCGGTTCACTTCGCCAGCCTTCAGCGCATCGTACGCCTCGTTGATCTGGTCGAGCTTGTAGGTGCGCGTAATCAGTTCGTCGATCTTCAGGCGCTTCTGGCGGTACAGCTCCATCAGCCACGGCATGTCGTACGTCTGCCGCGTCGAGCCGTAGTAGCTGCCCACGATGCCCTTTTCGCCCAGGAACGACAGGCCTGCCTGCGGGATCGTCAGGTCCTCGGCGAGCGGCAGCATGCCCACGATGACCGCCTGGCCCCCGCGGCGGGCCATCATGAACGCCTGCTGGGCCGTCTTCATCAGGCCGATGGCCTCAAACGCGTAGTCCACGCCGCCGCCGGTCAGGCTCATCACCTGCTGTACCGCGTCGCCGCTCGATGCATCGACTACATCGGTCGCCCCGAACTCCTTCGCCGCCGCAAGCTTCGATTCGAGCATGTCGACCGCGATGATCCGCGAGGCGCCCGCCAGTTTCGCGCCCTGGATGATGTTCAGGCCGACACCGCCGCAGCCGATGACGGCAACGGTCTGCCCGACCTGCAGCTTCACGGTGTTCGTCACCGCGCCGACGCCGGTCATCACACTGCAGCCAACAAGCGCCGCGGCCTCCATCGGCACCCCATCAGGCACCTTCACGCAGGCCTTCGCGCTCACCAGCTGCTTCTCGGCAAATGCCGACATACCGGCGAACTGCATCATCGGCTGCCCGTTGAGCTTGATCCGGCCGATGCGGTTGAGCGACTGTGAGTTCGAGCACAGGTTCGGCCGCCCGGTGATGCACCGGTCGCACTCGCCGCACGATTGCACGAACGCCACCACAACGCGGTCGCCCGCCTTCACGTTGGTCACGCCCGGGCCGACCTTCTCGACGACACCGGCCGATTCGTGGCCAAGCACCACCGGCATCGGGTGCATCCACTTCCCTTCCATAAAGTGGAGATCCGAGTGGCAGACCCCGGTCGCGCTGGTCTTGATCAGGACCTCATTGGCCTGGGGGTCGTCGACCTCAATGTCTTCGATGACGAGCGGCTGATTCGGCGCATAGAGCACTGCTGCTTTCATTGGTAGGGCTCCTCCTTCTTTGAAGCACGGCGATTCTTCCGCCCGGTAGGTTAGCTGTCAAACAATCTCCAAAACCCCCTCGCGCAGTGGCTGGCGGAGGGAATCGAACCCCTGGCGTCCATCCGCTTACCAGAACGCAAGAGGGAGGGGCCGCAATTGGCTCCCTCCCTTCCAACGGACCGCCCTCGATGATGGCGTGATCGAGCTATTCCTTGTCGGGTGCGACCGGCGGCGGCCCGAAAACCTGGCGGAACTGCGGCAGCGGCCCGCGAGCGAGTGCCTGCTCCTCCGGTTGCCTGATTTCGGCCGCGGCGGAAAGTACCTCGCCGGTGCCGTTGCGCAACACAAGGACCAGGGCGGCCGTACCGTCATCCTGCCCGGTCGTGACGTTCGCGACACCGCCACGCTCCCAGGCCAAGACCCAAACGTCCTCAGGGTCCGTGCTGTAGAAGCCTGTTGTAACCGAGGTCGTCAGTTCCGTGACCGCCGGTTCATACCGGAAGTCGACAAGCTCCATTTGGTCGAGGGACACGCTTCCGACCGTTTCCTTGAGGTAATCCGAAGCGAATGCCTCGGCGCGGGCGCGGATGGATGCCGGGTCTTCAAGCCGTTCATCGGCGCTTGCCGCGCCGAAGGGGTGCCCCTTCAGCGTGAAGACGCTGACGCTTGCGAAGAGGACGATCGCGGCGATGAGACCGAGCTTGTTTGTTCGACTCATGAAGATTCTCCTACCAGTATGTGTAGATCCAGACGTCGCTGTAGCCGGACTTCACGAACTTCGCGTGCTGATCGCCCTGGAACCCGCAGCTGTTCGAGCCGCTCCATTGGCCGTATAGACCAATCGAAGCAACGCCTCCGACGCCATAGGTCCAGCCGTAGTATCGAAAATGTCGGTGCTGCTCTAATTGGTTGCCTTTCCACGGCTCTCGTCCTCCACGAAAGAGTCGTCCAAAGCCGCTGCGCAGTCACCCATCATTTGGTGGAAGTTTGGTCATTGCTCCTACAACCCAAGCAGCTATCTGGCTGCGCTTCCGGAAGCCGAGCAGTCCGAGGATCTCGTGGACATGCGAGCCAACCGTACTCGGCTCGATGCACAGTTCGATTCCGATCTCCTTGTTGGATAGTCCGTCCGCAACAAGCCTGGCGACTTCCCATTGCCGCTCGGTAAGCCCGTGAATTCTCACCGTCACCCGGGCACCGCCCTTTCGTTTCCGCACTTGATCCGGCCCGACGGATCGCTGACTCGCCGCCAGTATCCCGCGCGCTTCGTGCTCGTCAAGTAAACTTCATGCAAACTTGGCATCCCGGCGACCAGGCTGAACCGAGCCTTTCTGCGGGGCCAGCACCCCGCAGGCTGTTGCTCCGCCGGTGCCCCCACCACACCGGGTTCGGCCGGCAATGGAATGCAGGGGCGGCCGCGGCCGGCGGTATTGACACCTGGACGACTTCGGCAACGCCTTCGATCAGACCGCGGCGAATGTGACCTGGCTGAAGCGGGCGTGTCCGGAGTTGCGCCAGGCTCCGACCCCTAGAACGGCAGGCGCAACGGGCCCACCCGCACGGTGAAGCGCTCCACCTTCCGTGGGTTCAGCCCGGCCCATTGCTCGAACGCCCGCACCAGCAGGAAACACATCCCCACCACCGCCGCGCCCGCGACCATATCGAAAAAATAGTGATTACCCGTCACCACGATCGCCCACCACATGAACCCGGCGAAGGCCACTGCCGCCACCCTCGCCAGCCACGACTCCCAGCACCACCACACGCCCATCGCCGCCAGCGCAATCCAGCCGAAGTGGTACGAAGGCACGGCCGCATACCAGTTCGCCAGCGCCCCCGGCTTGTCCCGCACCTCCGCCGGGATCGTATCCACGAACCCGAACTGCGCGTGCCCGGCAGTCGAAAGCAACCGCGGCGGTGTAACCGGGAAGATCATGTAAATCGGCACCGCAACGAAGGCCGAAAGCAGGATCGTGTTCCGGATCACCCGGTACTTCCGCGCATCCGCCAGGAAGTACAGGAACCCCACCGCCACCAGCAACGGCATGTGCAGGTTCAGGTACGTGAAGTTCGCGATCTCTACCAGGGTTTCGTTATGCAGGATCGCGTCCTGCCAGTTCGCTTCGTGGAACACGCCCAGCGTCTCCTCGAGCTCGATGATCTGGGTGGCGTTCTCCGTCGCCTCGCCCACGCGGTCCGGGGGAAGCCCCCGCAACAGGAAGTACACGATGAACATCGGCACGAACACCGCCATGTCCAGCGCGTAGTACCCTGCGCGGCTCGCCAGCCGCGCCGCAGCCCGCCACGCTCCGCCCAGGTCGCCTGCTTCCAATACCGCCATTGCCGTCGCACTCCAGGTTTGGGGGCGCCTCTGTACTCGAACTCTATCAGCCGGGGCCTCTAGAAACCTCTCCCCGCGCGGCTCCCACGTTGCGAATGCATTGCAGCTTTACCTCGTCGTAAACGCCCACCACCACGCCGGAGGTTCCGCCACCCATCGACATCAGGGGCGGCGACGCCATCGCCGCTATCGAATCCCTCATCCTCGATGCCGGCTCCCACCCCGGCGGCACGCCCCGCATCGCCCGGTGACATGCAGGTGATGTAGTATCCCGGCCAGATGCGGGGTGCGGCATGGTTCGGAGCGACGGCCCTGGCCGTGCTATGTCTCGCGGCTGTGCGCCCCGGAGGACCCGCCGGGGCGGAGGCGCTGCTCCTCGACCCCGGCTTCGAAACGCTCGACACCTGGATCGTCGATCCGGGCACCGCCGATCTCGTCGAGAACCCTGGCTCCGGGCAGGCGCTCCGGGTAGTTCTTGGCATCGGCGACGCCAAAGTGTTCCAGCGGCTGGAAGCCCAGCCGGGAGCCGGCTACAGCGCATCCCTGGAGGTCGCCGGTGACTCGGGCGTTTCCGCCGTGCTCCGCCTCGAGTTCTTCGATGGCGGCTCGATCCCCATCCCTCCTGCCACCCAGGGAGGAGTCGCGGTCCTCGGCTCTGGCGTGCAGGTGCTCACCGTCTCCGGCGCCACCGCCCCGGCCGGCGCGGCAGGGCTGCAATTCACCGTCGTGCTCTCCGGTCTGACCGGCCTCGCCGCCACGCTCGATAACGCAACGCTCACGGAATCCGCGCCCCGGCCCACGCCAACGCCCGAACCAACGTCCACCCCCACTCCCGCGCCGCCCACCTCCACCCCCACCACCGGGCCCGCGCCAACAGCGACCCGGACAGCCACGCCTACCCGCACCCCTACGCCCCCGAAGGAACCGGCAGAGCCCCGCGCGCCAACTCCCACCCGCACACCAAAACCGCCAAAGGAAGCCACCCCCACCCGCACACCCACCATGCCCCCGACCTCCACACCCACGGCCCGGCCAGGGAGCAGCGGCTTCGGCGGCCTGCTCGCCAACGGCGACTTCGAACAGACCGCCGGCGGCAAGCCCGTCGGCTGGGCGAAGTTCGGAGGCGAAATGACCTCCACTTTGAACGCTGCCAGGGGCGCCCACGCCGCCTGCCTCAAGTCCACCACCAACTCGGCGAAGTGGCTCCACCAGCTTGTGCCAATCGTGGGCGGGGACTGGTATTCGGCCTCCGTCAGCGCCCGGGTCGCGGGTCCGGCGGCCGCATCGGTCCGCGTCAGCTGGTACGCGGCCCCCGACGGCAGCGGCTCCAGCCTCGAACAGCACGACAGCCCCGAGACGGCATCCGCCGCGTGGAGCTCCCTCACCACCGGCCCCATCCAGGCGCCAGCGGCCGCTACGTCCGCACGCATCCGGCTCATGCTCTGGCCCGCGGGAACCGCCGAGGCATGCTTCGATGATGCGGCCTTCGCTGCCGCCACGGCCCCCGCGGCGACCCCAACGCCCTCCACCACTCCCATCGCTGGCCCGTCGCCCGGTGTCACGCGCGCGGTGCCAACCGCCCCACCGCCTGGCGGGGCGGCCCCGGCAGCGACGGCGCCATCGAGTCCCGCCGCCCTCGTCGCGGGCCAGACCCCACCGGCCCCGGCCACCCTCCGCATCTCCGAGGTGGTCAGCGACCCGGCCGAGCCCGGCCGCGACGCGCCGTACGAATGGGTCGAACTCGTCAACACCGGCGCAACGCCAATCAACCTCGATGGCTGGTCCATCGAGGACGCCTCCGAGCGCGACCCGCTTCCCGCCGTCATGGTCCCTCCCGGCGGCTACGTCCTCCTCGTGGGCGAGTCGGCAGCGCTTGCTCCCGGGGTGACCGCCGTGCCGCTTCCCGGCGGCATCGGCAATGGCCTCGGAAACGATGGCGACCTCCTCCGCCTTGTCGCGCCGGGTGGTACCGTCGTGGATGAGATGTCCTACGGCGACGATACGTCCGTCTTCGACCCCGCGCCGCCCGCGCCACCAGCCGGGCGCAGCATCGGCGTGATCAACCCGGCGGCCGACCCGGCTGGCGACACCTGGGCGCTCACCCTCGCGCTCACCCCGGGCGCGCCGAACACGTTCCCGCCGCGGACCCCATCAGCCACCACCACCCGCGCACCGGGCGCCACGGGGACGCCACCACGCCATGCCGACCCCACGGTCGAAGCCGGCTCGCGGGGCGGTTCGGTCGCCCCGTGGGTGGTCCTCGGCGCGCTGGCCGGCGTGAGCGGCACCGTGGGGATCGCCACACTCGGCCCCCGCGTGCGCCAGAAGATCGAGGCCCGCCGTGCCCGCTGAACGCCTTCAGAAGATCCTCTCGAACGCCGGCGTCGCCTCGCGCCGGGTCGCCGAGGAACTCATCCTCGCCGGCCGCGTCGCTGTGAACGGCGCCGTCCAAAATACCCTCGGCGCCCGCGCCGACCCCGAAATCGACGACATCACCGTCGATGGCGTCCCCGTCCTCAAAACCCGCTACCGCTATTTCGCCCTCCACAAGCCCGCCGGCTTCGTCACCACCGCCCGCGACGAGCAGGGCCGCGAGACCGTCCTCGACCTCATCCCCATCGGCGAAATCCAGCTCCACCCCGTCGGCCGCCTCGACATGGACTCGGAAGGGCTCGTCATCGTCACCAACGATGGCCACCTCACCGACCTCTTCACCCACCCCCGCTACGAAGTCGAGAAGGAATACCTGGTGGGCATCGATGCCGTCCTCTCGAAGCGCGACATGGAACGCCTGGTCCGGGGCATCGAGGAAGGCGGCGACCGTCTCCGCGCCGTCTCGGTGCGCCCCGCCATGCCCCCGGCCTCCATCGCGGGGGATGAAGCCCCGAAGGCCGGCGCATGGCTGCTCATCACCCTCCGCGAGGGCAAGAACCGCGAAGTCCGCCGCATGATGACGGCCCTCGGGCGGAAGGTGCTCCACCTGCGCCGCATTCGCATCGGCCCACTCCACCTGGGCGCCCTCGGATCCGGCGCCTTCCGCGAACTCGCCCCCGAGGAAGTCGACGCCCTCTACAGGGCCGGCACCGCCAAACGCGACGCCGTGCCCGCCCGTGGCCGATAGCCTCCCATCCGCTACGATGCGTCCCCGATGAAGCGCTCGCTGCCCACGCCCATCGCCATCGACGGGCCCGCCGCCTCCGGCAAATCCACCCTCGGCGCGGAGCTCGCCCAACGCTTCGGCTATGCCTTCCTCGATACCGGCCTGATGTACCGGGCCGTCACCCTCGCTGCTCTCCGCGCGGGCCTTCCCGTCGATGACGCCGCCGCCCGCGAGTTCGTTCGCCGGCTCGACCTGCGTGTCGAGGCCGGTGCGACCACCCGCATCTTCCTGGGCGATGAGGACGTGACCGATCGCCTGCGCGACCCGGAGGTCGAGGCGAACGTCAGCCACTACAGCGCCCTCCCCTCTGTCCGGGAGGCGATGGTCCGCAAACAGCGCGCGATCGCCGGCAAGGGCCTCGCCGTCCTCGCCGGGCGCGATATCGGCACGGTCGTGCTCCCCAACGCGCCGCTCAAGTTCTACCTCGAAGCCTCCGAGGACGCCCGCGCCGAACGCCGCGGCAAACAGTCGGGCGAATGGGGCCAGGCGCAGGCTGACGCCGACGCACGCAGGGACATCCACCGGCGCGACGTGATCGACAGCACCCGCGGCGTCGCCCCCCTCCGGGCTGCCCCGGACGCCGTCGTGATCGACACCACGGCGCTCTCCCTCGAGGAGGTCCTCAAACTCGCGCTGGAGAACGTGCAATGCGCGAGCGGCTGAAACTCCCTGGCCGCCAGACCTTCGTGCCGGCGGTCTACTGGGCGCTCACCTATCTCCTCCGCGGCCTCCTCTGGGTCGTCGTGCGCTGGGAGGTCACCGGCCGCGAGAACATCCCCGCCGAAGGCCCGCTCATCGTCGTTTCGAACCACCTGAACAACGCCGACCCTCCGATCATCGGCGCGGGCATCGCGCGCCGCCGGATCCGGTGGATGGCCAAGATCGAGCTCTTCAAGTATCCCTTCGGCGTCATCACCCGCGCCTGGGGCGCCTTCCCCGTCCGGCGCTTCGATGCCGACCTCGCGGCCATGCTCAACGCCGAACGCATCCTCAAGCGCGGTGGGGTGATCGGCATGTTTCCCGAGGGCACCCGTTCCCGCACCGGCTACATGGGCCCACCCCACCCGGGCACCGCCGTCATCGCCCTCCGCACGGGCGCGACGCTCCTCCCCTGCGCCATCACCGGGACCGAACGGCTCAAGAACCCCCTCGTCGTCCTCCGCCGGCCGCGCTTCACGGTCACCATCGGCGAGCCGATCCATGTCGATGCCGTCCGCCGCCCCACCGAAGCCCAGGTGAGCGAACTCACCGGCCGCATCTACGAGACCATCAAGGCGTTGTTACCCGAGTCCTACCGGCCTCCCTATACTGGTTCCGAAGGCACTACCGCCGAGGAGCCACGTGGTCCAGATCATCCGAGCCAGTGAGATGGGGTTCTGCATGGGCGTGCGCCGCGCCGTCCAGATCATGGAAGACGAGGCCACATCCGAACGCCCCGTCTTTTCGGTCGGCGAAATCGTCCACAACCCCCACGTCGTCCGCGGCCTCGAACGCTCCGGCGTCATCCAGCTGCCCGGCCCCGATGACATCGACGGAGACGTCGGACTCGCCACCGCGGAGCGCGTCCGCCAGGGCCGCGTCGCCATCACTGCCCATGGTGTCGGCGAAAAAGTCGTCCGGCAGCTCGAATCCACCGGGCTCGAAATCATCGACACCACCTGCCCCATCGTTACCCGTGCCCAGCGCTACGGCCAGAAGTTCGTCCGCGATGGCTGGCACGTCCTCATCTTCGGCGACCCCGGCCACAAGGAAGTCCGCGGCATCATCGGCTGGACCATGGACGGGGCCGGCCAGTCCCATGCCACCATCGTCCCCGGGGCCAGCTACGACGAGCTCAAGCGCCTCGTCGACGACTTCCCCGGCGGCTTCCCCAATAAGATCGGCGTGATGGCCCAGACCACCCACAAGATGGAGGACTTCTCCAGGTTCGTCGCGAACCTCATGCTCCTCCAGCGCGACCGGAACTTCGAGTTCCACGTGGTGAACACCCTCTGCCACGCCACCACCGGCCAGCAGGAGGCCGCCGCGGCCCTCGCCGCCACCGTCGATGTCATGGTCGTGGTTGGCGGCCGCAAGAGCGCCAACACCCGCCACCTCAGGGAAGTCTGCGAGGAGCAGGGCACCCGCGCCTACCATATTGAAGGCCCGGACGAACTCAAGGCCGACTGGTTCCAGGGCGTCAATCGCATCGGCCTCACCGCCGGCGCCTCCACCCCCGATTACTCCATCGACCAGGTGGAAGCCCGGTTGCGGGAACTGATCGGCGCCTGACCATGCCCGCCGCTCCCCCCATGAATCGCCAATCGGCACCCGGCAATCGGCAATCGCCCGCCCCGGGCGTCGTCTCCGGCGTCCGTCCCGGCTCGCTGGCCGCCGAAGCCGGCATCGAGCCCGGCGATAGCATCCTCTCCGTCAACGGCCACGTCCTCCGTGATGTCGTCGACCTCCAGTTCTACGCCGCCGAGGAGGAAATCGAGGTCCACATCCGCAAGGCCAACGGCCTCGACGACCTCGTCGTCTTCGAAAAGGACATCGATGAAGACCTCGGCCTCGAATTCGAACGCGCCACCTGGGACGACGTCATCCTCTGCAACAACAACTGCTTCTTCTGCTTCCTCAAGGGCCTTCCAAAGGGCATGCGCAAGACCCTCTACACCAAGGACGACGACTACCGCCTCTCCTTCCTCCACGGCAACTTCGTCACCCTCACGAACCTGAGCGAGGACGACTGGGCCCGCCTCGAGGAGCAGCGTCTCAGCCCGCTCAACGTCTCCGTCCACGCAACGGAACTCGGCCTCCGGCGCCACATGCTCTCGAACCCCACCGCGCCCGACGTGCTCGACCAGCTCCGCCGCCTCGGCGCCCTTGGCATCCAGGCCCACACCCAGATCGTCCTCTGCCCCGGCGTGAACGATGGCGAACACCTCGCCCGCTCTATCCGTGACCTCGGCGAGCTCTACCCGGCCGTCCAGACCGTCTCCGTCGTGCCCGTTGGCGCCAGCCCGAAGCTTGAGGAGTGGGCCCTCAAGCGCGACGGCATCCCCCTCATCCGCCCCACCCCGCGGTATGCCCGCGAGGTCGTCGGCATCCTCGCGCCGTTCCAGAAGGAGTTCCGGCGCCGGTTTGGCGCCACCATCGTCCAGTGCAGCGATGAGTTTTATGTCACAGCCGGGGCCCCCATCCCCGGCGCCGCCGCCTACGACGGTTTCCCGCAGTATGAAAACGGCATCGGCATGGTCCGCACCATGCTCCAGGACTGGACCACGACGAAGCGCCGCCTCCGCGCGCGGACGAAGCCCCTCCCGCTCGCCGGCCGCGGCGCCATCATCGGCACGGCCAACCTCATCGCGCCCGTCCTCGCCGGCGTGGCGGCGGAATTCTCCAGCCTCACTGGCGCCAGTGTTCGCGTGCAGGGCGTCACCAACACCGTCTTCGGCGAGCGCGTCAACGTCTCCGGCCTCGTCTGCGGCAAGGACTATGCCGAACAACTCGCCGGGCTCCCGGGAGACATCGTGATCCTTCCCCGCCCCAGCCTCGACTACTTCGGAGAGAAGTTCCTCGATTCCATGACCATCGGCGAAGCCGAGGCCGCTCTCGGCAGGCCGGTGGCCTTCGCCGCCTTCTGGTCCGATGTCCTGGACATCCTCGAACACGGCCCCCGCCGCCCGGGCCGCAACGAAGCCCCGAACGGTGCCTTCTGGTCCGAACGCCGCGAATAGCCCGGCCCCTCGCGGCTCACCCCCGGACGATGGCGCGGGGGGCGAGGGCATCGAACGCGCCGTTGCCAATCGCCAGGATCCCCCGCCAGGGAAGGCGCCCAGGCGTGCCGCGGCATCCACGGCCCCTCGTACCAAAGTCATCGTGCCCTCCGAAATCGTGCTCCGGGCCCTGCCCCGGGGGATAAAGCCTGGCAGGACGTGACAAATGTCGCAGCCCCCGGAGGATCCCGGCCCCCAACGTTGAAGCCGAGATGACTCACCAATCTCCCGGCCTCGAAATACCCATCGTCGTCCGCGCCCCGCGCGTCCAGGCCCCCGCCCTCCCGCGCCACCCGTGGCTGTTCGCCATCTGGATGGCCGTGGGCTCCCTGGTGGCCGTGGTTGCCGGGCTCGTCCTCGGCCTGCTCGCCGCCACCGAAGCCAGCATCGGCGCATCCCGCTGGACCCAGAGTGTCCAGGGCCATGGCCGCCTCCAGGTCTTCGGATTCGTTGCCACCTTCGTGGTCGCCCTCGCCTTCGAGTTCCTGGTCCGCCTGAACGGCCGGCCTCCCTTCTCCGCCCGGGTCCGCCTTGGCGTGCCCGCCTCGCTCGGCGCGGGAGCCATCCTTCTCGCGGCCGCCCAGGTCTGGCACGACAGCATCGGCCTGCTCGCCTACCCCGGCGCGCTCCTCCTCCTCGGGGGGTCCGCGGCCTTCGCCGTCCTCACCTGGCGCATCCCGCTTGCCCGGCCCATCCGCATCGACCCGCAGCCCTCCTTCATGCGCGCCGCGGCCGCCTGGCTCGCGGTCTCCGCGGGCCTGGCCCTCTGGGGCGCCGCCGGAGCTGAGTCCGGCGTCGTCCCGCTCGATATTTCCGCCGCCACGATCGAAGTCTTCCTCCGCGGCTTCGTCACCCTGGCCATCATGGGTGTCGGCCTCCGCGCCTTCGCCGGCCACCTCGCCCTCAAGCCCCCTTCGGCCTCGCGCCAGCTCATCATCTACGCAGCGCTCAACGCCAGCATCGTCACCTGGGTGCTCGGCATCGGCCCCGGCGACCTTGCCGGCCGCACCTGGCTCCTCCGCATCGGCGATGCCGGGTTCGCCTTCGCGCTCGTGGCCTATGCCGGCTGGTTCGGCATCCTCGGCAGCCTCCGCAGGTTCCGCGGTGGCCCGCGCTATGCCCTCCTCGTCCCGCTCGCATGGACCGGCGCGATGGTCTATGCGGCCCTCCTGGTGGCCACCGCCATCCTCCCCGGCGGGCACGGCCTGGGCATCTACCAGGAAGGCGCCATCCGCCACACCTATCTCCTCGGCTTCATCGTCCCGCTGATGATCGCCATGGCTCACGTCGTCCTGGCGCGCTTCGCCCTGGGCTACGTTCCATGGGAAAACGCGCTCACCGGCGGGTTCTTCCTCGTGTTCGCCGCCTGGCCACTGCGCTCGCTTCCCTTCCTTTTCGAGGAGGCGCCCTCAACCCCGTCTCGCTGGCTCCTCGGCATCGCCGGACTCCTCGCCATGGCCGGGCTCCTCCTCGTCGCACTCGTATGCGGCCGCACCGCCCAGCTGGCGACTCGCCGCGCCCGCCACCTCGCCGCCCACACCCACTGACTCGCCCGGATAATCGACAATCAACCATCGGCAATCGACAATCGTTTTGTGCCCCGCATTCGAGTGGAACCCATCGGCATCGAAGTCGAAGCCCCCGCCAATGAAACCGTCATGGATGCCGTCGTCGCCAACGGCTACTTCTGGCCGGTCGGCTGCGCCAGGAACGGGGAGTGCACCAACTGCGCCATGGAGGTCCTCAGCGGCATCGGGCGGCTCTCCACCATGGGCCGCTACGAGCGCCAGAACCTCCTCCGCCAGCGCGGCCCCCGTTCCATCGAGGATCCCCGCCTCCGCCTCGCCTGCCAGGCGCGGGTGCTTGGCGATATCGTCGTGTATAAATCTGGCGTGCGCCCCGACACCCTCTAGGAGGACGTCCGTGCCTTACGTCATCACCGAACCATGCATCGGCGTGAAGGATGCCTCCTGCGTCGATGTCTGCCCTGTCGATTGCATTCACTCCACTGGCGACGAGCCGCAGTACTACATCAATCCCGGCCAGTGCATCGACTGCGCCGCATGCGAACTCGCCTGCCCTGTCACCGCCATCTACCACGAGGATGCGCTCCAGGGGGATGCGCGAAAGTTCATCGAGATCAACGCTAATTACTACAGACAGTAACAACGGAGCGGATCCAGGGAGAATCGGTTTGGAACTCGCGCAACTCGAAGCCTTCATCCAGGTGGCTCGTCACCGGTCATTCAGCCGTGCCGCCGAGGCGCTGTTCCTGACGCAACCCTCGGTCACGGCCCGCATCCAATCCCTCGAACGAGAGATCGGCGAACGCCTCTTCGAACGCACCGGCCGCAGCGTCACCCTCACCGACGCCGGCCACGCGTTCATGCCCCACGCTCAGCGCGCCCTCACCGCCGTCCAGGAAGGCACCGACGCCATCGAGGCCGTCCGCCACGGCGATGTCGGCAGCATCCGCGTCGGCGCGTCATCTTCCATCGCCACCTACGTCCTCCCGCCCATCCTCAAGAAGTTCCGTGAGCAACGGCCCCGCGTCCACGTCTACCTCAGCACCGGCCAGACCGAGGACATCATCGAGGGCATGCTCACCGGCGAAACGCACCTCGCCGTCACCCGCTTCACCCAACACCCCGAAGTCGAATCCCTCCACCTCTTCAACGACGACCTGACCCTCGTCGTCGCCCCGAGCCACCCATTCGCCAAGAAGCGCGGCGTCACCATCGCCGAAGCTGGCCGCGAGCCCTTCCTCTTCTTCGAACGCGGCTCCAGCTACCACAGCCTCACCTATAGCATGTTCCTCCGCGCCGGCGTCGTCCCTGAATCCGTGATGGAACTCGACTCCATGGAGACCACCAAGCACATGGTCGAAGCCGGCCTCGGCGTCGCCATCCTCCCCGTCGTCTCCGTCGTGCGCGAGCGCGAAGGCGGCACTCTCGTCGCTGTCGACCTCCGCGACATGGAACAGCCCGCCCAGCGCGAAATCGGTGTGCACGTGCCCCGCAACCGCGTCCTCTCGCGGCCAACCCGCGATTTCCTCCGCATCCTCACCGCCGAATACGGCGTCGAAAACCCCTTCGACGCCCCGGCGCCCACCACCTAACCGCCGATGCCCGGGAATGCCCGCAGGCTGTTCTCCCACAGCCGCCGGCGCGCCTCCTCGCCCGTCCAGCCGCGCAGGCGCCCCACCATCTCCCCGATGGCCACCACGTCGCGCGGCTCCGTCGTTCGCCCGCCAAGCGGGTAGCTATCGGTCTCTGCCAGGATGCGCTCCGGGGGGTAGCCCCGGCAGATAGCCTGCAGCTCCGCGCGGCGCAACAAGGGCCTCCCGAACGAAAGGAAGTGCCCCCGCTCCGCGTGCCAGTCCGCCTGCTCGCGCCCCCCGGCGAAGTAGTGCCGGACCACCGTCAGCCCATCCAGCGCGTCCCCGTGCTCCATCAGCGCTTCCCATGCGCCGGGGCCATCGATGTGCAGGACCAGCGGCAACCCCACTGCCCGCGCGAGTTCGCACTGGCCCCGGAACGCACCCGCCTGTACCGCCCATTCCGGCCCGGCCCCATCGAACCCGCACTCCCCGATCCCGACCACGCCGGGCGCCCCGGCCAGCTCCCCCGGCCCGGCGGCATCCCACTCCGAGGCGCGGAGCGGGTGGACGCCCGCCACCACCCCGGCAAGCCCCGCCGTGTTCAATGCCACGCGCGAGGACGCCACATCCACCCCCACCGCCACAACCAGCACCCCCGCCTCACGCGCACGCTCCAACAACGCCACCCGTTCCACCGGCGAATACCGGTCCACGTGCGCGTGCGTGTCGACCCATCGCGGTTCCATGAGCGCCATCGTGCCACCCCCGCGCAGGATCCCGCTCCATGGCCACACGAACCATCGGCGGCGCCCGGGCCGTGGGACGGATTCTCCCCTCCGGCCGGCGAGACCACCAGCGCCCTCGACACTCCGTGCGCCTTCGCCAGCCTCCCCGTCATCGAAGGCGACCCCACGGCCAGCCGCGCCGGGCTCGCTTGCGGCGCCCTCACTATCGCCCCGCGCCGGGACGTGAGCGAAGCGGGCCGACTGGACGCTTGCCGGTTAACCCTTCCTATACCGCAACGCGTATTTCGTCGTTGACACCCTCACCTACGCGCGCCATCA
>DAOKYT010000003.1:0-54769 GCA_035326025.1 Tepidiformaceae bacterium
GTCGGCGTCTCGGTCGCGGTCGGCGTCTCGGTCGGCGTCTCGGTCGCGGTCGGCGTCTCGGTCGGCGTTTCGGTCGCGGTCTGCGTTGGGGTGGGGTCACCACACTCGATGTTGAGGCTGATTGCCCTGCCCTGCACGGCGGATGTCTGAGACCCGTCATGAGAGACCTGCGTGTGGACGTTTAGCCCCAGGTTCTGGTTAGCAGGGTCGGCAGGGTAGGAACCGGGCACGACCGACATCGAGGCCTCCCACCCGGTCGCCAGTCCACCTGACAAGCCGATGAACGCGAAATCCGGCGCAACGCCATCGTCGCCAGTCTCACCATCGACCAATTTGGCGTTGTTGAGCTTCACGTAAGACTCCTGATCCTTTTCGGAGTCCGCAATGATGCTTACGCCTGGCTGCGCAAGCACGAGCGCGTAGAGCGTCTGGTCTTGGCAGCTGTAACGCAGGTAGAGCTTCGATTCGAGAACCGGGTTCTCCTTAAACTCGTCTCCAGCCCGCCACATGTTCGCGAAAAAGTCAGCAGTTAGGTCCCACTCCCCCGAGTTTCCATCGACAACGGCTGAGCCGGGCGCCGGATTCGGGGCCGCGGCCCGCGAGGTTTGGCGCAGCGCCATGGCCGCGCTGAAGGCGCCCAGCAGCGCGAACAGGGCAAGGGCCACGAGCGCCCATTGCCGCCGCCGCGACTTCCCGTATAGCGCTAGAGTCATGTGATTTCCGTCCTTTGCAAGTGGGCCAGCCTAACCCGCAGCCGGCACTGGTTGAGTTGACGCGATCTCTCCCCGCGCGCGTACGCCACGCTTCGAATCGCCCGCAGCCTGTTCCTCCCCATACCTGGCCCCGCCCGTGGAGGGCGCAACCACCCGCACACCCCGCCGCAACCTGCCGGCAACACTGGGGCGTGCCTCGTTACTAATACGTGGCTTTTTGGTCGCTGTTACGCGAAAAACCCGATCTTTTTGAGGGAGGAGGGAGGATCCGAACCGCGACCGGGAGGGAGCGGCGCTCCGGCACACACGGACCGCCGCGCGGTAGCCCACCACTGCCCCGCCGCACGCTACGACGCGGCGGGGGTGGCAGGCCGGGGCGCCGCTCCCTGCCCGTCGCGGTTCGGGCTACCGCGCGGCGGGGGTGGCAGGCCGGGGCGCCGCTCCCGGCCCGTCGCGGTTCGGGCTACCACGCGGCAGCGGTAGCTGGCCACGGCGCCGCTCACTGCCCGTCGCGGTTCGGGCTGCCGCGCGGCGGGGGTGGCAGGCCACGGCGCCGCTCCCTGCCCGTCGCGGTCCGGGCTGCCGCGTGGCGGGGGTAGCAGGACACGGCGCCGCTCACTGCCCGTCGCGGTCCGGGCTGCCGCGCGGCGGGGGGTAGCAGGTCACGGCGCTGCTCCCTGCCCGTCGCGGTTCGGGGTGTGGCGCGGCGGTCCGTGTGTGCCGGAGTGCCGCTCCCTGCCCGTCGCGGTCCGGATCGTTGTGCTCCCTTCTCCCTTCTCCCTTCTCCCTTCCCGTACACTCCGCGCATGCCGGAGATACCGGAACTCGAGGCCATCCGGGGGTTCTTCGCCGCGAACCTGGCGGGCCGCGCCATCGCCGAAGCGCAGGTGCGCATCCCCCACGTCTTCCGCACGCCCGCCCAGGAGTTCCGCGAGCTCCCGGGCGATGTCTTCGGCGAGGCCCGGCGCCATGGGAAGTTCCTCCTCTTCCCGCTCGCCTCGGGGCGCGTGATGGCCATCAACCCGATGCTCACGGGGCGCTTCCAATACGTGGAGCGCGAAGCGAAGCTCCGGGCGAAGACGTGCCTGGTGCTCGAGATCGCCGGGGGCCGCTCGCTGCGCTACTCCGATGAGCGGTTGATGGGGAAGCTCTACCTGGTCCCGCTCGAACGGCTCGACCAAATCCCGAACTGGGCCACCAGCGGCCCCGACCTCCTCGACCCGGACCTCACGGAAGACGAATGGGTGGCCCGCATGAGGAAGTACCGCGGGCAGATCAAGAACATCCTCACCAACGCCGAGTTCGTGCAGGGCATCGGCAACGCCTACAGCGACGAGATCCTCTGGGAGGCGCGGATCAACCCCTACACTCCGCGCACGAAGCTGAGCGAGGACGAGCTGCGCGCGCTCTACCGGGCGGCGATGGCCGTGATGGCGTGGGCCACTCCCCTGGTGCGCGAGGCCATGGTGAAGGATGGCGTGCTCGACTACGAGGAGCGGCGCGACTTCATGCGCGTGCACCGGCGGGGCGGCAAGCCCTGCCCGCGCTGCGGCGGCGCCATCAGCGAAATCACGGCGAACCAGCGCATCACCAGTTTCTGCCGCACCTGCCAGCCGGAGATCCCCGCCTGAGGCGAATCGCCCCCGGGGAGGCGCTGGTGGGCGGCCCTCCCGGGTCTCCGGCCGGGGCTGGCCTGCCGCCGCGGCGTCACCCGGCGCGCGATTCCTCGATCATCCGCGCGAGCTCCTCCACGCCATACGGCTTCGCGACGAGCTTCAGTCCATACTCCTCCACAAGCCGCAGGACGCCGGCGTCGGTGGTGGCGCCGGTCGCGATGATCGTCCGCGGGATGAGGTGGGGGGCCACCCGCGCGAACCCCTGGAGCACCTGGTCGGCGGTCTCGGCCGCCAGCCGGTAATCGCAGAGCACCATATCGAAATCCCGCGTGGCCGCGATCTCGAGGGCGGCGGCCGTGTCCCCGGCCGTTTCGCACACGTGGCCAAGGCTGGAGACGAGCCGCTGGCAGACCTTCCGCAGGCTGGGCTCATCGTCGACGACGAGCACGCGCGAGGCGGCACGCGGGGCGGGCGGCTCGGCGGGCGGCGGTCCGTCCGCCTCGGCCGGTGTCGCCGGGAGGTCGATGGTGAAGGTGGTGCCCGCGCCGGGCGCCGAGGCCACCGAAATGCTGCCCTGGTGCGATTGGACGATGGAGTACGACAGCGGCAGGCCGAGCCCCGTGCCCAGCCCCGGCCGGGTGGTGAAGAACGGCTCGAAGATCCTGGACCGCGTGGCCTCGTCCATTCCCTTGCCGTTATCGGCAACGACGATGCGGGTGCGCTCGCCCCGCCGGGCGGCGGCGATGGTCAGCCGGCCGCCCTCGCGTTCGCTGAGCACCTGCTCGGCGTTCGTCACCAGGTTCAGGATGACCTGGGTGAGCTGGTGTTCGTTGCCCCACGCCTGGCAGCCGGGTTCGATGCGGATCTCCGCCGTGATGCCCAGCGAGGCCCAGTGCGAGCGCCGCAGCCGCTCGATGTGGGCCACGAGCTCGCTGACCGGCACGAGCTGGCGCTCCGAAGTCCCCGGCCGGGCGATGAAGAGCAGGTCGCGGACGATGTTGCGCGCGCGCAGCGCCTCCTTCTGGATGATCGCGATCTCTTCCCTGACGGCGCTGGCGGCCGCGCTCGAGCCGATGAGCTCGGCAAACCCGAGGACGGCGGTGAGCGGATTGTTCAGTTCGTGCGCGACGCCGCCGATGAGCTCGCCGAGCGCCGCGAGGCGGGAGGCCTGCGCCATCCGCTCCCGCGCCCGCTCCTGCTCCTCCTGGCGCAATACGTCCGCGGTGACATCGATCGCCACGATCAACACCTTCATTCGCGGGTCGGCCAGGGGCACGAGTTCGTAGTCGAAGTGGGTGAGACGGCCATCGATTTCGAGGGCGGTCCGGCCGTTGGCGTGTTCGCCATCGACGAAGGCCTTCATGTAGCTGGCGCGCAGCTCCCGGGGCAACCGGGGCATGAGCTCCCGCCAGCTCCCGCCGGGCGCGCCGGGGCTCAACGCGCCCAGGATCTTGCGGCCCATGCCGTTGGCGAACACGGCCTCGCCCTGCTGGTCGACCAGGATCACGCCTTCACTGAGCGCCGCGAGGACCAGGCTGTAGAGTTCGCCCTGGCGAGCCACCTCCTGTTGCGCCCGGGCAGCCTCGATCGCCGGGCCAACCACCTGCACGATCTTCCGCAGCAAGTCCATGTGCCGTTCCGTGAACACGAACGCGGGATCACGCGAGGCCACCAGGAACATGCTCGTTGCCGACCCCGCGGAGTAATACGAAGTGAGCGCGAAGGCGTGGAGATCGAGGGCGGTAGCCGGGTTCGGCCCCGGCAGGTCGCCGATGATGCCGGTGGCCTGCCCGCGGTCGCGGGCGATGAAGCCGGCCGGCGTGCAGGGCACCACGACCCGCTCCGTGCCGAAGAAGTCCCTGAGCAGCGGGTCTGGAATGCGGTAGTGCGTCTCGTCGCCGTGGATTTCTCCATCGAGGACGACCGCCCCCGGGACGAAATCGCGGAGGGCTGCCGGCAGCGCCGTGATGATGGCATCGGCCTCGGCCTCGCGCGCGCAGAGGGCCGCCACCTCCGCCAGGATGCGCTGCTCTTCGGCCTCTTCCCGCGCGCGCATGGCCGCCCGGGCGTTCTCCATCGCCGGGCCCACGATCTGCGCGATGAGCCGCAGCAACGCCCGTTCGCGCCCTCCGAAGTGGTAGCCCTCCAGCCGCGACCCGGCGAGCAGGAACCCGACGGTTTCGCCGGCGGCGCGCACGGCGGTGGTGCAGGTGGCGTGCACGCCCATCTGCCGGAGGATCCCGGGGCGGTCGCCATCGTCCGGCAGCTCATCGGCGTGGATCTGGCCAAGTTCCTCCGCCATCCGCATGTAGGCCTCCATCGGCACGCGCACCAATGTGCCATCGCCACGCGGGTACACCACCTCCTCGCCATCGCGGAATCCGAAGGCAACCACGGGGCGTGGCACGAGCACGCGCAACGGCCGGTGGAGCGCGTTCACCAGCGCCGTGGGTTCGGCCTCCCGGGCGCAGACGGCGGCTACCTCGGCCAGCACCCGCTGGTCCTCGGCTTCCTGCCGCTCGCGTTCGACCGCGCGCACGTTGGCCATGGCCGGCCCGGCGATGTCCGCGATAAGCCGGATCAGCCGCAATTCGCGGGGGCCGAACTCGAAGCCCGGGTCGCGCGTGGCCACCACGAGGACACCGACGGTGCTGCCCCCGGAACTGGCCGCCGTGAGCACCGGGCGCTGGATCCCCAGGCGCTCCATCTCGCGCCCCACCTCCGGGATGGGGGGACCATCGCGGGGGGTGACCACCTGGCCCCCGGCGCGCATCGGCTCCAGGTATTCCCCGAGTGGCAGGCGCACCTGCCGCCCATCGCGCGAGGGGAAGACCATCGCGTCCGCTTCCAGGAAGCCGAAGTTCATGAACGGCTCCGGCACGAAGCCGGCGATGGTATCGCGCAGGCTGGCGACGATGGCCAGGGTGCCGGTTTCGCGAGCGACTGCCGCGGCCGCGCGGGCGATGATGCCCTGCTCCTCGGCCTCGGCCGCGCTCATCGCGATGCGCCGCTCGTTTGCGATGGCGTAGGAGAGCAGGCTGCCCACAAGTTCGAAAAATGTGCGCTCCTGCCGCCGGAACGGCACCGGGCTCTTGCGCCCAATGGTCAGGGCGCCTTCCACCCCGGTCCCCGCCGAGAGCAACACGCTGAAGACCATGCGCAGGCCGACATCAAACAGGTTGCCTGGCGCCCCATGCTCGAGGCCCTCGATCCCGTACTGGCTGCTCCGCAGGTTGTTCTTCACCAGGAACTCCAGGCTGCCGGGGTCGAAGGGCAGCTCGTTGCCGCGCTCGTCGTACACCGGGATGGAGCGCATCGCGCGGAAGCCCTCGCCCGTGGGCTCCCGCGCGACCACCGAGCAGTAGTCGAACCCCACGCCCTGGAGCAACAGCTCTCGCAGGCGGTTGAAGTGGACCTCCACGGGCTCGCCGTCGTTCAAGAGAAGGGCAAGCTCGCTCAGGATGCGGTTGCGGAGCGCCTCCGCTTCGCGGGCGTGAGTCTTCGCGTGGTTGGCGGCCGCCTGCCCGAGCAGCGCCGCCACCAGCTTGATGAACTCCATATCCCGGTCGCTGTAGGGGAGGTCATCGCGGCGGCCAATCGTCAGCAGTCCATCGGGGCCTTCCGGGTTGGGCACGATGGCGGTAACCGCGCGCTTGAACCCGGCCCGGGCAAGCGCCCGGGGCACCGCCCGGCCCTCCACGTGATCAGGGCGGTACTGCGTGATGCCCCCGTACTCCTCGCGGATGGAGTCGACTGCCTCGGGCTCGAAGGGGACCGGGTTGCCATCGACCATCAACTCTTCCGAGCGCGATGTGCTGAAGCCGCCGGTCGCCGGGTCGGGCACGGCGATGGACATGAAGTCGAAGCCAACCGCCTGCAGCAACAGCTCGCAGAGGCGGTCGAAGTGGGCCGCGAGCCGTTCGCCGCCCTGGAGCAGCACTGAAAGTTCGGAGAGCACCTGCCCGCGGATGGTCTCGGCGTGCGACTCCTGGACCTTCTGGTGGTTGGCGATGGCCTGGGCGAGGAGCGTTCCGAGCAGTTCCAGGTAGGCCCGCTCTTCGTCGCTGAAGCGGTGATCCTGGCCGCGCCCGAGGAGCAGGTAGCCGGATATCTCGCCCTCGTGGCGGAGCGCCACCACCGCCCCGCGGCGCAGGCCGGCCTCCGCGGAAAGCCTGCCCACGGGGCCATCGAGGCCCACGATCGGCCCTTCGGCCACGGTGCCCTCCACCAGGCTGCTGGCCAGGCCGCGGCCCAGGTCTTCGATGCGCAGCACCGCTCCGGCCGGGAACAGCTTGCGGAAGCTATCGACAACGCGCAGGCGGTTGTGCCCGTGCCCCACCAGGAGGACCATCCCGTCGAACGGCAACACTTCGTGGAGCCGCTCGGCCAGGTGCTCGAAAAACGCCTCGGGCGGCTCGCCGCGGTTCAACAGCACGGCGATTTCGTTGAGCAGCCGCGAGCGCGCGGCCTCGCGCATCGAGGCGTCCAGCCGCCTTCGGCCGTGGATCGCCTGCGCAAGCATCCGCGCCAGGGTGACCAGGAAGCGCCGTTCATCCTCGCTGAATTCGATGTCACGCCGCCGGGCGACGGTGAAAAAGCCCTCGACCTGCCCCTCGACGGCGATCAGGGCCGACGCGCCCACGACGAGTCCCGCCTCCCGGAGGGCGCGCGCCGTGGCAATGGAGGGGTCCGCCACACCCGGCCGGTAGCTCCGGATGCCCTCTCCCGCGGCCCGTAGCTGCGGTATCCCGAGGTCCCGCTCGTGCACCACGAGCCCGGGGTACCCCACATCCTCCGGCTCACGCGCCACGCGGCGGAAGTAGCCCGGCTCCTCGTCCGGCTCGAAGAGGCTGACGAAATCGAACTCCACGCTCTGGTGGAGCAAAGGCAGGAGCTGGTCGAAGATGGCCCGCACCGGCTGACCGCTGTTGAGCAGCAGCGAGGCATCGTTCAACACCCGCGCGCGGGCCGCGGCCACCTGTGCCCGCGTGAGCCGCCGCTGGTTCACCATCGCCTGGCCGAGCATCGTCGAAAGCGTCTCCAGGAACGCCACTTCGTCGTCGTCGTACCGTTCCTCGCGGCGCCGCGCGAGCGAAAGGAACCCGAGCAGGGCGCCGCCACGCCGGATGGGGATCGAAACCCCGCGCCGCATCCCATTGCGATGCATCACCTGGTTGAACTGCGAGCGATCGACCTGCCGGTCCACCCGGTACTGGACCACCACGTTCGGCGCCTCATCGAGCAGGTCCATGCGGAGCTCGTCGAAGGTCGCGATGGCGCCCGCGGGGCGCACGAACTCGGGGCGCGAACCGACCATGCGCATCGTCCGGGGCAATTCGCCCGGCTCCAGGAACCCGACGTAGTCGACCTCGATGGCGAGGCCGATCAGGTCCAGCAGCCGGTGGAAGATCGCCTCGATGCCCTCCCCCTGGTGGAGGAGCAGCGCGACTTCGTTCAGCAGATGGGAGCGCGCCGCGGCCGCCTGCGTCCGGCCGAACCGCCGCTGGTTCGCGATCGCCTGTCCGAAGATGTTGCCCAGCAGTGAGATGAACTCGCGCTCCCCGGCACAGAACCGCTGGTTGTCCCGGCGCCCAAACGAGATGAGCCCCAGCGGCTCGCCCGCGCTCGTCAGCGCCTGGTCTACCACCCGCACGATCCCCGCGGCGTGCAGCTGCGCCCCCATCGGCCCGACGCGGTCGGTGCGCGTCTCTGTCTGGCCGCCGTTGTCGATCACGAGCAGCGTCACATCACCGTATTGCTCCGCGAAGCGGGGGTCGTGGACCGGCCCGGGGAGCTCGGCGACGAAGCGGTCCCGGCCGCCGGTACGCAAGATCAGCGACGCGTAGTCGAACTCCAGCGCATCGCCCAGGATGTCGCCGATGTTCCTGAACACCTCCGCCGGGTCGCCGCCGGCATTCAGCGCGAACGAGATCTGATTGGCCGCCCGTGCCCGCTCGCTGGCACGGCGCGCCTCGCGCAGGTCGCGTTCCTGGCGCACGGCATGGGCAAGCATGCGCGCCACCGCGCGCAGGAATTCCAGCTGCCCGGGCGTGAACGCCTCATCGCGCCGCCGCGCCGTGACGAAAGCTCCACAGGCTTCGCCACCGTCGGCCAGCGCCGCCACCCAGGCGCGCTCCATGCCCGCCCCGTGGAGGTTGCGCAGGCTCGCCAGCGCCGGCATCTCGCGCAGGGCGAACTCGACCCCGCCGGGCACGCCGCTGATGAGCCGCACCCCCACCGTCTCTTCGCGAAAGACGGCGCCCGGGGCCGCCGGCTCGATCGCCGCCGGGAACGATGCGACCGCGCGCACGAAACGGGGGTCGTCCTCCACCACGAAGAGCGAGGCATAGTCGAACGCGGCCGCCGCCAGGAGGCGCTCGGCGAGCGACGCGAAGATGTGCCCCACCGATTCCCGGCCGTTTACCAGCAGGGCCAGTTCGAGGAGGAGATCGCGGTGTTGCTCCGGGCCGGCATCAGTGCTGGACATGCCTGGGCTGCCCTGTCCCCATTTACAGGAGTTTCGATGTTTGCGGAATCCTCGCCTATGCGGGATTTCCCGTATAGACAAGGGCTGGCGGCCCGCGCCACCACGGCCTTGGCGATGGCCCCGGTACCGTGTCAGCTTCCGCGCATGGATAGCATTGATCTCGGTCCGGCACTCGTCAGCGGCGGCATGCTTGTGGGGCTCCCCCTGAGTGGCCCGCTAACATCGCTCTTCGGCGCGCGCGACATCCCCGAGCACGCCGGAGGCCACACCGGTGTCGATATCGGCACGCCGCCCGGCGCGCGGGTCCGGGCCCCGGCAGCGGGCATCGCCACTCCCGGCGAAAACGCCGTCTTCGGCAGGCACGCCGTCCTCGCCCACCGGGGGGGCTGGCAAACGCTCTATGCCCACCTGTCGCGCGTCGATGTCCTGCCCGGCCAGTACGTGAGCCGTGGCACTCCGCTCGGCCTCGCCGGCTCCACCGGGTTGAGCACCGGCCCCCACCTGCACTGGGGCCTCGCCCGGGGAGGCAGCCCGCTCGCGGCCGGGCCGCACCTGCGCGACCCCCTCGCCTTTCTTTCGGTCAACCCGGACCCGGGCGACCTGGAGCGGACGCTGAGCGCCGCCGCCCACGCCATCTTCGGCGCGCTCCAGGCGGCTGGCGCGGCCCTCGGCACCCGCACCGAGGCCGACTTCGCGCTCTATCCGCCCGGCACGCCCGAACGGGCCATCCTCGAGGTTCAGCGCGCGGCGAACCCCCTCATCGCCCGCTACGTGGCCGGGCGCCGGTAGGCCGCGGGGACTTCTCCCTTCTCCCTTCCCCCTTCTCCCTTCTCCCTCGAGCTCGCCTGCATCCTCAGCGGGCACGGCGGCCGCCGCGCCGAGGGCGGCTTTACCTGGAAATTCGGTAACGACACGCATGCTTGGTCTCCCCGCTGATGCACCATGGAAGGCGCACACGGCCCTGGAATCGGATCACCCGGCCCATGCTCATCGCCCGGGGGCAAGGCGAGCCGGGGCTCCGGCCCCGTGACGATGGACCTCGGCACCTTCCACAATCATCGCCATCGACATCCGCGACGCGGGCCACTGGCCCCACCACGACCAGTCCGAAACCTTCAAGGGACATGTGAATGCCTTCCTCGATGCCCTGGCCCGCCCGCTGGGCCGCCCTCGCACTCGTTGGCCTGATCGCCGCCGGCCTGGCGGCCTGTGGCGGCGATGACGGCGACCCCACGCCCACGCCCGCCGGCAGCGGCTCCACCGCCACCACGGCCGCGGGCCCTGGCGAGGGACCCCGCTCCGAGCACGGACAGCTCATCGCCCGCGCCTCCATTCCCCTGGACCTGGCCGACGGCACCTCCATCGGCCGGGCCGATGCCCCCGTCGTGGTCGAAGCCTTCGAGGATTTCGGCTGCCCCCACTGCCTCCACTTCACCGCGACCATCGAGCCGAAGCTGTTCGAGGACTACGTGGCCAGCGGCAAGGTCCGCTTCGTGTATCGCTATTTCCCCCTCCAGCAGGTCACCGGCACGGCGGCCATCGCCGCCGAGTGCGCCGCCGAACAGGACAGGTTCTGGGAGTTTCACAAGCTCCTGTTCATCGCCCAGGCCGAGGCCAACAACAAATCCGGCCCGGGCCCTGGCGTCGCCTTTTCGCCCGCCAGCCTGCGCGAGAAAGCCTCGGATGCCGGGCTCGACCCGGCCGCCTTCGATGCCTGTGTGGCCGGCGAATCCGCGCTGGAACAGGTGCAGGAAGACTTGCGCGCCGCCCAGGATCTCGGCCTCCCCGGCACCCCATCCTTCGTCATCAACGGCGAGGTCCTCGCCGGCAACCCGGATACCTACGACGACTGGAAGGAGCTGCTCGACGGCCTTCTGAAGTAGCGCCCCGCTTGCCGTACCATCCAGCAATGCGGATCTGGTCCTGCATCGATGGGCATTGGCGCGAAACCGCGGCAGAGGGTCCCGCCCCACGCTGGTACGACCTCGGCGGCGATGACCGCGACCAGCTGAAGGCGCTCGGCGAACGCTTCGGCCTCCACCCGCTCGCGATCGAGGACTGCCTGGCCCCGCACCTCCACACGCCGAAGATCGACGAGTTCGGCGAGTACCTCTTCGTGGTCGTCGCCGCCATGGTGCCCAGCGCGACGCAGCCGGAGATGGAAGAGCTCGACCTGTTCCTCTCGCGCGATTTCCTGATCACCTATCACGATGGCCCCGGGGCCCCACCCTCGATCGCCGAGGTCGCGCATGCCCTCGCCCAGGGCGTCACCATCCGTCCCGGCGTCGATGGCCTGATGTACGAAATTCTCGACCGGAGCGTCGATGCCATCTTCCCCCGCGTCAGCGCCATGAGCGAGGAGCTCGACGAAGTCGAGGACCGTATCGTCACCGAGGGCGTCGCCGGCATGGAGCACCGCCGCATCCTCGAGCTGCGCTCCCTGGCCGGGCGGGTGCGCCGTCTCATCGTCCCCGAACAGAACCTGATGCTCCGCCTGGGCCGCGGCGAGTTTCACCTGGTCCAGCCCGCCAACCACGTCTACTACCGCGACATCTATGACCACCTGGTGCGGGTCGATATGGCGCTCGAAGAGCTGCGGGAAGACGCCGAAGTGGCCCTCAGCACCTACCTGAGCGCCCTCAACAACCGCATGAACGAGGTGATGAAGGTGCTGGCGGTGGTCGGCGCGCTTGCCCTGCCCGCCACGGTGATCACCGGCATTTTCGGCACGAACTTCGACGACATCCCCGGCCTGCACAGCAACTGGGGCTTCGCCGCCATGATGGCCGCGATGGCAGCCATCGCCGGCTCGATGGCCTACATCTTCCATCGCCGCGGCTGGTTCTGATGCCCGCCGCCACGGGAGCCGCCCCCCGGGCCGCGAGCCGCCCATGGAGATAGGCGGCATATCGTTCGACCAGGAGGGCTGGCGCCTCACCGTCGCCCTTGGCATCGGCCTCCTCATGGGCGTGGAGCGCGAACGCCACAAGGGTACCGGGCCACGGCGCGCCCCGGCCGGCATCCGCACCTTTGCCCTGGTCTCGCTCCTCGGTGGCATCTGCATGGTCATTGGCAGCATGGCCGTCCTCGCCGTGGCGCTCGCCTTCGTGGCCGCCGCCAGCCTCATCGCCTACGCCACGGGCGACCGCGACGACCCGGGCCTCACCTCCGAGGTCGCGCTGCTGACGGCCTTCCTCCTCGGCGCACTCGCCCAGCGCGAGCCGCAGCTCGCCGCCGGCCTCGCCGTCACGGTCACCATCCTCCTCGCGGTGCGGACGCAGTTGCACCGGCTCGTCTCCCAGGTACTCACCGAGCAGGAGATCCACGATGGGCTGCTCTTCGCGGGCGCGGCGCTCGTCATCCTGCCCCTGCTCCCCAGCGAGCGCGTCGGGCCCTACGGCGTCTTCGACCCCTACTCCCTGTGGCGACTGGTGATCATCGTGATGGCCATCAGCGCGGCCGGGTACATCGCCCAGCGGATGCTCGGTTCGCGCGTGGGGCTGCCGATCGCGGGTTTCGCCGCGGGGTTCATTTCGAGCTCGGCCACCATCGGCAGCATGGGCGGCCGCGCCAGCCGCGAACCCCGGCTCATGCGGCCCGCGGTCGCCGCCGCCGTGCTTTCCACCGTGGCGACCATCGTCCAGATGGTGGTGGTGGTTGGCGCGACCAGCATGCCGGCCCTGCGGGAAATCGGCCCCGCCATGGTCCTGGCCGGCATCGCCGCGACGGGTTACGGCGCGATCTTCGCGCTGCGCGCCTTCCGCGGAACGGCCGAGGCCGAGGCTTCGCCTGGCCGCGCCTTCGAACCGAAGACCGCCATCGTGTTCGCCACCACCGTGACCGTGATCCTGCTCGTCTCCGCCGCCCTCAACGATTGGCTGGGCAAGACCGGGCTCACCATCTCCACGGCCGTCGCCGGGTTTGCCGATACGCATTCGGCAGCCATCTCCGTGGCCTCGCTGGTCGCGAGCGGCAAGATCTCCGCGGGAGACGCCGTCATCCCCATCCTGGCGGGCCTCACCACCAACTCGGTCACGAAAGCCGTCCTCGCGATCACCGCTGGCGGGCGCCCCTTCGCGCGGGCCGTCTGGCCGGGCATCGTCGCCGTTGCCGCCGCGGCCTGGGCCGGGGCCGTGCTCGGCCTCCGCTGGTGAATCGCGCCAGGCAACGAAGGGAGGCACTGCGCGGGGGATCGGCGGGCCTCGCGCTGGAACGGGGCGGGGCTGGCGCATTGAAGGGAGGCATCCCGCCTGCCGGTGCTCTTCATTCGTGACGAGACCGGTGTCCTCGAGCCCGATCCTGGAGGCCACCGGGGCAGCGGGGCGCTTGCAGCGGCCATTCGAAAACGGCCCCGGCGCACCCCCGGGTGCCGCCGCCTCCCGGTCGAGGTTCGGAGCCGGGGGACCTCACACTGCGCACTTCCGGTACAATCCGCACGCTTACGTTTACGTCAGGAGGAATCCCCATGGGAAAGCTTGATGGCAAGACCGTCATCGTCACGGGCGCGAGCCGCGGCATCGGCGCCGAAATCGCCCGCCTCTTCGCCGAGGAAGGCGGCAGGGTCGCCTGCGTGGCCCGCACCCTCAAGGAAGGCGACCACGTCCTCGAAGGCTCGCTCGAACACACCGTCGGGACCATCAAGGCGGCCGGCGGCGAAGCGACCGCCATCACCGCCGACATCTCTGAATACGACCAGTGCGTGCGGGCCGTGGAGGAAACCCGCGCGAAGTACGGCCCCATCGACGTCCTGGTCAACAACGCCGCCCTTACCTACTTCATCCCGATCAAGGACTACCCGATCAGCAAGTGGCACCGCTCGATCGGCGTGAACTTCCATGCACCCTTCTACCTCAGCCAGCTTGTCTTGCCCGGCATGATCGCGCGCAAGGCCGGCTCGATCGTCAACATCTCCTCCGGCGCCGCGATCGGCCCCGGCCGTGGCCCCTACACGGGCGACTTCAGCCGCGGCGGCACCCTCTACGGCGCCGAGAAGGCCGCCCTCGAACGCTTCACCCAGGGCCTCGCCTCCGAGGTCTACCAGGATGGCGTGAGCGTCACCTGCGTTTCGCCTTCCCAGGTAGTCCCCACCCCGGGCACCGTCCACCACCACCTCGTCACCGGTATGGACGACCCGCGCGGCGAGCCGCCCATCCTCATGGCGAAAGCAGCCCTCCTGCTTGCCACCGAACCGCTCGACAAGGTGACCGGCCGGGTCACCTATAGCCAGGAGATCCTGCAGGAATTCGGCTGGATCACCAACGGCAAGGGCACCGGGATCGACCGCAAGGGCTCGGGCTACAGCCAGATCTGACAACCGCGCACGCGGAGGGAGGTGGGGCGGCCGGTCTCGCCTCCCTCTTTCCTCTCTCCTCTTTCCTCTTTCCTCCAGTCGGGAGCCTCCCATGCCCGGGGTCATCGCCCTACTCGATTCCGCCTCTTCCGCCCGCATCGAAGGCCTGTGGGACGAGATGGAACGCCGCTTTGGCATCCGGCGCGGCTTCCCCGGGGGCATCCCTCACGTCACCTTCCACCTGGGCGACTTCGACGTCGAACCGGGGACGGCCACCATCGTCGAACGGGTGGCCGCCGCGACCCGCCCGTTCAGGCTGCACAGCTCCGGGCTCGGCGTCTTCGGAGGCCCCGCGCCGGTCGTCTTCGTCACCGTCGCACGGTCGCCCGCGGCCGCCACGCTCGCCGAACGGCTCGATCACGAGATCCAGGCCGCGGGCTATCCGCCGACCGCGCCCTACTACAGCCCCGAACGCTGGGTCCCCCACATCACCCTGGCCCAGCAGAATCTCGACGGCGCCGACCTCGGGGCGTTGCTTGCCTGGCTCGCCAGCCAGCCACTCGCGTGGGACCTGCCGATCTCGTCGTTGTCCATCGCCCGGGAGACCCCCACGAGCGCCGAGATTCTCGCGACCTTCCCGCTTGGCGACGGATAGCCCGCCTCACACGACCCCCGCCAGCGCCCGCGGCAGCATGAGCTGCTCCTCGCCGACCGACCCGTGCCCCTCGAGCGTCCAGAGCGCGCTCAACACTCCCTGCGCGAAGGCCCAGCCAAGGATCCGCTGGCGGTCGAGCCCAAGCGCATCGGCGAGCTGGGCCGCGCGCCGCTCCGTGAGCCGGCGCAGGTCCAGCTCCACACCCATCCGGTTTCGAAGGAGGGCGCCCGTCTCGTACGCGGGCTCGCCAGCCACGCCCTTGGGGTCGATGGCCAGCCACGGTCCGCGCCCGGCCGCCAGGATGTTCCAGTGGTGCAGGTCGCCATGCAGCAGCACGGGCCTGGCAGCTGTAGCGCACAGTTCGAAGTAGAGGCGCTCGCCTTTCTCGAAGAGGTCCAGCGGAAAGGGGCGGCTGCCCCCGCCATACGCGGCACGCACCCGCGCGAACGCCTGCCCCCAGCCTTCCATCGTGGGGAAGGCGTTGCCGGGGGGCAGTGGCCGCCAGAGCTCGCGCATCACCCCGGCCGCGATCTCCGTCGCACGAGCATCGTCATGCATCTCGGCCAACGGCGTGCCGGGCTCCAGCCGTTCGAGCAGCAACGCGGTCGCCTCCGGGTCGCAATCGAGCAGCCGCACCGCCCCGCCGCCCTGGTACAGCCGTAGCGCCGCGATTTCGTTGGTGAACTCGGGGTCGGTCGGCGCGACCTTGAGCACGGCGGGCGCCCCGCCGGGCAGCTCCACCCGCGCCACGAACGCATAGCCCACGTAGGCAAACGTCTCGCCCAGCGTGAGACCCCAGCGCCGGCGCAGCCCCTCAAGCGTCGCGGGGAACGCCTCGACCCACGCCGTCCCGCGCTCCCCGTAGAGGTCCACGAACTTCCGCGCGAGCTCCGGCGCCAGCATCGCCACAGCGTACAGCCTGCCCACGGTCGCAGCCCCCGAGCCTGGCGGCTCGTGGGCCGTCAGCCGTTGGCCCGGCGCGCTTCGCACTTCGTCCTTCGCCCTTCACCGGCAATCCGGGGCGGGTCAACGGGCGATCGTGGCCCGCCCGGCGCCGCTCCCTCCTGGTCGCGGTTCGGATGGCTGGCGCGGCGCTGGTGGCACTCCACGGCGCCGCTCCCTCCTGGTCGCGGTTCGGAGGGGGCGGGGTGGGGCACTTCTCCCTTCTCCCTCCTCCCTTCTCCCCCTACCATGCGCTGTATCAGCCCCGGCCGCCGGAGTCGCCAGCATGCAGCTCTTCCTCGATACCGCCTCCATCGACGAGGTCCGCGCGGCGGCGCGCTACGGCGTCATCTCCGGGGTCACCACCAATCCCAGCCTCCTCGCGAAGGAAAACGGGGTCAGCTACCGCCAGCGCATCCAGGAGATCGCCGCCGTCATCGATGGCCCGATTTCCGCCGAGTGCGTCTCGCGCAAGGCCGATGACCTGGTCGCCGAGGCGCGGGAGCTCGCGTCGTGGCACCCCAACGTGGTCGTGAAGATCCCCATCGACCCGGAAGGGCTGGAGGCGATCCACCGCTGCAGCGCCGAGGGTATCCGCATCAATACCACCCTCATCTTCTCGCCGAACCAGGCGTTGCTGGCCGCCCTCGCCGGGGCGGCGTTCCTCAGCCCTTTCGTCGGCCGGCTCGACGATGTGAGCTACGACGGCATGGAGCTGGTCCGGCAATGCGTCGTCCTGGTGGAGACCCACAACCTCCCGGCCCGGGTGCTCGCGGCGAGCCTGCGCCACCCGCTGCATGTGACCCAGGCGGCGCTAGCGGGCGCCCACATCGGCACCATCCCGCCCTCGCTCATCCCCCAGATGCTGAAGCACCCCCTGACGGACATCGGGATCGGCCGCTTTCTCGACGACGCGCGCAAGGCGGGGCTGATCTAGCGGTCGTGGGGAGTGATGCATGAGAGTGCGTTACGACGCCGAAACCGGCACGCTCGTCGCCGTCTTTCGAGAAGCCGAGGTGGCCGAGAGCGACGAGGAGCGGCCGGGCTTCATCCTCGGCTACGACCAGGACGGACAGCTTGTGGCGATCGAGGCGCTCGGTGCCTCTCACCGGATCGACGATCAACGCCGGGTCCAGTTCACCGAAGCTGCCTGACCACCGCACCCTTCCCCCTAACCCGGCAGGTCTTCCACGTGCAGGCCGAAGAGGGGCGGGGGCTCCAGCTGCAACATCGCGAGGTAGCCGCAGAGCTGGCTCCGGTGGTGTGTCTCGTGCTCGATGAGCCCGCCCAGGACGCGACGCCAGGCCGGGAACGGTGGCCCCGCCAGGTTCGGGATGATCCGCTCGAGGTCGGCATCCACCAGCCCCGCGACGGTCTTCTTCCCGGTGCGGAGCACCAGCCGGCGCAGGCCGGCCGCGGTCTCATCCGGCTTCACCGCGTGGCCCCGGTACCTGGTCACTCCGGTCTGGATGGCGCCGATGTTCATGAGCCGCGCACTGGCGATGTGGGTCAGCAGCTCCGCCACCGAGAATTCGCCCGGCGCCGGCCGCCAGTGCAGGTGCGCATCGGCGAGGCGCTCCACCGCCTCGTACGTCCGCGCGTGCACATTGCCGACATAGTTGATGAGGTCGTCCTTCGGAATCATCGTCCGAGCGTAGCGGCCAGGGCTGCGCCACGGAACAGGGGGCGGCGCCGGTATGTTAACAACCCGTGCTTGATCGCACCCACGGGCCACGTACCGTGTGGCCGGGTTCCTCCATGCTCCGGCCACAACCTCGCATCGCCCCTTATGTCGCCGAGCTCCTCGGCACCTTCGCCCTCGTGTTCGCCGGGCCGGGCGCGATCGCGGTCGACGCGGCGAGCGGCGGGGCCGTCACGGGCGTCGGCATCGGCATGAGTTTCGGCCTCATCGTGATGGTGATGATCTACTCCGTCGGCCATATCTCGGGCTGCCACATCAACCCGGCCATCACCATCGCCTTCCTCGCCCTGCGCCGGATCGCGCCAGCGAGAGCCGTGGGCTACATCGTCTGCCAGCTTGGGGGCGCGGTCCTGGCCGGGCTCGCGATTGTCGCGATGGTTGGCGATGAGGGGCAGGCGGGGGCCACCCTCCCGCGCATCGGCGGAGATGATGCCGCCTTTTTCTCCGAGCTCATCCTCACGTTCTTCCTTGCCTTCGTGGTATTCGCGGTCGCGACCGACTCGCGGGCGCAGGGGGCGTTCGCCGCCACCGCCATCGGCGGCTACGTGGGGTTCGCCGCGACCGGCTGGGGCCCGGTCGCCAACGCCTCGATGAACCCGGCCCGCTCCCTTGGCCCCGCGGTCGCCGCGGACGCCTGGGAGGCACACTGGATCTACTGGGTGGCGCCCATCGCGGGCGCCCTCCTCGCCGCCGCCGTCTATGAGCTCCTCCGGGAGCCACACACACCCGGCATCGCCCCGGGGGAAAGCAGGTGACCATGCAGGTTCCCGAAGTCCTCTTCGTCTGCGTCCACAACGCCGGCCGATCCCAGATTGCCGCCGCCCTGACGCACCAGCTGAGCGGGGGCCGCGTGAAGGTCCGCTCCGCCGGCTCGGCCCCCGCCAGCGAGATCAACCCCGTCGTCATCGAGCTGATGGCGGCGCGCGGCATCGACCTCTCGCGCGAATTCCCCAAGCCGCTGAGCGACGACGCGGTCCAGGCGGCCGATGTCGTCATCACGATGGGCTGCGGCGACGCCTGCCCGTTCTATCCCGGCAAGCGCTATCTCGACTGGCAGGTGGATGACCCCGCGGGCCAGCCACTCGAGGTCGTTCAAGGCATCGCCCAGGACATCGAGGAGCGCGTGCGGGGGCTCCTCCAGGAGCTCGGCGTGCCCGCGGCGGATTGACGCGGCAACGGTCCAGTCATTGGCGGCGGCACCGGGAGGGAGGGCCCCCAGCGCATCCGCGCTCCCTGCCGCGGCGCGAACGGGGCACGGCTCGCCCGCCGCGCGCCCGGGCGTCTGAACCACGCCTTAACCCCGGGCCATCGCGTGCGGATGATCTTGCGCATGCAACCAATCTCTCCGCGCGTTGGCCCGCGTAGCTCTCCACGGTACCGGCGCACATGCCGGCAAATCCCGGGGGAACATCGCAAATGCGCAAGCTCGTTCAGTTCGCCGCGGCCACCACCCTGGCTGCCCTCGCCCTCCTGGCCGGCACGGCGGCGACCCGGCCGGCCACGGCGGCCAACGCGTCCGTCTCCATCGCCGATTTCGCCTTCTCTCCAGCGAGCCTCACCGTCGCCGCCGGCGATACCGTCACCTGGACCAACAACGATCCGGGGATCCCGCATACGGTGTCCTCCGATAGCGGCGGCGAGCTCGCCTCGGGCCAGATGGCTGGCGGCGCCACCTACCAGAAGACGTTCACAGCCGCGGGCACCTATGCCTACCACTGCGATATCCATCCATCGATGACCGGCCAGGTGATCGTGACCGCCGCCCAGGCCACCGCCGCGGCGACGGCCACATCCACCGCCAACCCCACCTCCGCGGCGACCGCCACTCCGACGCAGGCCGCCGGGCCGGCGGCAACGCCAACATCGGCCGGAGCCGCCACGCCGCTCCCCACGGCCACGGCGGCCACCAGCCCCACCAGCGCGCCGACACCCCCCGCCACCGGCGAGGGCGATGGCGGGGGCGGCGATGGCGCGACCCTGGTGACCTCCGGGATCGTGGCGGTGGCGGTCGTCCTGGGGATTGGCGCGGCGGTCTACGTCTTCCGGCGCAGGAGCGCGGCCGGCGCGGGATAACAGGGCCAACGAACAGCGCAAACGGAACTCAGGCCGCGGCTGCCCGGTCCACCACCAGCCGGTGGCGGCCGGCGTGCTTGGCCTGGTAGAGGGCGCGGTCGGCCGCGTCGTAGGTCGCCACCAGCGAATCCTCGCGTGAGCGCCGCCGCGCCTGCCAGGCCGCCAGCCCCCCGCTGACCGTCACCCGGAGCGTCTCGCCGGTGGGCAGCACCACCGCCCCGGCGGCCACTGCCTCGATGCAGCGGGCCGCCGCGGCGCGCGCCTCATCGAGCGCTCCGGTGAAGAGCACGGCGAACTCTTCGCCCCCGAGCCGCCCGAGGTGGGCATCCCGGGGCAATACGCTCTCCAGCCGGCTCGCCACCTCGGCCAGGACCGCATCGCCGGCGGGGTGGCCGTAGGTGTCGTTCACCCGCTTGAAGTGGTCGATATCGAAGATCGCGATCGCCGCCGGCTTGGCCGCGGCGGCGGCGGCGAACCACGCCCGCCGGTTGAGGGTCCCCGTGAGCGTGTCGTGGTTGGCCAGGTACTCGGCCTGCTCGCGCAGCTGGTCGAGCTCGGCGTTCTGCTCGGCCATGGCCGCCGTGCTGGCCCGCAGCACCTCCAGCAGTTCCTCCATCTCCTGGCGCGATTCCACCTCGCCTGTGACATCGCGCGCGACCAGGTAGGCCTCACCCGCCTCGCTCACCGGGCTCAGGCTGAACGAAAGCCACCGCCACCGGCCATCGGCGTGGCTCACCCGGATGCGAGAGTCATATACCGCCTGGCCCCGCAACGCCGGCACCGCGAGGGCGACAGCGCCCTCCACGTCCTCGGGGTGCACCAGCGGCCAAATCGGCTTGCCCACGAGCGCTTCCTCCGGGTGGCCCAGCGTCTTCTCCCACGCGGGGTTCACCTGCGTCAGCAAGCCCTGCCGGTTGACCGTCGCGATCATGTCGAGCGAAAGGTCGAACACGCCCCGGAAGCGCGATTCACTCTCGCGCAGCTCCAGTTCGGCCTGCTTCTCGGCGCTGATGTCGCGGGCGATGCCCAGGTAGCCCGCCGGTCCGCCATTGCCATCGCGCAGCATCGTCATTGTGAGGCTCACGGGAACCCGGCTGCCATCCTTCCGGATGAACGTCCACTCCCGCGAGTCGGCCTGCCCCCTTCGCGCGCGCGCCACGCAAGCATCGAACCCCGGGAGCACCGCCCGCCCGAGCTCCATCGAGAGCTCGGCCGCGCGCGCTCGCAGCTCCGGCGGGTCGTGATAGACCACCGGGCTGTGCTTGCCCACGAGGTCTCCCGCCCGGTACCCGAGCAGCCGCTCGGCCGCCGGATTGAAGAGCAGGATGATGCCCTGCAGATCGGTCGCCACCACGGCATTTCCGGCCCCATCGAGGATGCCCTTCTGGAACGCGAGGGCCGCGTTCAGCTCGCTCGTCCGGCGCTCGGCCAGCTCGTGGGCGGCCCGGCCGGCACCCTGCAGCTTCCACACCACCACCATCAGCAAGACCGAAACGGCGACCCCGCCGAGCAGGATCGCGACCTGGGGGCGACGGCTCGCGCCATGGAATGCCGGGCCGCGCGAAATCTCGAGCGTGAACATTTGCCCGGCCAACGAAACGTGGCGTGTCTCCACCTCGCCGTGGTCGTGGTCCGGCTGTTCCCCGGCCAGCGAGTGGTAGAGCGCTTCCCGCGAATCCTCGGCCACCTGCTGGTACACGTGCACGCCGATCTCATCGCCGAGGCCGCCCAGTACCTCCTCCAGGAACAGCTCGGTGATGAACGGGGCGTAGACCCACGCGGTGAAGGCTGCCCGCCGCTCCTCAACCGTTCCCAGCGGCATCCCGGGCCGGTACACGGGCACGAAGAGCAGGAACCCGGCCCGCGATTGCTCGTCGGTCACCAGCACGATGCGCCCGGTGACCTGGGGCAGGCCGGTGTCGCGAGCGAGCTCGGCCGCGGTTCGGCGGTTGGGTTCGGAGGCCAGGTCGAGCCCCACTGCCTTGCGGTTTGGTTCCATCGGCGCGACATACTTCACCGGGTAGTGCACTTCGCCCGAGGTGAAACCGGGCACGGCGTGGACCGTATAGCCAGGGTTTTCCTCGCGCCGCGCGGCCTCGAACGCCTCCCGGTCCGGCGCTCGGACCGGGTAGACCACCCCCATGCCGTTGATCCCGGGGTAGCGCCCGCCAAGGTCCAGGCTTTCGACAAAGACGCGCCACTCGCCGGCGCTCACCTCGTTCGAGGCCGTGAGCAGGCCCGCGCCGGCGAGCAGCGCATCGGAGTACACCGCGAGCCGCCCGCGGATCATCTCCGCCGCATCGTCCGAGAGGCGGTGCAGCCGATCGGTATCCTGGCGATTGGCCGAACCCTGGGCCATCAGCACGAGCCAGGAGGTCGCTCCCAATCCGCCCAGGAGCACGACAAGTGGCAGCAACCGCCAGAGGCGCCGCGTGAGCAGCGCTCCAGCTTTTCGTCCCGTGGTCACACATCCCCCGGGGCCCCATGGGCGGGTCCCACGTCCATCATCGGCAAGGCCCCCCACTTCCGGAGGGTGCCGGCTGGCCCTTGGAGCGATTCGCCACCACTGGCGACGATACCGGCCATGCGGTCGCTCGGGGCCCTTCGCCGATACCAGGCCACCATCCTCCGGTCACTCGGCCGCGCCTGGCCGGGGATGCCGGGCGCCCAGTTCACCGTCATGCTCCCGCGGCAGGCCGGCAAGAACGAGGTCGCGGCGGCATTTGTCGCCCTCCTGATGCAGCACTACGCAAAGCGGGAAGGCAACATCATCGTCTGCGCGCCGACGCTCTACCCGCAGGGCCGCATCAGCCTCGAACGCACCCGCCTTGGCCTCATCCGCTACGCCGGCCGCTGGAAGATTCCTCTCGCCGCGGAGGAAAACGTCCTCCGTGCCGGCACCGTCAGCGCCACGTTCCTCAGCGCCTCGACCGAGGCCCACGTCGCCGGCCATACCGCCACCTTCGGCATCATCGCCGATGAAGCGCAGGACATCGACGCCGACTGGTTCGACCGCCAGTTCCGTCCCATGGCCGCCTCCACGGGCGCGCCGGCCCTCCTCCTCGGCACCCCGTGGGACGGCTCATCGCTGCTGGAACGCGCGATCGAGGCCAACCGCGCCCATGACCGGGAACATGCCGGCGAACCCGGGTTCGAACCGCGCCACCACCAGGCGAGCTGGGAAACGGTCGCCGGGGAAGCCCCGCTCTACCGGAAGTACGTCGAAACCGAACGCGCCCGCCTGGGCGCCACCAACCCCCTCTACCTGAGCCAGTACGAGCTCGTCGCCTCGCGCGGGGCCGCCGCCCTGTTCGATGGCGAGCAACTCGAGGCGCTACGCGGCGGCCACCCGGTGCTGGGCGCCCCACAGCCGGGCGAACGCTACGCCGGCGGCATCGACTTCGGCGGGGCGGGCGCGCACGCCGACGCCACGGTCCTCACCATCGCCCGCATCCACGAGAAGCGCTGCGAAGTGGTGGCCTGGCATTCGTGGCGGGGCGCGCCGTTTGGCGCCCTCACCGGCGATGTGGCGGCCGTGGCGCGGGCGTGGGGCCTCGAACGCCTGGTCGCCGACGAGACCGGGCTGGGCGGCCCGCTGGTGGCCGGGCTGCGGCAGCAGCTGGGCGAAACCGTTGCCGGCCTGGTGTTCACTGCCGCCTCGAAATCCAGCCTGGGCTGGGACCTGGTGAGCGCCGCGGGCGGCGGCCGTCTCGTCCTTCCCGCATCCGATGGTTCGATGGAATGGCGGCGGGCGTGGCGGGAGATCAGCGCCTGCCGGCGCGAGCTCCGGCCCGGCGGCACGATCGCCTGGAGCGCCCCGCCGGGTGAGCACGACGACTACGTCGCCAGCCTCGCGCTCTGCCTCCGCGCCGCGCAAACGGTCGCCCCGCCGCGCATCGCCCGCGGCCGCACCAGGCACTGAGGGGAACGTCCTGAGGCCGTGGCCCGGAGTCCCCGGCCCGGCGGGGGCTAAGGCACCGTCTCCCTGGTCGCGCCGGGGTTGAGCACCGTGATCGAGCCGCCCCATAGACACTGCAGCTTGCTCGAATTATTCAGGACGTTGAAGGCCCCGCACTTCACTGTTGGCGAACCGGTGCTCCACGGCGCCACCGTGTTGGGCACGCAGGCTGCCGGTGTGGGCGTGCCCAGCGCCGCGGCCGTCGCCGCGATCACGGTGGGGTTCGCGGGGGCGTTGCACAACGGGAACGGCACGATGTTGGCGAACGGCGCGAAGTCCATCACCGTGGCCAGGAGCTTGCCTTCCACCATGACCGGGGGCCCCTTGGGAATCACCAGCAGCTGGCTGGGGCCAAGCCCATTGGTGCACATGATCTGGGCGCCCATGAGTACCGGCAGTGCCATGCCGCGCAGCGTACGCCCTCGTGGCCCCGCCTGAAAAGGGCCTATCGCGGCCGGCGGAGTCGAGCCGAACCTGGATGAGCTGGCCCGTGTGGCCGCCATCATCCCGCTCCGTTACCAGTTGGCCCGCCCCCTCGCCTCTTTCCTCTTTCCTCTTTCCTCTTTCCTCTTTCGAGGCGTTACGCTTTCGGCGGGAGTGGAGGGGGCCCGGTGGCTTCCGCCGTCTTCAAAACGGTTGCGCGGCCGCACGAGCGGTCGCGGGTGGGTTCGACTCCCATGCACTCCCGCCATCCCCCCGGCCGGCCCCACCCCGCCAGTTGCGATTGCCGATTGCCGATTGTCGATTCGGCTCGCCCCTGGCCCTTCGACTGATTGTTGACTACATCACTCGCCTTTCTCATCCTTTCGCCGTAAAGTAGGTTTCCTGCCCCGAAGCCCAACGCTATGTCCCGGAGGATCACATGACCGACATCGCCCAGCGCGGCTACGCCAACCCCGATGTGCTCGTCAGCACCGATTGGGTCGCCGCCCACCTCAACGACCCCACCATCCGCATCGTCGAATCCAACGAAGACCAGCTCCTCTATCCTTCCGGCCACATCCCCGGCGCCGTCCAGGTCGACTGGGTCGCCGACCTCAACGACCCGCTGCGCCGCGACTACCTGCAGCGCGAAGGCTTCGAGAAGCTCATGAGCCGCATCGGCGCCACCCGCGATACGACCATCGTCTTCTATGGCGACAAGAACAACTGGTGGGCCACTTACGCCTTCTGGGTGTTCCAGCTCTTCGGCCACACCAACGCGAAAGTGATGGATGGCGGCCGCCTCAAGTGGGAAAAGGAAGGGCGCGAGCTCACCCGCGAGGTCCCTTCGTACCCGCCGACCACCTACACCGCCCCGGAGCGCGACGACACGAAGATCCGCATCTTCCGCGATGAAGTGCTCAAGAAGCTCGGCACCGGCACGAAACTGGTCGATGTCCGCAGCCCCCAGGAATACTCCGGCGAGCGCACCCACATGCCCGAATACCCGCAGGAGGGGGTGCTCCGGGGCGGCCACATTCCGGGCGCGAAGAGCGTGCCCTGGGCCCGCGCCGTCAACCCGGAGGATGGCACCTTCAAATCCGCCGGGGAGCTCCGCGCGATCTACGAGCAGGAGCAGGGCCTCAAGCCCACCGACGACGTCGTCGCCTACTGCCGCATCGGCGAGCGCAGCTCCCACACCTGGTTCGTGCTCAGCTACCTGCTGGGCTACCCCAGGGTCCGCAACTACGATGGTTCGTGGACCGAGTGGGGCAACAGCGTGAACGTCCCGATCGAACGCTGAGCCCACACCTCTCACGCCCGAAACGGGGGCAGGCACGCGCCGGCCCCCTCCTACCTCTGCCGGGGAGCCCACCATGACGGACATGCCCCAGGGCCTGAAGGCCCTCCTCGAGGACTTCGAGCACGCCGACCGCGCCGAGCGCATCGACATGCTCATCGAATACGCCGACCGCTTCCAGGAAGTGCCGGAGCGCATCGCCACGCGCCCCTTCCCGGAAGAGAACCACGTCCAGAAGTGCGAATCCGAAGCCTACGTGTGGGCCGAGGACCAGCCCGATGGCACGCTCAAGTTCCATTTCGCCGTCGAGAACCCCCAGGGGCTCTCGGCGAAGGCCTGGGCCGTGATCATGGACGAGACGCTCTCGGGCCAACCCCTGGAGGCCGTCGCGGCAGTCCCCTGCGACTCGGTGTTCACGGTCTTCGGGAAGGATGTCTCGATGGGCAAGGGCATGGGCCTGATGGGGATCACGGACCTCATCACCACGTTCGCCCGCCAGCGGCTGAAGGCACGCCAGCAGGCTTGAACCGCCCACGGCGCTCTCGGCGGACCGCGCCCCAGCGGGCCGCCCATCGGCCTTCGCAACGCCGCCCCCGCCGTTCCGTTGAATCCGCATCGCCCGTGGATCACTCGTTAGCGCGCCTCCACCTGACTGTCACGTGACGGTTACCGGACCGTCGCCAACCACCCGTAACAGGCACGCGCCGCCCCGGGTAGGGGTTTACAGACGTCGAGTTTGTGAACGGGAGGTGCGAACCATGCACAGGGTGAAGAGAGCGCTTCACCACATCCACCACGAGAGCGGCCAGATGCTCGTGCTGATGGTCGCCGGCCTGGCGGCCTTCGTCGCCATCGTCGGGCTCTCGGTGGATGTTGGGCAGATCGTTTTCACACGCACCGACCTTCAGAAGGTGGCCGATGCGGCCGCGTTCGCGGGCGCGCAGGACCTCCCGAGCTCATCCGCCGCCACCGTGAGCGCGAACACGTACGTCGGCCTCAACGCCGCCAACACCACGGCGGACGTCGCCATTTCGCAGACCTACAACGCCAACGACACCATCAGGGTGACGGCCCGGCGCAAGGTCAACTACACGTTCATGCGAGTGCTCGGACTCACGGGGACCGACGTCTCCGCGAGCGCCACCGTCCGGGTCGGCACCTACAACGGGGGAAGCGGACTCGTTCCCTGGGGCCTTGTCGCGAGCGATAACAGCGACTTTCTCGGGAACGAGTGCTTCGCCGGTTTCGATGGCGAAATGCCCCTCTTCAACCAGAACACGGTGTGCACCCTGAAGTACGGCGCGGGTGAGAACTCCGGCGGCGACTTCGGCATCGTCGCGCTCGATGGCACTGGCTCCGATATCTACGAATACGGCATCATCAACGGGTCGACGACGGTCTACGAGGTCGACGACCAGGTGAACCCCCAGACCGGTAACAACGTCGGCAAGACGCGCTCCGGCATCGATGGCCGCCTCGCCCGCCCGTTGCCGGAAGACTGCCAAACGCACGACCGCAACGAGATCCTCCACACCGACCAGGCGACCGGCCTCACCACGATCGCGCCCGGATGCGAGACGCACCCGCGGATCATGATCATTCCCGTGCTGGACCAACTCGAGAACCCGCAGCCATCCACCATCGTCGGATTCGCGTTCATGTACCTTCACAGCGTTTCCGGCAACGGCGGTCACACGAAGATCAACGCCGAGTTCGTCTCGTTCACCACCCGCATCCCCGGCGGCACATACGGCGGACCCGTGGATGGCCAGTCCTCTACCGCCATCATGCTCATCGAATAAGGCTCCCCCGCGCGGGCGCACCCTCGCCCGCGCATTGGCACCGGAGAGGGCCGGGAACCGCAGCACCCGGCCCTCTTCGTGTATCACCCGCCCGAAGCCGGCGCGCCCCGTAACACAAATGTTCGTTGACCGGCGCGCCCCTCTCCCCGTAGCATCGTTGGAGCAACGACGGGTATTCGGAGGCCATGCCAAAGTTCATCTTTGTTACCGGTGGCGTGGTCAGTTCGGTGGGCAAGGGCATCACCACCGCCAGCCTCGGCAGAATCCTCAAATCCCGCGGCATCTCCGTCTCCATCCAGAAGCTCGATCCCTACCTCAACGTCGACCCCGGCACCATGTCGCCCTACCAGCACGGCGAGGTGTTCGTCACCGTCGATGGCGCCGAAACCGACCTCGACCTCGGCCACTACGAACGCTTTATCGACCAGGACCTCACCGCCTCGTCTTCCATCACCAGCGGCCAGGTCTACCTCTCGGTGCTCGACCGCGAACGCCGCGGCGACTACCTCGGCGGCACCATCCAGCAGGTCCCCCACCTCACCAACGAGATCAAGGCCCGCATCTACTCCGTCGCCGAGCAGACGAACTGCGAAGTCCTCATCTGCGAAGTTGGCGGCACCGTGGGCGACATCGAAGGCGAGACCTTCATCGAGGCCATCCGCCAGATCCGCCACGAACAACCCCGCGATAGCTGCCTCAGCGTCCACGTCTGCTTCCTCCCCTGGGTCGGCGCCACCGGGGAGCTGAAGACCAAGCCAACCCAGCACTCCGTCCGCGAACTGCGCTCCAAGGGCATCCAGCCCGATGCGATCCTCCTCCGGAGCGACCACCCCGTCCCGCGCGACATCTCGGAGAAAGTCGCCCTCTTCTGCGATGTCGAACCCCGCGCCGTCATCCCCATGGAAACGGTCGAGACCATCTACGAAGTCCCGCTCCTGCTCGAAGAGCGGGGCCTCGGCGATTTCGTGATCGATCGCCTCGGCCTGCACGGGGGCCGCGACCTCGAAGAGTGGCGCCAGATGGTGCAGCGCCTCAAGCACCCCGCCGGGTCCATCGAGATTGCCGTCGTCGGCAAGTACGTCGCCCTGCACGATGCCTACATGTCGGTGAAGGAATCACTCGCCCACGCCGGCATCGCCAGCGAAGTGGAAGTCGATATCCGCTGGATCCACGCCGAAGACCTCGAATCGCGCCCGGCCGAGGCCCTCCTCAGCGGTGTCGATGGCATCATCGTTCCGGGCGGATTCGGCGAACGCGGATGGGAAGGCAAGATTGCCGCCGCGCGCTGGGCGCGGGAGCACCAGGTCCCCTACCTGGGGCTCTGCCTGGGCATGCAGGTGATGGTCACGGAGTTCGCGCGCGATGTGTGCGGGCTCCAGGGCGCGAACAGCACCGAGTTCGACCCCGAATCGCCCTACCCGGTCATCAGCCTCCTCGAGGAACAGCAGGGCGTCACGAACAAGGGGGGCACCATGCGCCTCGGGGCCTACCCGTGCCGGCTCATCCCCGGCTCGCTGGCCGCCCGCGCCTATGGCACCGACCTGGTGAGCGAACGCCACCGCCACCGCTGGGAGTTCAACAACGCCTACCGGGCCGTTCTCGAACAGGGTGGCCTGCGCATCAGCGGCACCTCGCCCGATGGCTCGCTGGTCGAAATCAGCGAGATCGCCGGCCACCCCTTCATGCTGGGCACACAATTCCACCCGGAGCTCCAGAGCCGCCCGAACCGTCCGCACCCACTCTTCCGCGAATTCGTCGCCGTGGCCCGGGCCCGCAACCAGGCGCGCACGGGCGAGGCCGTCGCCACCGCCTGAGCCTGCCCGGAACAGGCTGGAACGCTTGTTCTACCGTGGCATGCGTGCCAGAATCCGCGCATGCCACCACCTCCGGCTAAGAACCCGCGGGAATCGCTCTCAGCCGGGCCACTCCGCCATCGCATCTACCTGGCGGACTGCCGGTCCATGCCTGAGCTCGCCTCGGGCTCGATTCACCTCGTGGTCACAAGCCCGCCCTACGCGAACCTCAAGCGGTATGTGGAAGGCACGCCAGGTCAGCTCGGTCACATCGCCGACTACGACGACTTCCTTGAGAACATGGAGCAGGTTCTGCGCGAATGCTTCCGCGTGCTCGTCCCCGGGGGTCGCGTTTGTGCCGTCATCGGAGATGTCAATGTCGCCCGGAGAGATGCTGGGCGTCACTACGTGCTTCCTCTGAGCGCCGACCTGAAGGTTATTGGCCGGCGCGTGGGCTTCGATAACCTCCAGGGCATCACCTGGCTCAAGGTCGCTAACATCCGGCTCGAAGCTTCGGGGTCGGCGCGATACCTGGGTAAGCCGAACCTGCCCAACGGCATCATCAAGAATGACACCGAGCACATCATCTTCCTCCGCAAGCCAGGCTATCGTTCGCCTTCGGCCGAGATGGAGGCAACGTCCTTCATCCCCGACGACGAGTACGCCCGCCTCTTTACGCCAATCTGGTCGGATGTGCCCGGAGCAAGCCTCCGAGATCATCCCGCGCCATTCCCGCTGGAAATCCCCCGGCGTCTCATCCGCATGTTCAGCTTCGTGGGTGATACAGTTCTCGATCCATTTGCCGGCACCGGAACAACGTCGCTCGCCGCGATGCAACTTGGTCGATCTTCGGTCGCCTACGAAGTCGAGCCTTCCTATGTGCCGCTTATCGTGAAGCGCCTCCAGAAGCCAACCCTGGCCGCGGGAGAGGTCGTGTACGAACGCAGGCAAACGCCAGCGCGATGATCTCCGATGAAGCGATCGCGGAGGCAGTCGCGACGTTCTGGTCCGGGCGCATCCAGGGGACTCACACGGCGGTTCACGACCGGGCGTTCCTTGAACTCATCGCCGGCGACCTCACCGCGAAGGGATACGCGCCGCACGTGGCACAGGGCATCTCCGACGCCGCCGCACGGATAGGTGGGTACTTCCGGGCAAGCAAGTCCTGGGACATCGTTTGCCGTGACGATGAGGGTCGACTGTCCGTCGCCATCGAGTTCAAGTCCCAGGTGGATAGCTATGGGAACAATGAGAACAACCGCTATGAGGAAGCGCTCGGTAGCGGCCTCGACGCCCGGGCTCGCTATGGCCACGCCGTGTTACTGGGCTTCGTCCTGGTGCTGTGCGATGAGGAGGCGACCACTCGCCCCACCACGATGGTTCACGACGAAATTCACCCGGAATTCCGGCGAACTTCCCACGTCGACCGGCGCGCCCTGTTCGCTCGCCGGCTCACCGAGTTCCGGGTCAATCAGATGCCGTTCTACGATGCCGCCGCTATCCTCCTGGTCTCGCGCGACGGAGCGCATCGCCATTTGGACGATCCTGCCCTGGACCTTCGGACATTCGCCGACCGCCTGACCCACCGCCTGAACGGCGGCGCGCCGCGCATTACAGCCACATAACGAATCCCGTAAAGGCCGCTCCGGCCGCGCCCCCGCGTGCTATGTTGGCGGTGCCGAATCCTTCCTCCCGGGAAGGAACGGGGGACCCAACTCCCTGGGGTGCATCCTTCCATTGAAGGACGGCGACTTCCGACGCCGAACCCGTCAGCTAACCCCGTAGGCATTCGGAGGAGACAGCCTCTGCCTCCTCTCGCAATTCGAACCGGCGCGGCCCCGGCCCGCCACGTTTCAGGAGGTACGCATGCAGTACGCCATCGCTCCATCCACCCGCCTTCCGTCCGTCACCATCGCCCGCGAAGCCGATCTGAACCGGGCCAGCATCGCCGAGGCCGCCACGCGTCTCCGCTCGTGGGCGCTCATCCGCGGCGAGCGCATTACCGGGCTTCCCTTTCTCCGCCTCCACGGCAACCTCTCCTGTTCCGTCCACGTGCCCGTCGATGGCAGGATCCCCCCGCACAACGAGACCGGCATTTCGCCCGCCCGAACTCCGGAAGGGCTTACCGTCACCGTTCGTGTCGTCCGGTTCGATGAGATCCGCGCCGTGGTGCGGGCGCTTTCGAGCGAAATCGGCCTCGATTGCGGCCTCGCCGGGCCCGTGGAGTTCCACCCCACCGATGCGGAGTTCCGCCACGGCACACTGGTCTGGCCGGTACACCGGCATCCCGCCGCCCTCGCCGCCACCGTCGCGCTCCCCGGGCAGGGCATCCGCGCCGCGGAGCTCGCCTCGTGAGGCTCGCTTCGGCCGCCCTCGCCGCCATCCTCGCGTTCGCCCTGGTGGGTTGTGGCGACGACGATGATGGCGGCGACGAGGCGACGCCCACCACGGGCACGACCGAAACTGCCACAGCGGCGAACGGCACCCCGGGCGGCACCCCTGCCCCTGGCGATACCCCATCCCCGGCCCCACCGGCGGCCACCGTGACTCTGACGCCGACCTTTGCCTGCACCGATGCCATCGACTTCTTCGCGGCGCGCGCGAAGCGCGGCGAGGAAGTCACCGTCCAGGGCCGTGTCTTCGGCACCACCGTCCGCGGCGAATCGGTCGTCCTCTTCGTGGGCGCGGGCGAGGAAGCCTCACTCCGGCTCGAAGTCGTCATCCCCTCCGCGGGCCGCGCCACGTTCGCCGTGCCGCCCGAAACCGGGTTCGCGAACCGCGAGGTCTGCGTCAAGGGCACCGTCGATGTCGTCGATGGCATCACCACCATCCAGGCCTCATCGCCCGATGAGCTCTCGGTGGTCGAATAACCGGCGGCCAACCCGCCCGGGGGGTAACACCAGATGGCCATTCGCGTGATCACCATCGCCAGGCAGGTAGGCACCGGCGGGGAAGATGTCGCCCGCATGATTGCAGGTGCCACCGGCTACCGGCTGCTCGATTACCACCTCATCCAGGAGGCCGCCCGGGAGGCGGGCGTTTCCCCGGAGACCGTGAGCAACGCCGAACACAAACCCTCCTTCCTCACCCGCATCATCGAGGCGCTCGCGCGTAATCCCGTGACGCCCGCCTCGGGCCAGTGGGGCGAGCCGGCGAACATCGCCGCCACCCCCCTGCTCACCTCCATGGACTACCGCCAGATCATCCAGCAGGTCATCGAGAACTTCGCCCGCCAGGGCGATGTCGTCTTCCTCGGCCACGGGGCGCAGTTCGTCCTCAAGGACCGGCCCGAGGTGTTCCGCGTGCTCATCGCCGGGAGCCCCGAAGCCCGCACGCAACGGCTCATCGCCGCCATGGCGACGAGCGAGGAGAAGGCCCGCGCGCTCGTGGCCCGCACCGACCGCGAGCGCGTCGAGTACTTCCGCACCTACTACGGCGAGGACTGGCTCGCCCCCGCCAGCTACGACCTCGCCGTGAACACCGACCGCATCGACCCATCGGCCGCGGCCGCCGTGATCCTCGCGGCGGCGGGCATCCCCCGGCCGCTGGCCGCCACGACCTGAGCCGGCGCCCCGCCAGTGGCGACGAGGGCCCGGGCCCGCACCCGGGCCTCGTCGCGTCCGGAGACCGGTAGCCCCCGCTACCTCATACTGGAGCCCGCATGGACTGGTGGCGGATCGTTCACATCCTGAGCATGATCTGGCTTGGCGCCGGCCTGGGCGCCACCTACCCCCTCATCCTCCGCGCCTGGGCCTCGAAGGATGTGAAGTACCAGATGTACTGCCTCGTCGAGGCCGCGAGCAACGAGACCCGCGTCCTCCTCCCGGGCGCCATGGCCACGGGCATCACCGGCTTCTTCTGGGCCGTCGCGGAGGAATACAACTTCGTGAAGGATGGCTGGCTGGGCGCCCTCACCCTCCTCTACATCTTCTTCTACTTCGTCTGCCTGCCCCTGCTGGGGTTCGGGCTGAGGCGGGCGCGGCTCGCCTCGCTCATCGCCGCCAAGAAGGGCGAAGAGACCGAAGAACTCCGCGCCATCCTCGATGACCGCGTCCCCATCGTCTTCGGCACCATCCTGGTCCTCAGCGTGCCCCTCCTCGCCTGGCTCGCCATCTTCAAGCCATTCTGAGACGTGCCCGCGTGGCCCTCAGCGCACCGTCACCGCGCCTCGCCGCGGCGGCGACGCGCGCAGCGACAGCTGCACGCTAAACAGCGACTGCGCTGGCTTCCCGGTCCCCGGCTTCGGACTCGCCCTCGGCGCGCTCTTCCCGTGAACGCCACCCCCTCCGCGCCAGCACCCCCACCCGCGGGATCGGCGGCACCAGGAACGGCCCCACGTTCACCAGGTCGAGCGCGTCGAACCCTGCCTCCGTGAACATCGCCGCCAGCCGCCCCCAGCCGCGCAGGTCCACCTCGCCGCAGCCGGCGCTCAGCAAGCGCGCGTGCATCCGGTTCAGCCAGCCGCTCCGCACCGGCGCCACCTCCATCACCAGCGCCGACCCGCCCGGCGCGAGCAGGCGCGCGATCTCCCGCGCGAACGCGTGCGTGACGTCGTCATCGAAGCGCCGCAGGTAATACAGGCTCGTGATGCAATCGAACGATTCATCCCGGAAGGGCAGTTGTTCGGGCCATCCGATGATCTCCACCGGCCCCGGGCCGGCCACCAGGTCCACCGTCACCGGCGGCTCATCGACACGCGCCCTGGCCGCCAACAGGTGCGCATAGGCCGCCGTACCGCAGCCGATATCCAGGTACCGCTTGCCCGGCCCGAGCTCGATGAGGTCGATCACGCGCTGCGCCCGCGGGGTGATGAGCGCCATCCCCGTCTGCGAGGCGATCGCCCGCGCGATCGGCGCCGTGCGCCCGAAGGCCCACTCCTGGCGCGCCTCGATAGCCTGGCGGCGGCGGCGCATCATAGCGCGTACACCATCCGCACCCGCCGCCGCGCCGCAATCAACGGCTCGAGGGCGGAAACCAGCGCGGCCGCCTGCGCCCCCAGGCGTTCGGCGCCAGCCCTGCGCACGAGCGCGGCCGCCTGCTCATCGGATTCCAGCGCGGCCATCACCTTTGCCAGTTCGTCCCGCAGCGGGGCGGGATCCTGCCAGGCCATCTCGAGCTTTTCCACGTCTTCCTGGTCCTCTGCCTCGGCTTCGTAGAAGGTGGTAAGCGGCCCCATCCGCACCCGGTGCGCATCGTGCAGCCGGTCGGCCAGGGCGATCAGCGGGTGGGTGGCGCCAAACCCGCGCGATACCGCGAAGGAAAGGAAGCCCACCAGGTCCGAACCCCCGTCCGGCAGTTCGATGCTCCCGCGCTCACCTTCCACCTCAAGCCACAGCCGCATCGCCCCTGAGGGTACCGCCGCCAGGCCCTCCGGTCACCGCCGGGCCCCGGGCGCGCACGCCACCGGCCGCCACGCCCACCCGGGCGGCAGCCGCAGCTGGGCGCCCCCTTCCGGGCAGAGCACTTCCCACGGCGGGTCGTCGAATGGGAGGTGGGGCGTGTAGGGCCCGGGCTCCCGGCCCGCCATCCGCCGCCGCCACGTCCGCACCACGCGGATGCCCCTCTCCCCGCTCCACAGGCAGCGCCCCAATTCGCGGTGAATCCAGTGCCAGCAGGCGAACCGCTCCGGCCCTGCCGCGTACTCGCGCTCCCAGAAGTCGGGGGGATGGTCGGCCCACCACCCGCCCACCAGCCGCGGTGGATTGGTGATGTGCGTCAGCTCGTGCTTCGCGATGAACCGCACCACCTCGACGGGCGTGCCCGGCCGGTTGAACACCGGGTGAAAGGCGATCACGTGCCGGTCCAGCCCCATCAGGTCACGGCAGATGAACGCGAGCGGACCGGCCGCCGTGATCCGCACCTCGATCTCGTCATCGATCTCCGGGAACCACACCGCCCGCGCCTCATCGACGACCGCCTGGAAGCTGAACCCCGTCCGTGATTCGACCGGCTGGAAGAGTAACGGCTGCCGGGGCTGCGGGAGTCGTCCGCGCATTGGGAGAGCGAGTATGCCCTCCGGGAATCCGTTCCGCCAGACCCCTAGAACCCGTTTGTGCCGTCGGTGAAGCGCAGCCCATCGAGCAGGATGCCGTGCGAGGCCATCTCCCAGTGCAGGTGCGCCCCGGTCGAAAGGCCCGTGTTCCCCACGAGCCCGATCTGCTGGCCGCTCTCGACCATGTCGCCTTCCGCCACCTCGATGGCGCTCAGGTGCCCATACCCGGAATAGAGCCCGCCCCCATGGTCGATGATCACCATGTTCCCGCGCACCTTCAGCGCCCGCGCGAGCACTACCCTTCCCGAATTCGTGGCCACCACCGGTGTCCCCTCGAACGTCCCGAAGTCGGTCCCGCCGTGGTGCCCGGACGGCTCGGAGCCGTTCACCGAGCGCTGCTCCCCGTACCTGGCGGTGAGGGCGCCAGCCACGGGGACCTGCCACGGCCCTTCCCACAGCTTCTCCGGTGTCACCTTCACGTAGATCGACTTGAGCATCGCCAGCTCTTCCGCCGTCACCGCCGGGTCGAGCAGTTCCGTCACCTGCTCGGGCGTGAATTCCAGGTAGTCCACCGTCCACTCCGTGGGCACCACCGTGATCGTCTCCTGCAGCGTGCCTTTGGTGCCGGTCGGCAACGTTACGTCTACTTCCAGCTGGTGCTCACCCGCGGGGTCCCCGGCGTCCACGGGAACGAAGGTGTACTGGCTCCGCGACCCCGGCGTGAGCGGGAACTTTCGGCCGAGGAAGGTGACCTGGCCGCCGCGGATATCCCCGGTCACCGAGACCAGGATCGCTCCGGCCTGGTAGACCTCCAGCGTCGAGAGCACCAGCTCGGGCGGCTCCAGCGCCTCGACCGTCTCGCCGGGCAGGAGCGTTGGCGTCGCCGTCGGCCCGGCCGGGGTGGCCAGGCGCACGGTCACTTCGCTCGATGCGCCGCTGGCGCCGCCGCAGGCCGCCGCCACGAGCGCCGCAAGGCCGGCCACCGCCACCACGAATGCCGCCAGCGGAACGAGACTTTGCCGTGAGCCACCCATCCCGATCAGGGTGCCGCATCCCACCGTAAGGGGTAAGGCAACATGGTGGCGGGCCGGTTTCCGCTGGGCCCGGCCGCGCCGGGGAGCGCATCGCCTGAGCCGGTGGCCCGGCGGTATCGCTCATGGGCGGGACATCGGCGCGGGTGCCCGGGTCCGCGAGCTCTCCGCCCCGGGGCCGTGGCCCCCCGGACCGAACCGCCGCGGCTGTTGGCGCTGAGGTAACCGGGGCAGCCATAATCGATCCATGGAACCGCTGGAACCACGGGAACCCCTGGCCCGCCTGTCTACCTGGATGCCCGGCGAGGCACCGCCCGAAGGCCACCGGGCCGCGCTCCTCCGGCTCGCCGCCGCGTTGCGCGACATCACGGAAGCCCTCATGGACATGGACGCGCCCGAGGCCGACCTCATCGAAGCGGCCGAGGCAAGCGAGCGCTTCGTCGAGCGCCTGGAAGCCACCCGCACCGGGCACCGCTCCTGGGGGTATGGCGAGACCTCGCCATCGGGCAACCCGCGCGCGCTCTTCGACCATAGCCCGCTCCTCGGGCTGGCGAACCCGGTTGCCCCGCCCCTGAGGCTCCGGATCGAAGAGGATGGCGTGGTGGGCACCGCCGTCTTCGGCAAGCGGTACGAAGGGCCGCCCGGCCACGTCCACGGCGGGCTCATCGCCGCCGCCTTCGATGAGACGCTCGGCATGGCCCAGGCGATGACCGGCCAACCCGGCATGACCGGCACCCTCACCATCCGCTACCGCCATCCGACTCCCCTCCACACGGAGGTCCAGTTCCGCGCCTCCGTCGACCGCGTGGAAGGGCGCAAGATCTTCACGAGCGGCACCCTGCACGCTGGCGACATCCTTTGCGCGGAGGCCGAGGGCATCTTTATCTCCGTCGACTTCGAACGGCTCCGGACGGCGATGCGCGACACGGACAGCCCGCCAGGCTAACCCGCAACGAGAGCCCAACGGACGAACCGAAAAGGCCACCCGCTCAATCGCGAGTGGCCTTGCCGGGGTGTGCCGCCCAGGGGTAGCGGACACACCAGAGGAGGGAACGGGGCGTCTTTAGCCGTAGCGCCATTCAGGCGTTGCCGTGTGACAGCCGGGGCAGTAGCGGTCGCGGCTTTCGTAGGCCGAGCCGCACTCGGGGCAGCGGCGGGCGGCCGCGCTGGCGGCGTCCACCACGCCGGATTCGGCGAAGATCCTTCGCCACCAGGGCTGATGACCGGGTCGGAGCATGGAAGCCTCCTCTGAAGCGGTGGATGCGGGGGCTGGCGAACCAGCGGACCACGCAATCCAGGGCGGCTGAGAGGCAGTTGCGGCAGGCTGGGCGGCTGCCACGCCTCTCCCTTTACGCCTGCGGGGTTAGCTGTCGGGTTCGGTGAGGGAGTTCACCTACCCGGCCTCGGCGGCCGGGATGCACCCCAGGAGTTGGTTCCCCCGCTCCTTCCCACGGAAGGATTCGGCGACACAGTTGTACCACAAACCGCATGGCGTGGTGTTAACCGCCCGTAAATTCGGCCTGCCGGTTCCGTATCAGCGGGCAGGGGTCCGCCTCCCGCGCCTACTGGAACAGGGCGCCCACGCTCTGGCCCGAATGAATGCGCCCGATGGCGTCGCCCAATAGCGGCGCCACGGGCAGGACCGTCATGTTCGGCAGCCGCTTCGATTCGGGAATGGGTACCGAGTCGGTGACGACGATTTCGCGCGCGCCCGCCGCCCTCAACCGTTCGATCGCCGGGCCAGTGAAGAGCCCGTGGTAGCACGCGATGATCGCGTCCCGCGCGCCGCGGTCGCGCAGGATGCGCACCGCCTCGGTGATCGTGCCCGCCGTGTCGATCTCGTCGTCGATCACCAGCACATTGCGCCCCTCGACCTCGCCGATGACGTTCATCGCCTCCGTGCGGCCGGTGTTCCCCAGGCGCCGCTTTTCGATGATGGCGAGGGGCATGTCGAGCCTGGCCGCCACGTCGCGCGCCCGCTTCTCATCGCCCACATCGGGCGCCACCACCGTGTAGCTCTCCAGCCGTTCGTTCTTGAAGTGGTTCGTCATCGTGAAGATGGCGTTCAGCTCGTCGAGCGGGATGTTGAAGAACCCCTGGATCTGCCCGGCGTGCAGGTTCATGGTGAGCACCCGGTCGGCCCCCGCCGTTTCGAGCATGTTGGCGATGAGCCGCGCCGTGATCGGCACGCGGGGCTGGTCCTTCTTATCGCTGCGGCCATACGCGTAGTACGGGATCACGGCCGTGATCCGACCCGCCGAGGCGCGCCGGGCCGCGTCGATCATGATCAGCAATTCCACGATCGAGGTGTTGACCGGGCTTACGAACGGCTGCACCAGGTACACATCCCGCATGCGGATGTTTTCCTGGAACTGCACGAAGATGTTCTCGTTCGAAAACTCGAAGACATCGACCTTGCCGAGCTGGCGGCCGAGCCGCGCCGCGATGGCCCCGGCGAGCTCGGGGTGCGCCCGGCCACTGAAGATCGCTAGGTCGTTGTACACGAAGGCTACTCCCCGGTCCTGTGGTCGAACCGCCCCGCCTTGGGCGCAACCCGAATGTACCATGCCCGCCCCGCTTGCCTGTAGTCGCCCACCCGCCGCGGCCGGCTGCGGGGTTGCCGGCGCGCGATGACCCTGGCCCGGCCACCGCGTGGCCCAGGGTTCCGGCGGCCCATCGCCGCGCCGGGAGCTCCGGCCTCGACGGCGCGGAGGAGTCAGGCCACCTCGAAGAGGAACTCCACCTCCACCGGCACGCCCGACGGCAACGCGGCCACGCCGATCGCGATGCGCGCATGCCGCCCCGCCTCGCCCAGCACATCGACGAGCAGCTGCGAGGCGCCGTTGACCACCTGCGGGTGCGCGGTGAACCCTTCCGCGCTCGCCACATAGCCCGCCACCCGCAGGACGCGCACCACCCGGTCGAGCGACCCCAGCTCGGCGCGGACGACGCCGAGGGCCTGGATGGCACAGGTCCGCGCGAGCGCGGCCCCCTCCTCGATGCTGACGTTCGCGCCCAGCTTGCCCTGCATGGCCACGCCGCTGCCGGCCGCATCGCGCGGGACCTGCCCGGAGACGAACAGCTGGTTGCCGCTGCGCACGCAGGGCACATACAGGCCCGCGGGGGCCCCGGGCGGCGGCAGTTCGATGCCCAGCTCCTTGAGCCGTGCCTCGGCGCTCACTGGTACTCGCCCAGCAGGGTGCTGACCACGTTTTCGAACTCCTCCGAGCTGTAGCACTCGATGACGATCCGGGCGCCCTTTTTCTGCGGCTCCACCTTCACCCGTGTGCTCAGCGCGCGCCGCAGCCGGGCCTCGATATCCGCGAGCGCCGAATCGCGGCGGGCCGTCTGCGCGCCGGGCGTGCTGGCCGTGGCCGGCGCCACGGCGAGTTGGCGGCGCACATAGCTCTCCGTATCGCGCACTGAAAGCTTCCGCTTCACGACATCGCGCCAGGCGTTCACGCGCCCGCGCCCCTCCGGCAGGCCAAGCAGGGCCCGGGCGTGGCCCTCGGAGATCTCGCCGGCGACCAGGCTCCGCCGAATCTCCGATTCCAGCTGCAGCAGCCGCAACGCATTCGCGACCGTGGCCCGGTTCTTGCCCACCCGGCGGGCCACCTCCTCCTGCGTCAGGCCATATTCCTCCACCAGCCGCCGGTAGGCCATCGCCTCTTCGACGGGGTTCAGGTCGGCCCGCTGGATGTTCTCGATGAGTGCCAGCTCGAGCAGCTCGTGGTCGGCCGCCTCGCGGATGACCACGGGCACGGTCTCGAGCCCCGCCAGCCGCGCGGCCTGGAGCCGGCGCTCCCCGGCGATCAGCCGGTAACCCCCGTCTTCATCCCGGCCAACAACGAGCGGCTGGATGATGCCGTGCTCGCGGATGGAATCGGAGAGTTCCCGCAGTTTCTCGGGCTCGAAATTGGTGCGGGGCTGTTCCGGGTTGGGCGCGATGAGGTCGATATCGAGCTGTTCGGGTCCGCCCCGGCGCGCCGCGGGCCCTTGTGGCAACGTTGTGGCCACAGCGGGTGCGGGCGGCTCCTCACCCCGCCCGGCGGGCGGCGGCGGGGCCGCTGCCGGCGGTTGCTCGCGGTGCTCCGCCGGTTCCGCCGCTGGCGTGGTGGCGGTGCCGCCAAAGAGGGCATCGAGGCCCCGGCCCAGTCCACGTTTTGGCTGTGTCATACGGCCACTCCTGCGCGTTCGAGAAGTTCGGAGGCAACGGCTTCGTAGGCAGCCGCCGATCGGCCGCCCTGGTCGTACCGGAAGATCGATTGGCCGTGGCTCGGCGCCTCGCTCAGGCGCACCGACCGCGGGATGATCGTCGCGAACGTCTGGGGAAAGTGCCCGCGCACTTCGTCGACGACCTGCTGGGCGAGCCGGGTGCGCGCATCGAACATCGTGAGGATGAGCCCGAGCACGTGCAGGCCCGGGTTCAGGCTCCGCTTCACCAGTTCGAGCGTCTCCATCAGCCGGCTCAGACCTTCCAGCGCCATGTACTCGCACTGCACCGGGATGATGACGCTGTCGCTCGCCGTGAGCGCGTTGATGGTGAGCAGCCCGAGCGATGGCGGGCAATCCACCAGCACCCAATCGTAGTGGTCGCGCACCGGGTAAATCGCGTTCGCCAGGCGCCGTTCTCGCGCCAGCACCGGCACGAGCTCGACTTCGGCGCCCGAGAGTTCCGCGCTCGAAGGCACCACATCCACGCCCTCATCGACCACGCGGACGATGCACTCCGCCATCGGCACCTCATCCAGGATGGCATCGTAGGTGCCAGGCTGATCCGCGCCGATCACCCCCAGGGCGGAGGTGGCGTTCGCCTGCGGGTCCAGGTCGATGAGGAGGACGCGCTGACCGCGGCGGGCGAGCGCCACGGCGAGCGAGACGGCCGTGGTCGTCTTCCCGACGCCGCCCTTCTGGTTCACGAGCGAAACGATCTTTGCCGCCATCAGGCTGCCTCCCGGTTCATGCGTGCTTCGATTGCCTCGCGCGTTGGCAATCCGGCGATGCCGGAACCTTCAACGGCGAGGGCTCCTGCCGCAAGGGCGAACCGCATCGCCAATGCGAGGTCGTCAGTTTCCGCGAGGCGGACCATGAAGGCGGCGGCGAAGCAATCGCCTGCCCCCGTGGGATCCACCGGGGTAGCCGGCAGGGCTGGCCAGTGCTGCGCTGTGCCATCCAGTTCGAACAGTGTAGCGCCATTGTGGCCACGCGTCAGGATGGCCAGCGTCCGCCTGGCCGCCAAATACCGCGCCAGCCCTTCCGCATCGGGCGTGTCCTCATCGCTGAAGAACGCGATCCACCCCGGCCGCGCGAAGTTCGCCGCCACCCGGAGCGGCGCGGGATGGGGCACCACGCGCTGTCCCGCGCCCACGTCACGGAGCGGCCCCTGCAGCGCGACCCCGGTGAGCGATTCGCGGAACCGCAGGGGCGCCTTCCGGAATTCGTGGTAGGCCGGCGCGAACAGCACCGCGTCCGGCGTCTCGCCCGGGCGCAGGTGAGGCACCAGCGCGAGCGGCTCGCCCTCGGCAAGCAGCAGCTGTGCGCGATTCCCGGCCGCATCGTAACTGTTCGCGTACCGCGGGAGGTCTCCAACCGGCGTCGCACGCACATCCAGGCCCTCGAGCGCGCGCTGATCGAAGTCCGGGTGCATCCCGGTCATGAGCGTGACCCTCGCGCCCAGCGCCCGCGCGGTCCGCGCCGTGTAGAGCGATGGCCCGCCAGGCGCCCACCCTCCCGCGGGCGTCCGATCGAGCGTGACGTTGCCGGCGACCAGGATGTGCGTCGCGGTGCCCTCCTAACTCTTCAGGCTGATGACGACCTTCCGGTTCTCTCCTTCGCCGATGCTGTTCGTCTCCAGCTCCGGGTCGTCGGCGAACGTTATGTGCACCAGGCGGCGTTCCGCCGCGCTCATGGGCTCGAGCGTGATGGGCGTGCCCGTCTGCCGGACACGGTCGGCCATGCGCTGCGCGAGGGCGATGATCCGTTCCTCGTTGCGGTGCCGGTAATGCTCGACATCGATGGTGACGCCGCCCTTGCCCGGGTAGCGCCGCGCCAGGATCAGGTTCACCAGGTACTGCAGCGCCACGAGCGTATCCCCGCGCCGCCCGATCAGGAGGCCGAGGTCGTCGCCCTTGATATCGATCACGGCCAGGGCGCTCCCCAGCCCATCGCCGTGCGTCAGCGGCTCGCGAATCGAAATCTCCGCATCGATACCCAGGATGCGGAGCATGTCGTCGACCGTCTGCGCGGCGAAATCGACCGCTTCGGCGTTGATATCGGGCGCCACGTACTCGTGAGGCTCGCGCGATTCCTCGCGCCGTGGCCGCCGTTCGCGTGGCGGCCGGTCGGCCTGCGGGCGTTCCTCGCGGGGTTCGCCCGGTCCTCGCCCGCGCGCGCCACGCCCGGGCCGCTGCCGTGCGCCGTCGGGAGGTGGCGCCGGCGGCGCGCCCTCTCCCCGCGGCCTCAGGAAGTCGGCATCGGTGAGTTTTGGCATCACGGGCTCGACGCTTCCGCGGCTGCCACGGGGCGGCGAGGGCTGCCGCCCGCGGCCTCCGCCCGGGGCTCCGCCACTGCCACGCTGGCCCCGCTGGCCGTCGCGCCGGGGCTGCCCGGCGGGCTGGCCACGGGGGATGCGCGTGTCCGGTGGGGCGGAAGCCTGTGCCGGCCTCTCGGCCTGGGGCAGGCGCGTGACGCGCACCACGGCGTCGCGGGCGCCGCGCCCGAAGAGGCCGCCGCGTTTGCCTTCATCGAGGACGAGGAATTCGACCTCGTCCCTGCTGGCGCCGAGTTGCGCGAGGGCCCGGTTAAGGGCGTCTTCGACGGTTTTGCCGCTTGCTTCGGCCTGATCCATGTGTGGTCCTCAATTCTCGATCGGGGGTGGCGGCGGCGGCAGTGGGCGATGCGGCCACGGCAGGTGCGGCTGGCGTACGCACCTTGAAGACGGGTTCGATGTTCAGCGCAGGGAACCCATAGGTCAGGATGTTGAAGGAAATGCCGACGAGGGAATTGACCACCCAGTAGAGACTCACGCCACTCGGGAACTGGAGCGCGAAAAACGCGAACATCAGCGGCAGCATCACGTTCATCATCTGTTGCTGCTGCCGCGCGCGTTCGTCGGTGGTCACCGTCACCGTCGTCTTGGATTGTGCCCACGTCGTGATGCCCACGAGCACGACGAAGAGCAGGTTCGGCTCGCGCAGGTCCATCGTCAGGAAATGCTCCTGGACCGGCACGGCATGCTGGAGGTACGACCAGTCGTACAGGTGGCTCGAGAGCTTCTCCAGCGCTTCCGGGGAATTTGGCAGAGCGATGCGGACCGCGTTGTACAGCGCTATCAGGATGGGGAACTGCAGGAGCATTGGTCCCAGGCAGCCCAGGGGGTTGACTCCGCTCTCCCGGTAGAGCTTCATCACCTCTTCCTGGCGCCGCTTGGGGTCGCTGTACTTCTTGTTGATCTCCTGGATCTTTGGCTGGATCCCCTGCATCGAACGCGTCGCGTGGAGCTGACGAAGCGTCAGCGGGAACGTCACCACCCGGATCAGGATGGTGAACGCGATGATCGCCAGCCCGAAGCTATCGAACAGCACGTTGTTCAGCAGCACGAGCAGGTTCACCATCGGGTTCAGCAGGATCAGGGTGAAGATCTCGCCGATCACTTCTTCACCCCGTTGAGCACGATCTCGACCACCGAGTAGTTCTCCGGGTTCGCCCGGAAGAGCCGCCCCTTGGTGGTCAGGATGTAGGCGAACCCATCCGCCGCATGCACGTTCGAGCGGACTGTCCCCGCGTCCGGGATCGGCACTCGGTTGAGCACCTGCCCGTTCGTCGCGTCGATGAAGGTCACCACCGGCTTCCGGTCGGCGATCACCAGCACATCGCCAACGATGGCCGCCCCGGCCTTCACGCGCTCACCTTCGACGCTTGCGGGCTCCCATGTGGGGCTCGCCCCATTCGTTATGTCGAGCCCGTAGACATGCCCCCCGAAGTCTCCGAAGTAGACCGCCGAGCCGGTGGCCGCCGGTTGTGTCCACACCCAGTCCCGCGCGCGGAAGTCGGCCAGCACCGCGCCATCGGCCGCATTCACGATGTAGACGTGCCGGTTGATGCTGGGGACGAACAGCCGGCCCTGGTCGAGCGGGTAGAGGTCGGCGATCGCGCCGGTGGCCACGAACGGCGCCGGCCACACGGGAGAGCCATCGGCGAGAGAAAGCGCGTGGAGTTCGCCGCCCATCGTCGCCACGAAGAGCGTGTCGCCAACCACCACCGGAGTCGCCCAGATACCCCTGTCGAACTCGCGCGGTCCTGGCCAGGCGGGCGTCCCGTCGCTCGCGTTCCAGGCGTAGAGCCGCCCTTCGGTGGTGCCGAAGTAGAGCACGCCATTGGCGAGCGCGAGGCCGCCGGCGATATTGCCGCTGATCTTGCCGGAATTGGTGCCGTTCGCGGGCCAGACCGGGCGGCCATCCTCGGTATTGAGGGCGAAGACGCCGGCGGAGAAGGTGGCGATATAGACCCGGTCGCCATCGATCACCGGGTCTCCGTAGATTGCCTCCGGGTCGATCTTGTCGTCGGCGTCGATGTCCTTATCGGGGAAGGTCCAGCGGGCGGTGGCGGTCGTGTCATCCTGGAGGGTGACGGCGGAGATGTGGCCCTTGGAGGAGGAGACGTAGACATCCTGGCCGTCGATCACGGGCGCTGCCCAGCCATCGGGGTTGGTGACGCTCACGCAGGCGGCGAAGAGAGGCAGGAGCAGGAGAACGGCCCCGATGAGAGGGGCACGGCGGCGATTCACCGCGCAATCGTACCAGCGCGCGGCCTTAGAGGGAGGAGCGCCGGGGCGTTCCACGTGAAACGGGGCCGAGCACGAACATATGTTCGCCTGCCGCACCCCCGCCCGGCCCGTTTCACGTGGAACACGAGGCAAGCGGCCCCCTTCGCCAGGCCGGGCAAGGCCATGCAATCGCCCTGGTCCGCGCACCGTTTCACGTGGAACACAACCGTCCCGAAACGGCGCACCGCCCCCGGACAGCCATGCCCGGCGACGGCCGCACCCGGCGGTCCACGCGCGGCACCTGGCGACGTGGACCAGACCGGGATGTTCCACGTGAAACGCCGCCCCGCGCACGCGGCGCCCATGCGCTTCCTGCGCGCCATCGCCCCATGCCATGCGCCGGCCGCCGCGGCGAGACGCCCAGGCTGCAACGGCCGCAGGCGAGGAACGCAGGTAATATTGCTGTTCGCCCCTGGGACGAGGGCATACGTTTCACGTGAAACGTACCCGGCACCCGGTACCCGGCACCCGGACCCGGCGATGCAACACCGCCCGCCCGGCGTCACGCACGCGGGCGAGCCAGCCTCAGCCCGTCCGGCGCCCCTCGCCTCAGTCCGGGACCGGGTCGTAGCCCCGGCCCCCGCCGGGACGGCAGCGCGCCAACCGCTTCACCGCCAACCAACCGCCGCGCCCCGCACCGTGACGCTCCAGCGCCTCCCGCGCGTACCACGAGCACGTCGGCTCATAGCGGCACGATGGCGGCAACGCACGCGAAATGGTGTGTTGATAGCCAATCACCAGCCAGATCAACGGCTTCGCAAGCACGCGGCTCACCACTTCACGCCTCCTCCAGGACCCCGGCCCGCCCCAGCACGCCCACCAGCGCGCCCCTCAACCTCGCCGCATCGGTCTCCAGGCACCCCGCTCGCGCGGTCACCACGATATCGTAACCCGGGCGGACCGGCAGCGTCCGCGCCAGCTCCCGCATCCGCCGCCGCATCCGGTTCCGCTCCGTCGCCCGCCTCGCCAGCCGCTTCCCCACCGCGAACCCCCAGCGCGTCAGGCCGAGACCGTTGGGAAACACGCGCACAACAAGAAGGGGACCGGAATATACGGTCCCCTTCGCATACGCGGTGTCGAACTCGCGGCCCTTGCGCAGCCGCTGGGCTCGCTTCATGCCCGCTGCCCGGCTATACCACCGTCAGGCGCTTCCGCCCGCGCGAACGCCGGGCCTTCAGCACCGCACGGCCAGCACGCGTCGACATGCGCTTGAGAAACCCGTGCACCCGCTTCCGCGGGATGGTGTGTGGCTGATACGTACGCTTCGTTGCCATAGTGAATGCTCCAACGCCAATGTGAACGACGAACTACCATCATAACCCGGCGCAATCTACCGGTCGAATCTCCGCTACTCGCCCCAGGCGAGCAGGTAGTGCGCGTACGCCTCGACGATGTACGCGACATAACGCTGCGTCTCCAGGTAATCGATGCTCTCCACCAGGTCCGCCCCCGTGGCCCGGTCCCGCTCCGCCCACCGCATCGCGTTTCCCGGCCCCGCGTTGTAGGCGCTCAACGCCAGCAACGGGTCCCCGAACCGCTCCATCTGCCCCCCCAGGTAGTACGCCCCGAACTTCAACGCGACCGCCGGCCGGTAAAGGTCCGCGGGCGAAAATGGCCGCACCCCCAGGGCTGCCGCGATGCCCTCCCCCGTCACCGGGATCACCTGGGTGAGACCCAGCGCCCCCGCGACCGACCGCGCGGCCGGGTCCCAGAAACTCTCCTGGCGGACCAGCGCGGCGAGGAAGAGCGGGTCGATCCCGGCCGCCCTGGCCTCCGCTTCAAGCGTGAGCGGGTAATCGATGGGGTACGACACCCGCAACAGGTCGCGCGGGGGCTCATGCGAAGCCGCGCCGGCTGCCTGCCGCAACGCGACGGCGAGCTGCGCAGCCACATCGGTCAAGCCGCAGGCCGACGCCTCGCGTGTCAGCTCGAGCAGCCGCCAGGGCCCGGCCCCTTCGGCGGCCCCGAGCACCTCGGCCCGCGCCACCTCCCGCAGGCCCGCACGCGCAAGGTCGCAGGCGGGCGTTGGCGCCGATCCAGGCCAGTCGCCCGCGGCCCGGCCCCGCAGCCACCCGGCGATCACGTCCCAGTCCACATCGAGCGAAAGCGCCCGCTCCTGGAACGACGCATCGATCGGCTCACGCCCGCCGAGCCGGATAGCCGCCTCGATCCCGTGAAAATCGTACGGCCCCGCATCGATCGCCCGCTGAAAGGCGGCCCTTGCAGCCCCGGGATCACCCTGCTCTTCCAGCGCCCGGCCCCGCCAGTACTCCAGCCGGGCGCTGGCCGCGGCACCTACCTGCTCCCACGCCGCGAGCGCCGCGGCCGTATCCCCGGCCCGCAGCAGCACGAACCCCGCCCGGAACGCGGCCTCTTCAGAGAACTCACCCGCCGGGCCCCCGGCCGCTAACTGTACATAACGCTCGGAGGCGGCGCGCTCCTGCCCAAGGTCCTCTGTTACCCGTGCGGCCCAGTACCGCGCCCGGTGCACGAACGGCGAAACCGCCCCGGTCGAGGCCGCGACATCGTAGTAGCGCACCGCGTTCTCTCCATCGGCGCTGTCCTCGTAGGCAGCGGCCAGATAGTACGCCCGAACGGTGATCTGCCCCGGCGAAGCAACCGGGTCGTCGATCGCTGGCAGCAACACGCGCTTCGCTTCCTGGTAGGCCCCGCGCCGGTAGTACACCAGCCCCTCATCGCCCGGGTCGATGGCCACACCCGCATCCCGCAGGTCGGCTATGGCCAGGCTCGCGAACTGGCTCGACGGAGAGTCGCGCACAATCGCCAGCAGCAGCGAACTGAACAGGCCGGTCTCTCCCTGTTCACGGGCCAGGGTGGCGCGCTCGTACCGCGCTTCGGGGTCGCCGCTGGCCGCGATGAGCGCATCGAGCCGCTCCGCCAGGTCCCCTTGATCGCCGGCCTCACGCGCCAGCCGCACCCGCTCGCGGAGCACCACGGCCCGCAGCGTGCCGGTCACCGCGGGGTCGCCGAGCAGCGCGTCCCACGTCGCGCCGGCCGCATCCGCCAACCCCAACCCCGCGAACGCCCGCGCCAGCTCGTGCCGCACATAAAGGCCGAGCGCGCCCCTGCCTCCGGCGCCTTCCGCGATGGCGCGCGCCTCGGTGAATGCCCCGGCATCGTTCAGGCGCATGGCCGCCAGGTATGCCGCCCGCTCCGCGACCCCGCTGCCAGACGGGGCAATGGCCACCGCCTCGCGCAGGGCCGTGAGCGCTCCATCGCGGTCGCCGGTCTCATGAGCCGCGGCGCCCACGCCCAGCCACGCCTCCGCCCGCTCCGCCGGGTCCGTGGCGTCCGCCGCCAGCCCCTCGAACGCGACCCGGGCCTCCTCGAAACGCCCCTCGCGGAGCAACTCGCGCGCGGCCTCGATGGCGCCCGAAGCCGGCGCATCACCAGGCCCCACCGGCGTGGGCGCCGGCGGCCTTCCCGGGGCCCCGGCCGGCGTGGTTTCTGGCACGGCCGATGGCTTCGAATCGCCGGAACACGCAGCGGCGAGGGCCACCATGGCCACCACCGCCGGCGCAAGGACCGCCAGCGGGAGCGGGCGTTTGCGTTCGCCCTTCACCAGTCGGATGCTAGGTTCGCGCGCGCGGGCTGGTCAAAGGGGCCGTCCGCCGGGGGGAAAGGATCGGTCAACTGGTACAGACGCAGGGCACACAGCGCACGCTGGGCGACGCCACCCGCAATCTGCATGGCTGGATCGAGGTCGACCTCGATGCGGCCGGGGCCAACACGCGCATACTCAAGCGCGCGCTCGGCCCCGTCGAACTGATCGCCGTCGTCAAGGCCAATGCCTACGGCGCGGGGGCGGCCGTGCTCGCCCCGGTTCTCGAGGCAGCCGGCGCCGACCGTTTCGCCGTGGTGTGGCCACACGAGGGCTACCTGCTCCGGCAGGCCGGTGTCACCCGGCCTATCCTCGTCCTTGGCCACGCCTTCCCCGCCGACGCCACCCGCGCCGTCCGGGCCGGCCTCACCCTCACCTGCCACTCGCGCGAACTCGGCGACGCCATTTCGGGCGCCGCCTCGCAGGCCGGCGTCACCGCGCCCGTCCACGTCAAGGTCGATACCGGCCTCCACCGCTTCGGCCTCGATATCGACGAAGCCGTCGAACTCGCCACCTACCTCCGCACCCTCCCCAACGTCGAAGTCGAAGGCCTCACCACCCACATGGCCAACGCCGATGAGGCCGACGACTCGTTCGCCGAGACGCAGCACGCCATCTTCCGCGAGGCGGCGGCCCGCCTGCCGTGGATCCCCTACCGGCACACGGCCAACTCGGCGACGGCCCTCCGCCGGGCCGAGCTCCACTATTCCGGTGTCCGCCTCGGCCTGGCGATCCACGGAATCCTGCCACCCAACACCACCGGGCCGCGCCTCCAGCCCATCCTTGCGCTGCGGGCGCGCATCGCCCGCGTCGCCGATGTCGCCCCGGGCGAAGGGGTGAGCTACGGCCTCACCTGGCGCGCCAGCCGCCCATCACGTGTCGCGCTCATCCCCGTAGGCTACGCCGATGGCTGGCGCCGCGACCTGGGCAATGCCGGGGAAGTCCTGGTCCATGGCCACCGCTGCCCCATTGCCGGCCGCGTCTGCATGGACCAGTTCCTGGCCGATGTCACCGCCGTGCCCGCCCCGGTCGCCGAGGGCGATGTCGCCACGCTCCTGGGCTCCGATGGCGCTCATACCCTCACCGCGGCCGACGTCGCCGCCAGCGCGGGCACCATCGCCTGGGACGTGATGGCCTCACTCCAGGCGCGGTTGCCCCGGCTCTACCACCGCGGCGGCCTGGTCGAACAGCTCACTCCCCCCGCCTGGTAGAAAGCCAGGCGCCCCCGGGGCTTCTGCCGGGGGCGCGGCTGGAGAGGAGGGTCCAAAGGGGATCCGGGCGGTCACACCGCGATGTCGCGCTCTGCCGCCACGGGCTGGCCTGCCGTGGCCCCACGCGCACCGAAGACGCCGAAGAACCGGCGCCGCAACCCGGCGTATGCCGTACTGGTCACGGGTGCCGGATCGCCCGAGACATCGGCTGCCAGGCCCAGCAGCGCGGCCCCCGCGGCCGATCCGGGGCGCCAGCTCACCAGCGGCACGCCCAGCTGCGAGGCCTTGCGCACGTTCCGGTCGAACGGGATCTCGTGCGCGACCGGGTGGCTGATCGCGAATTCGACTTCGGCGCGGCCCAACCCGGCCTGGTCGTGCCCGTGGATCAACGTCACGATGGGCCGCGGCCCCCCTTCGCCCTTCAGCGAGAAGTGCTCGAGGAGCAACGACGTGTTCTTCAGGCTTGCCACGTCCGAGCTCGTGATGACCACCACGCTCTCCGCCACCTCCACCGCGGCCCCCACCACGTCGTTGAATGTCCCGGGCGTATCGAGGATCACCACGTCGAACATCGTCGCGGCGAACCGCACCAGCTCCTGGATCTGCTCCGGCGAGCAGTTCAACCAGCTCCGGTAGTCGCGCGCGGCGGGGAGCACATACGCCCCCGATTCGTGCTGGAGGAGCACCTTCCGGAAGCTCTCCCGGTCGTAGCTCTCGATCTCCCGCGCGATTTCGGCCACGCTGTGCCCGACAGGAATGTCGAGCATGATCGCGACATCGCCGAAGCGGGTGTCGAGGTCGACCAGCAACACCGAAAGCCGGCCCTGGCGCGCAATCGCGGCGGCCAGGTTCGTGCTCGTCGTCGTCTTGCCGATGCCGCCCTTCTGGCCAACCACCGCGATGACGCGCCCGCCGCCCGCCGCCGCGCTCCCGGCGCCCGGGCTGGCATGCGCCTTGCGCCGCGCCCGCTCGATCACCTCGCCAAGCTCCCTGGCATCCAGCTTTCCGTGCAAAAACTCGTTCACTCCGCTCTGCATCAGCCTGCGTTCCACCATCGGCGACCATTCCGCGGCATACGCCACGATCATTGCCTCCGGCACAACAGCCCGCGCGAAATCGATCGTCTGAAATGCGCGCTGGACCGGCTGCTCGACCGAAATGAAGAGCAGGTCAGGAGCCATCTCCTGGACGGTCTCCTGCGCGGCAAGGCCGTGCGGCCGTTCGCGGTCCACGGTGAGCCCCACCCGCTCCAACTTCTCGCGAAGTACTTCGCGCCGTAATTCGTCGCTATCAACGACCAGGCTTCTGAGTCCCGGCATCTTCATGGTTTCCCGTCCACTTGCCTTGGTTCCCGCTCATCCATCGTATATTCACCACTCCGACACACTTTGGGAATGGCCAAACAGACCAGCGCGACCACTTCCTATGAAGTTCCAACTGCGGCGCCACCCGTTGTTCACCGGGTGTCCACCGCGCTCGCCGGAAACCCGTTCGATCCCGGTGCTGATATGGGATTGCAAGGCATTTCCCGGCGAAACGGATGGGATGTTCCACTGAGCAGCTGCAAGAATGGCCATGTGAGTGAACCAGCCAGCGCCCCCGGCATGGTCACCAGGGCCCGGCCCGCGCGCGGTCCCGTGGTCGTTGTCGATGGCGATCCCGCCGTCCGCCGCGTGGTCCGCCTGGTGCTCGAAGGAGCGGGCTGGCACTGCCTCACTGCCGCCGACGAGGAAACCGCCCTGGCGCTGGTGGCCCGCGAACATCCCAAGCTGGTCCTCGCCGAGGTACGCCTCAAATCGGGCACCGGTCCGGGCCTCGCCCGCCGCATCGCCACAACCGGCGGCTGGCGCCCACGCATCGCCCTCATGAGCGCGTACCCGCGTCCCCGGGGCGGCGTCGAGGATTTCTTCCTCGCCAAGCCCCTGTCCTTCGATCGCCTCCTCGCCCTGCTCGATGGCATCGACCGCGAGCCCGGCTGGTAGTTAGCCTCCGGCCTCCCGGGGCCCCGGGCCTCGCTCCTCCGCGCCAGCACCGCCCGCGGCCTCCGCGGCGTCTCCGGCGCGAATGTCCCGCAACGTCGCTTCGCGGTCATTCTCCAGCCGCCGGTGCTTCGGCACCGCCACCCGCTGCGAGAGGTAGATGCCGCGATGGCCGCTCACGAAGTACGAAACGAAGCATGCCACCGCCATGTACGTCCCGTTCTCGGCGCCGAACAGCTCGATGCCCATCACCGTGCACGCCAGGGGCGTATTGGCCGCGCCCGCGAACACGGCCACGAACCCCAGCGCCGCGAACAGGTCGGCCGGCGCCTGGAGCAGGCCGGCCAGCACGTTCCCCAGCGAAGCGCCGACAAAGAACAACGGCGTCACTTCGCCGCCCTTGAACCCGCTCGCCAGCGTCAGCGCCGTGAACACCATCTTCCAGGCCCACGCGAACGCCGGCGCGCCACCGTCCTCGAAGCTCGACACGATGGAGGTGCCCCCCTCCGGATTCGTCACACCCAGCCCCAGGTAGGCGGTCGAACCGATCGCCCACGCCAACCCCACCACCAGCACTCCACCGGCGGCCGGCCGCAGGAGCGGGCTCGAGATGAACCGCCGGTAGAGCCCGGCGAGCCCATGGGTCAACTCGCCGAATGCCATCGCCGCCACCCCGAACACCACGCCGCCCGCCACGGCCTTTGCCATCAGCCAGGCATCGAACGGCAGCGTCCCCCCCGTCCCCCGCACGGTCGCGACCGAGTAATGCGTGTGGTGAGCGCCCCACGCGGCGGTAACGAAGTCCGCCCCCAGGCTCGCGAAGAGCACGGGGATGAGGGCCCCGTATTCCATGCGCCCGATGGCGATGACCTCCATGGCGAAGATCGCCCCGGCGAGCGGCGTACCGAACACGGCCCCGAATCCCGCCGCCACGCCGGCCATCAGGAACACCCGGAGCTCCTCGGGCGAAAGGCGCAGCCAGTGGTTCAGCCCTCCCGCGATGCCGCCCCCGATCTGTACGGCGGTCCCCTCGCGCCCCGCCGAGCCCCCAAACAGGTGCGTCATCACGGTGCCGGTAAGGATGAGCGGAGCCATCCGCGCTGGCACGCCCGCCCCCGGCCGGTGGATGCGATCGACGATCAGGTTGTTCCCGGCCTCCACCTCCCGCCCCAGCACCCGGTACATGCCGCCCACCGCGACGCCTGCCAGCGGCAGGAACACGATGATCCATTCGTGCTCCCAGCGGAAGGCCGTGACCTCATCGAGCGCCCAGAGGAACAACGCGCATGCCGACCCCACCAGCGCGGCCAGCGGCGTGAGCAGCACCCCCCAGCGCAGCAGGTACCGCACCGAGGCCGCGTGACCGGCCGCATCGAGCAGCCCGAGCACGCGCCGGCCCGCAATCGCGGCCGCTCCCGTGCGCTCCCGTGGTCCCTGGTCCTTCGGCAAACAAAAGACTCCTACGAATCGGAATCGTAGGAGTCATCAGCGCGTACGGCGTACGGCGGTTCTCGGCGGCACTCCATCGCCTTCACCCGGGAGAATAGCCCTGGCCCGGGGAGTGTGTCCAGCCGGCTCTACTCCCGCGCCGGGCCGCTCTGGCGCAACAGCTTCAAGAACTGCTCATCCCCCTGGAGGATCGCCAGCCTCGGGTCGGCGGCTGCCTCGCGTGCGTACCCCGGGTCGATCTCGAGCGTCCGCGCCACGTGCCGCAGCGCTTCCTCGCGATTCCCCAGCGCGGCCGACGCCTGGGCGGCGCCATACTGGGCCGCCGCATCGGTCGCATCGAGCCGGATCGCCTCGCGGAAGTCCACGAGCGCCGCCGCCGCATCGCCCCCGTGCAGGTGCGCGAGCCCCCGGTTCACCATCACGGTCGAATCCGTCGGGTCGGCCGCCAGCGCGGCGTTGAAGTCGCTCAGCGCCCCGGGGTAGTTCCCCCGGTACAGGTGCAGCATCCCGCGGTTGTTCAGCGCGTCGGCATCGTTGGGCTGCAACTCCAGCGCGCGGTTGTAGTCCGCAAGCGCCTGCTCCAGGTCGCCCGCCCGGGTGCGCGCGTTCGCCCGGTTGTAGTAGGCCGCGGTGAGTTCGCCATCCATCTCGATTGCCTGCGTGTACCGCTCGATGGCCAGCCCATACTGCCCGACGTTGAAGTAGACGTTGCCCTCATCCAGGTACGATTCCGCCGTCCGGCGCGGCGGCGGGACGATAGGCGCCGGCTCCAGGTCCGTGAGCGCCTCCTCAACCGAATCGAGCAGCCCCTGTTCCGGGGCGGGCGCCTCTTCCGCGGGCGCCTCGGGAGTTGCCGCGAGCGCATCGAACGCCGCCGTCAGCACATCGTCAGCCCCTGGCCCGGCGACCTCGCCGCCCGGGTCCCTCCCGAATTCGGCCGGTTCCAGGGTCTCTTCGGCCAGCGGCGGCGTCTCCTCGGTCGCAACGGCGGCCGGTCCAGCCGGCTCCTCCCCGGGCCCCGGGGCAAGCTCCGCGGGGATCTCCTCCAGCAGGTCGCGCCCGTGTTCAGCCGCCTCGATGAGTTCCTCGAACGCGGTCTCCGGCGCCAGCAGTTCGGCCGCGGCCTGCTCCGCTTCGAGCGCGACCTCCACCGGTGCGGCCTCAACCAGCGCCCCCGCCGCATCCAGCGCGATATCCACCGGGGCAGCATCGGGCGGGGGCGCCATCCCCTCGGACTCCGCCTGCGCGATCTCTTCCGCCAGCTCCCCGGCGTCTCCGGCAGGCTCGGGCTCTTCGGGTCGCGCCGGGGGGGCGGCGGGCGGGGACGGCTCCACCGTGGGCGGAGTCCACGCTGGCGGCCCTGGCGCCGGCGCTCGCCGCCGCCAGACCGACGCAACCACAACCACCGCCACCGAGACCACTCCGAGGATCGCCAGAAGGCGGAGGAGGCGTTTCACGTGCTCGCCCCGGCTTCCCGCTCGAGCAGGTGCTCCGTCACGGCGACAAGCCCCGCGTACGCATACACCAGGTAGTCGCGCGGGTGCAGGTCCACCTTCTTCAGCGTCTCCTTGCGCGCGGTCACGGGATCCCACGAGCCAGTGAGCTCGATCGACTCGTGGTCGATGCCCATCTGGAGCTCGTAGAGCTCCCCATCGCCGCAGACCACGATGCAGCCGCGTTCCGGGTCACCGGCGAGCCCGGCCTCGCACTCGATCGCGTTCGTGAACAACGCGTTCGGGAACGGCGGGAAGGGGTCCAGCTCGGCGCAGGCTTCCTTCAACAGCTGCTGGAGCTGCATCGCCGCCCGTTCGAGCACCATGTCGGCCTGGGTTTTCCGCAACAGTGCCTGGTTTGCCATCTGTTGGAGGAGTATAGGAGGTCGCGCCACTTCCGGTCTCTGTGTTCAC
>DAOKYT010000003.1:54869-67114 GCA_035326025.1 Tepidiformaceae bacterium
GTCAGACGGTGTAGGGGACTCCATCCGAATCCGTGTAAAGGTCAGGCTCATCAGCCAACCAGTCGAAAGATTCGCCCGACATGGCTATCCGCGCGAGATCGTCGCTGGTCACTTCGCCGTCGAGAATCACCGGCAGCCCTCCCGGTGCGAGGTAGCGCACGGAAGCGGCGATGAGCTTTTCAGGCCTTGGGTGATGGGCGCGGGCGACGGCCTCCAGCCGTGGGAGTTCGTCGTCACCGATGGGAAAGTCAACATCGCCATTTGAGTCATTCCACAGCACCGCCAATGCCCTCCTCCTCCCCCGCCAGGCGCACTTCGAACTTCGCCATTCGAACTTCCCCCGGTCCGGCCAAATCGGCAATCGGCAATCGGTAATCCACAATTGTCGGGCTGGGCCGGGTGGTTGGCCCGGGTGTAGACTGGGCCTCCCGGAGATATGTTCACCCATCTACACACTCACACCGAGTTCTCGCTCCTCGATGGTATGAGCAAGATGGCCCCGCTCATGGACCGGGTGAAGGCGCTCGGCCAGGAAGCCATCGCCATGACCGACCATGGCGCGCTCTATGGCGCCATCGATTTCTACCGCGAAGCCACCGCCCGCGGCATCAAACCGATCATCGGCGTCGAGGCCTACGTTGCCCCCGGCTCACGCCACTCCCGCGAGCGCGGCGATTCCTCCCCCTACCACCTCGTCATGCTCGCCCGCGACATGACCGGCTATAAGAACCTCATCGCCCTGGTCACCCGGGCCAACCTCGAAGGCTACTACTACAAGCCCCGCATCGACCGCGAGCTCATCGAAAAACACGCCGCCGGCATCACCGTCCTCAGCGGCTGCCCCTCCTCCGAATTCCACCGCCGCATCCAGGAAGGCGACCGCGAAGGCGCCATCGCCGTCGCCCGCTACTACCGCGATGTCTTCGATGGCCACTACTACCTCGAAGTCCAGGACCACGGCGACGCGAAGTTCACCCGCCTCAACCCCGTCATCGCCGGTATCGGCCGCGACCTCGGCATCCCCGTCGTCGCCACCAACGATAGCCACTACACGCTCCCCGAAGAGGCCGAGGCGCACGACGTGCTCCTCTGCATCGGCACCAACGCCACCGTCGACCAGGAAGGCCGCTACAGGTTCGATGGCCAGGGATACCACGTGAAGAGCGAGGAAGAGATGCTCGCCCTCTTCCCCGGCAACCCGGAGTTCATCTCCAACACCATGCTCGTCGCCAACGAATGCGACCTCGACCTCACGTTCGACCGCCAGCTCCTCCCGGAGCCGCCCGTGCCCCCCGGCCGCACCAGCGACGACTACCTCGCCGAACTCTGCTTCCGCGGCCTCCGCGAACGCTTCGGCGATGTCACCCCCGAGCTCGAACAGCGCCTCACCTACGAGCTCGATGTGCTCCGCCAGACCGGCTTTACGGACTACATGTTCGTCGTGAAGGAGATCGCCGATTACGCCCGCAAGGCTGGCATCAAGATGGGTGTGCGCGGGTCAGCCGCCGCCTCCCTCGTCCTCTACGTCCTCCATGTCACCGACATCGACCCCGTTGCCAATCGCCTCGTGTTCGAACGCTTCCTCAACCTCGAACGCCGCGAGATGCCCGATGTCGATTTCGACTTCGCCGATGACCGCCGCGACGAGATGATCCGCTTCGCCTATGAGCGCTATGGCAGGGACCGCGTTGCCCAGATCATCACCTTCGGGACGCTCGGCGCGAAGGCCGCCATCCGCGATGTCGGCCGCGCCCTGGGCCTCTCCTACGCCGAAACCGACCGCGTCGCCCGCCTTGTCCCCGAAGTCCTCCACATCAGCCTCCCCGAGGCCCTCGAACAGTCGCAGGAGATGAAGGACGCCTACGAGTCCGACCCCAGGGTGCGGCGCCTGATCGACACCGCGAAGCAGCTCGAAGGCGTCGCCCGCCACGCCTCTACCCACGCCGCGGGCGTCGTTATCTCACGCGACCCGCTGATCGAGCACGTGCCGCTGCAGCGCCCCAGCAAGGGCGATGAGGACAGCATCCCCACCACCCAGTTCGCCATGGAGCAGGTCGCCCGGATCGGCCTCCTGAAGATGGACTTCCTGGGCCTTTCCAACCTCACCATCCTCCAGCGCGCCGTCGACCTCGTCCGCGAAACAACCGGCGACGAACTCGATATCGTCCACCTCCCCGATGGCGACCCGAAAACCATGGAGATGCTCGGCAAGGGCGAGACCTTCGGGGTGTTCCAGCTGGAATCGGCCGGCATGCGCCGCTACATCCAGGACCTGCAGCCCACCACCATCTCCGACCTCTGCGCCATGGTCGCCCTGTACCGCCCCGGCCCCATGCAGCACTCCCCCCGCTCCACCGATGGCAAGCACGGCCGCATCCAGACCCCCTCCCCCCATCCCCGCCTCGCCGACATCCTCGATGAGACCTACGGCGTCATCGTCTACCAGGACCAGGTGCTCCTCATCGCCCGCGAATTCGCGGGCTACTCCCTCGGCCAGGCCGACATCATGCGCAAGGCCATGGGCAAGAAGAAGGCGGAAATCATGGCCGAGGAGCGCGGCCGCTTCATCTCCGGCGCCGTCGCCAACGGCTACCGCGAGGAGGAAGCCGCCGCCGTCTTCGACCTCATCGAGCCGTTCGCGGGCTACGCCTTCAACAAGGCCCACAGCTGGTGCTACGGCCATATCGCCTACCAGACCGCCTGGCTCAAGGCCAACTACCCCGTCCAGTACATGACCGCGCTCCTCCAGCTCACCCGGAACGCGCCCGATACCCATGCCCGCATCGCCGCCGCCGTGGCCGAATGCTCGAAGCTCGGCATCGAAGTCCTCCCGCCCGATATCAACAGGAGCTTCGACAACTTCTCCGTGGAGCGCCGCCAGGATGGCTCCCTCGCCATCCGCTTCGGCCTCGGCGTCGTGAAAAACGTCGGCAACGCCGCCTGCGAAGGCATCATCGCCGAGCGCGAAAAGGGCGGCATCTACCGCGATATCGAGGACTTCTGCAAGCGCGCCGACCTCTCCTCCGCCAACTCCCGCGCCATCGAACACCTCGCCAGGGCCGGCGCCTTCGACCTCCTGGGCGACCGCGGCACCATCGTCATGAACGCCGAACGCCTGGTCTCCCTCGCAAGGAAGGAGCGCGAGCTCCGTGAAAGCGGCCAGGCCACCATGTTCGACCTGTTTGGGAGCCAGGTCGAAACCCCGCTGCCCGCCCTCGAGCTCGAGCCCTCCCCCGCCCGCAAGGAGGACATGCTCGCATGGGAAAAGGAACTCCTCGGCGTCTACGTCTCCGAACACCCCTTCAAGGCCGTCGCCCAGGATGTCGCCCGCTACGCCACCCACACCCTCGCCGACCTCACCCCCGAGCTGGCCGGACAGACTGTGTCCGTCGCCGGGCTCGTCCACCGCGTCCAGGCCCGCGTGACCCGCGATGGCCGCAAGTTCTACGTCGTCGGCCTCGAAGACCTCTCGGCCAGCGCCGAGCTCACGGTCTGGAGCGACACCATCGAGCTCACCGGCGAAGAGATCTGGGCCGAGGGGCGCGTCCTCGTCTGCTCCGTCGAAGTCCGCGACCGCGGCGACCGCATCAACCTGAACGTGCGCAAGGCCGCCGCCCCGGATTCGCCCGGGGGCACCGCCGCCGTTTTGGGGGCCAAACGGTGGCAGGAAGAGGCCCCCAGGCGGCCCCCGCCCCGCCCACAGGAGGAGCCCCGCGCCGAGAACGCCCCGGGGCCGGCGCGCAACGGCGGCGGCTATGGCGAGGCTCCCGGCGGCACGAACGGCCGAAACGGGGGCTATCCGGGGACGGGCGCCACCACCGAGGCCTCCCGCCCGGGCATCGTCCCGCCGGTGGCGCCGGAGAACGCGCGGCTCACGATCACGCTCTTCGAGACGGAGGACGTGATCGCGGATGAGGCGCTCCTGAAGATGGTCGTCTCGATGTTGAAGGACAGCCCGGGGAGTGATGAGGTGCGGCTGGTGATCCGCGATACGGCGGGGGAGGAGATGGAGTTCGACTTCCCGCGGGCAGCGGCCAGCGATGACCTGGCGCGCAGCATCCGGTCGGTACTGGGGAACCGCGGGAGCGTGCGGATCACCGCTCCGAAAGTGGCGGGGGCGGCGTAAGGGGCGCGCGCCCGAAACACGGCGGCAACGGAAACGTCATATCCCGTTCATGCTGGCGAAACGCCGGCGTTTTGTGCTCCTCGTAGCATCGGCCGCTTGAGGAGGCCTGAATGAACAAATTCGAGGCGATGAAGGCGGAAAAGGACGGGCTCGACATCTGGCCCGCGCTGCTGGAATACGCGGCCGCGGATACGCCCGTCGAGGAGATCGGCGAGGACGACCTGCACCGGATGAAGTGGTTTGGCGTGTTCCACCGGCCCCAGCGGCCGGGCACGTTCATGATGCGGCTGCGGGTGCCCGGCGGCGTACTGACGAGCCGCCAATTGGCAACGGTGGCCGAGGTGGCGCGGGCCTACGGCCACGACACGATCGACCTCACGACGCGGCAGGGATTGCAACTGCGAGACCTGCGCCTGCCAGACATCCCGGCGGTGATCATGCGGCTCGAGGGCGTGGGGTTGACCACCCGCCAGACGGGAATGGATAACGTGCGGAACTTCATCGGTTGCCCGCTGGCGGGGATCGATGGGTTGGAGCTGTTCGATTCCACCCCGCTGGTGCAGGCCCTGACCGAGGCGCACCGGGCCGCCGGCAAGAGCCTGAGCAACCTGCCGCGCAAGTTGAACGTCTCCGTCGCCGGCTGCCGCGATGATTGCGGCCACGCGCAGACGCAGGACATCGGGTTTGTGCCGGCCACGGCCGAGTTCGACGGGAGGCGGCTGGCGGGCTTCAACGTCCTCGTCGGCGGGGCGTTGGGGGGCACGTCTCCGCGGCTGGCCACCCCGCTCGATGTGTTCCTCCGCCCGGGCGAGGTGGTGCCCTTCTTCATCGCGCTGGTGGAGGTGTTTCGCGACAATGGCCCGCGGGAGGTGCGGACGCGGGCGCGCCTGAAGTGGCTCATTGCGGAGTGGGGCGAGGAGCGGCTGCGGGCCGAGGTGGAGGCGCGGCTCGGCTTCTCGCTTATGCGGGCGGGGGTAGATGAGCGCCTGCGCGTGGCCGGCGACCACCTGGGCATCCACCCGCAGCGCCAGCCGGGGCTCAACTACATCGGCCTGCACGTGCCGGTGGGCCGCGCCACGGCCGACGACCTGGAGGAGCTCGCCCGGCTTGCGGATGTCTACGGGCGGGGCGAAGTCCGGCTCACGGTAGACCAGAGCGTGGTGGTGCCGCACGTCGCCGATGCGGCGCTTTCGGGGTTCCTGGGCGAGCCGCTCCTGGCAAGGCTGCGCCCCAACCCGCCCGCCGTTTGGCGCAATCTTGTCGCGTGCACGGGGAACGACTACTGCCACTTCTCGCTCATCGACACCAAGACGCACGCGTTCAACCTGGCGACCGAGCTGGAGCGCAAGGGAATCCAGGTGCCGAAGGGGACACGCATCCATGTGAGCGGCTGCGTGCACGCCTGCGGCAAACACCACATCGGCGACATCGGCCTGCAGGGGGCGAACATCCGCCTGGGCGACCGGGTCGAAGAGGCGGTCACGGTTTACGCCGGCGGCCGTCTCGGAGAAGACGCCCGGCTGGCGGCGAAGGTGCTCGATAACGTGCACGTGGCGGACCTGCCGGTGCTCGTCGAGGCACTCGTGCGGCAGCGCTTCCAGCAGACGGTCCCGCTTTCGGTGATGCGCCTGCTCGAACACACCAACACGCTGGAGCCGGTGGGATGAAGGGGACCCTGGATGCAGTCGAGCAGTCGGCGGCGGCGAAGGCAGCGAACCTGCAAGCGGCGCCGCACGGATACCTCATCCTCTCAGCCCTGGCGGGAGTCTACGTTGGCTTCGCGATCGTCCTGGTCTTCGCGATCGGGGCGCCGCTGGCGGCGGCGGGCTCGCCCTGGACGAAGACGGTCATGGGCGCCTCCTTCGGGGCGGCGCTCTCGCTGGTGATCGTTGCCGGTTCGGAGCTGTTCACGGGGAACGTGATGGTGATGAGCGTCGGGCTGCTGCGCCGCGCCGTCTCGCCGGCCGCGGTGGCGCGCATATGGCTGGCGAGCTACGGGGGCAACCTCGCGGGGTCGCTTCTGCTGGCGTTGCTCGTAGCCCAGAGCGGGGTGCTCGGGTCCGCGCCCCAGTCCGGGTTCGTGCAATCGGTGGCCGAAACAAAAATGAACCTCCCCGCGACGGACCTGTTCTGGCGGGCAGTGTTGTGCAACTGGCTGGTATGCCTGGCCGTGTGGTGCGCGTTCCGCACGACGAGCGAGGCCGGGCGCCTGATCATGGTCTTCTGGTGCCTCTTCGCGTTCTTCGGTGCCGGGTTCGAACATAGCGTGGCGAACATGACGCTGCTCGGCGTCGCCCTGGTGATGGACCACCCGGAGACGGTGACATGGGGCGGGTTCGTCCACAACCTGGTGCCGGTGACGCTGGGGAACGTGGTCAGCGGGGTGGTGTTCGTGGCCGGGGCGTACTGGATGACGGACACGCGCATCCGGCTGCCGTTTGCCGCCGGGCAGCCGGAGCCGAGCGCGACCCCCGTCCGCGAGGGGTGACCGCCCGGCGCTGAGGTGCTTATCGCCCGTTTCTATTGGTGAGCGGCGATATCTCGTTGCGGCCCGGCGATATCTCGCCGCCCCCTGGGTGGAGGCTGTGGCCCCCGTCCAAGACGCGGACAGGGGTCGATTCGGCGCGGGCGGCGCCGGGGGCTTCGAGGGGCAATTCCGGCTGCCGCCCTCCGGCGGGCACCGTCGCGGGCAATCGTAAGCACGGTTGTACGCAGCCTTCTCCAGCGCGATCTATACTGCCCCCCTCCTGATTCGCAACAAAGGAGTTGGATATGGCACTCGGTGGTTATGCCGGCAGAGTCGGCAACATCGACCTCACCTCGGGAAAGGTGGACTACCGCCCCATCCCCGAAGAGTGGGCACGCAAGTACATCGGCGCCCGCGGCGTCGGCGTCCGCTACGTCTACGAAGCAGGGCCCACCATCGACCCGCTCAGCGCGGAAAACGTGCTCTGCTTCATGAACGGCCCCCTCACCGGCAGCGAAGCGAGCATGAGCGGCCGCATCGCCGTCGTCACCAAGAGCCCCCTCACCGGCACCGTCACCGATAGCCACATGGGCGGCTGGAGCGCTGCCCGCCTGCGCTGGGCCGGGTTCGATGGCCTCGTCTTCAGGGGAAAGTCCTCCAGACCCGTCTACGCCTTCGTCTCGAACAACACCGTCGAGCTCCGCGATGCCTCCGACCTCTGGGGCAAGGGCGTCCACGAGACCATCCAGGTCCTCAAGGAGCGCCACGGCGCCGATGACCTCAGCGTCATGGCCATCGGCCCCGCGGGCGAAAACCTCGTCCGCTTCGCCTCGTGGATCAACGAGAACGACCGCGCCTCCGGCCGCGGCGGCACCGGCTGCGTCGGCGGTTCGAAGATGATCAAGGCCGTCGTCGTGAAGTCCGCCCGCAACTACCCCCGCGCGTCCGACCGCGACGCCTGGCGCACCGCCCACTCGAACGCCCTCAAGAAGATCATGGACGAGGCCAACATCACCTCTCCGAAGAAGGGCGGCCTCTCCGTCTACGGCACGAACATGCTCATGAACGTGAGCAACACCATCGGCGGCCTCGGCGCCCGCAACAGCCAGGACACCTCGTTCGAACACGCCGAACTCCTCGGCGGCGAATACGTCAACGAGCACTACCTCATCGACAACCCCACCTGCCACGCCTGCCCCGTCGCCTGCAAAAAGGAAGTCGAGATCAAGGAAGGGCCGTACAAGGTCAAGATGGAATCCGTCGAGTACGAGCCCGCCTGGTCGCTCGGCGCCAATTGCGGCAACGACGACATCGCCTCCGTCGCCTACATGATCGACATGGCCAACGATTTCGGCTACGACGCGATCGAGATCGGGCAGGTCTGCTCCATGGTCATGGAGGCCACCCAGCGCGAGTACATCCCCGCCAGCGCCGGCATCTCCTGGGGCGACAGGGACCGCATGATCGAGGTCGCCCGCCTCATCACCTACCGCCAGGGTATCGGCGACCAGCTCGCCAACGGCATCGACTCGTTCGCGAAATCGATCGGCCACCCCGAGATCGCCATGACCGTGAAGGGCCAGGCCACTCCCGCATACGACCCGCGCGGCTACAAGGGCATGGGCCTCGGCTATGCCACCTCGAACCGGGGCGCCTGCCACCTCCGCGGCTACAGCCCCGCCAGCGAACTCGGCGTCATCGGCCTCAAGACCGACCCCCAGGCCTACGAAGGCAAGGGCGAACTCCTCAAGCTCCTCCAGGACATCCACGCCTTCTCCGATAGCCTCGACCTCTGCAAGTTCAGCGCCTTCGCCGAAGGCCCCGACGAGTACGCCGAGCAGTACCGCGTGATGACCGGCATCGAGAAATTCGACGCCAACGATGTCCTCCGCACCGGCGAACGCATCTACAACCTCGAACGCCACTACAACAACCTGGCTGGCTTCCGCGAAGGTTCCGACTACCTGCCCAGGCGCTTCACCGAGGAGCCCTCGAACGCGAAGGCCTCGCTCGGACAGATCTGCGAACTGGACCAGATGCTCGAGGAGTACTACCGCGTCCGGGGCTGGAAGAACGGTGTCGTGCCGGAGGAAAAGCTCAGGGAACTCGAGGTCGTCTGACCGCTCGCGCCCCATCGGCGGCGTTAGGCCCTTCCCCGGAAGGGCCTTTCCTATTCGTGGACCGGGTCTTCTTCCAGGATGAACCGCCGGAACGCCTCGGCGAACGCGAAGTCCTGCCCCTCCGCCGCCATCCGCGCGAACCCCTCCGCGATCTCCGCCACACCCGGCCCCAGCTGGCTCGGGTGCTCCAGCAGCGCCGCCTTCTTCAGCTCCAGCGTCTCGCCGATGTCCACCCACACATTCGGCTTGTCCGACCCCGAAAGCCACACCTGGCGGACCTTCCAGGGTTCGTAGCCGTCCACCAGCAGCTCCGGGAACGTCAGCCGGTCGCGGGCCGTCGGGAAGGCCGCATCGAGCGCCACATCCCCCGCCACGCGGTGGTCGGGGTGGTTCACGTAGTTGTCGCTGAGGAACCGGTTCGTCGGGTCGAACGTGATCAGGACGTGCGGGCGGTACTTCCGGATCAGCCTGGCTACGTCGCGCCGCAGCCCCAGGCTGTGCTGCAGGTAGCCGTCCGGGTAGCCCATGAACTCGTAGTTCGCCACCCCCAGCACCGCCCCCGCGTTCCGCTGCTCTGTTTCGCGGATTCTCGTCAACCGCTCGCTGGTCATGTCCGGGTCGTCGCTCCCCTTGTCGCCCCTGGTGATGATGACGTAGGTGACTTCGCAGCCGCCGCGGGCCCACTTCGCGATGGTCCCCGCCACCATGAACTCCGCGTCATCCGGGTGGGCGACAACGACCATGGCAGAGGGAGGGACGAAGCCTTCGACATTCGACGGCATGGGGGCACGCTCCGTGGTTGGTGATGCAACGAGCGTAGCAGGGACAGCTGCCCCGCTTCAGCCGCCGGCATCACTCAACCGGCAGCCCGCGCCGGGATGTACTCCACCACCGTCTGCGGTTCGGGGATGGGCAGGCCATCCTCGCGGAGCCCCTCGATATGGAACTCGATAGCTTCCGCGATCTCCCGCTCCGCCTCTTCCACGGTGTCCCCAACGGCTACGCACCCCGGCAGGTCCGGGACATAAGCGGAGTAGTTCGTCCCCGCAACCTCAATGACAACGGCGTACTTCTTCATCGATCACTCCGCGCGATTCCCCGGCCCGCACCGCCTACCATACCTCCATGCAGCGCCAGGTCCGCGCCGTCGCCATCGAAGAACGCGGCTACGCCGAGATCATCTCGGTTGGCCTGCTGCTGGCCATCCTCGCCGGCTTCGCCCTCTTCCTCTACTGCCGTGCCGAGGAACAGACCGTCCCCATCACCGGCCGCACCCAGCGCGTCGCCCTCTCCGAGGAGGACCAGGCCCGGCTCGGCGCCGATGCCTATCGCGACATCCTCGCCGAATCCGCCACCGAGATCGTGCGCTCCGGCCCAGAGGCCGAGCTCGTCCAGCGCGTGGGCGAGCGGATCGCCGCTGTCGCCGATGACCCCGGCTTCGAGTGGGAGTTCACGCTCATCGCGTCGCCGTTGAAGAACGCGTGGTGCCTGCCCGGTGGCAAGGTCGCCGTCTACAGCGGCATCCTCGAAGTGGCGCAAGACGAGGAGGGCCTTGCCGTGGTGATGGCCCACGAAATCGCCCACGCCATCGCCCAGCACGGCGCCGAGCGCATGCTCCAGGAGCAACTCACCCGGGTCGGCCTCCTCGCCCTCTCCACCACCCTCGGGGGGCTCGACCCCGCGGCCCGCGGCACCGTCCTGGCCCTCTTCGGCGCCGGCGCCCAGCTCGGCGTCCTCCTCCCATTCAGTCGCGACATGGAAAGCGAGGCCGACCGCATCGGCCTGATCTACATGGCCCGCGCCGGGTACAACCCCGCGGCAGCCGCCGGCTTCTGGCAGCGCATGGCCGCCGCCCGCGAAGGGCCCGAACCACCCGAATACGCCTCCACCCACCCCTCGAACGCCAGCCGCATCGCCGACATCGAGAAATGGCTGCCCGAGGCCATGGAGGAATACCGGGAGACACTTGGCGCCCTGCCCGCGAAGCCGCCGTTGCTTCATGCGTGGGTCCGCCATCCGGACGGCGCTCCCGCGGCCGCTTCGCATGGTGATGCTATCCTCGCGACCCCGCGTTTCACGCCCGGCCATCCAGGAACTGCCGCGGGAGATCTCAACCCGCCGTGGGGATCTGAACCTGGCGATCCGTCCGGGTTCCCGTTGGGGAAGGGTGGTGGTCCCCAACCGCTGACACCCACGAACCGCGCCGCGGTGCACCACCCCAACCTGTCACCATGCTCCCAACCGCGAACCCCACGCCAGAACCCAACCTCCACCGCCCCCGCCTGAATCCGGGAAGAGCCCATCCCCAACGTTCCCAACGCTTCACCAGCAGCATCAAACTTCCTTCAGCCCGCCACATCTGTTCAGATGGTTGGAGATGCTGGACGCGATCGAGATCCACGTGCAGGGCGGCAACGGGGGCCATGGCATGGTCAGCTACCACCGCGAGAAGTTCGTCCCCCAGGGCGGGCCGGATGGTGGTGACGGCGGCCGCGGTGGCCGCGTCTATCTGCGCGCCGTCGACGATGTCTACACCCTCGAACAGTACCGCTCGAAGAAAAAGTTCAAGGCGGGAAACGGCGGAAACGGCGGCCCCAGCCTCCGCCATGGGGCGAACGGCGAGGATATCTACCTCGATGTCCCAGTCGGCACCGTCGTCCACGAGGCCGATACCGGAGACCTGGTCGCGGACCTCGAAACCGTGGGCCAGGAAGTCGTCGTCGCCTTTGGCGGACGGGGCGGCTGGGGCAACAAACGCTTCGCCACCGCGACGAACAAGACGCCCGGCTATTCCCAGAAGGGCCAGGAAGGCGAGTCGGTTACGATCCGCCTGGAGCTCCGCCTCCTTGCGGATGTCGGCCTCATCGGCCTCCCGAATGCGGGCAAGTCCACGCTCCTCGCGGCCGTCTCCAACGCGAAGCCCAAGATCGCCAACTACCCGTTCACCACGCTCGAACCGATGCTTGGGGTCGTCAACGCCGGCTATGAGCGCTTCACCCTGGCCGACCTGCCGGGCCTCGTCGAAGGCGCCTCGGAGGGCTACGGGCTCGGCTTCGAGTTCCTCAAGCACATCCGCCGCTGCCGCGTCCTCCTCCACGTTATCGACTGCAGCTCGCCGGACCCGGTCACCGACTACGAGCTCATCGAAGGTGAGCTCCGCGCCTACGACCCGAAGCTGGATGAGGTCGCCCGGGTGGTCGCCGTCACGAAGGCTGACCTCGCCCCGGAGATCGCTGGCGACTCGGCGAGCATCCTCTCGAAACACCTGGGCGGCGCGAAGGTCTGGGTCGTCTCGGCCGAGAGCGGCCAGGGCGTCGAAGACCTCACGGCCGAGCTGATGGCCCGGGTCAACCTCGAGAAGGCCCGCGCCGCCGCCACGCCGCCTGAAGAGGTACCCATCCTCCGCCCGCCATCCGAGGAACGCTTCACCGTGATGCGCGTGGGTGAGGGCCGCTACCTTGTCGAGGGCTACCGCCCCGTCACCTTCGTCCAAATGATGGACACCGGCATGCCCGGCGCCGAGGACGAGATC
>DAOKYT010000003.1:67214-79381 GCA_035326025.1 Tepidiformaceae bacterium
ACCCGGGGGATGGCGTGGCCAGTCAGCCGCCCCCGCGCATCGTCCGCAACCGCAGGTAGTGCGCGATCTCCGCTTCCCGCTCCCCGCGCACATCCAGGAACAACACCGGCACCGGCATCCGCCCCACCTTCGCCGGTTCGCCCACAACGAAGTCCACGCTCCACCCGGCCCCGTCCACCCGCGTGCCGTGCACCGTCCCGCCCATCTCGCGGACCAGCTGAGCCCGGATCTCCCCGGCCGGGAGGTTCCGGATCTCCAGCCGCGTCACCCGCCCGCGGCCGGCGGGAAGATGTCGACGTCGGCGTCCGGGGGCACCGGCGTCTCAAGCATCTGGAGGTAGCGGATCTCGCGCCCATCGACGAACACCTTGATGTATTCGCCCAGGGTCCCCTCCGGCGTCCAGATCCTTGCGCCGAGCTCCGGGAAGCGCTCGGTCACCGTGTCGAGCAGGTCCCTCACCGTCGCGTCCCCGGCCAGGTCGAGGTGCACGTTCTTGCCGCCCACCAGCGGCCTCAGGGTGGCGTAGAAGCGAACGTCCACCCCCCGATCGTAGCAGGCCACATGCCCGCGGGCCGCCACCCTCCGAGACGGAACCGCCCCAATCGCGCATGCTTTGCGTCGATAACCACACCACCGTCCGCGAGGCCATATGCATCTCATCCTGAACGACCTGAGCCCCTGGCACTGGGCAGCCGGCGGCGCCGTGATCAGCGCCGTCACGCTCACGCTGCTGTTCGTGGGCAACCGCCGCCTCGGCGTCTCCACCGGCTTCGAAAACGTCTGCTCACTCGTCGTCCAGGCTCCGTATTTCCAGCGTGATGCGCTGCGGGGCACGAACTCGTGGCGCCTGCCCCTGCTCGGCGGCCTGGTCCTCGGCGGCTTCCTCTCCGCCGTCCTCGGCGGCGGCTGGGAACCCTTCTGGGACCTCGGCATGTTCGATGCCGAGATCGGCTGGGGCAACGGTGGCAAGCTCATCTGGATGTTCGGCGGCGGGCTTCTCATCGGCTTCGGAACGCGCCTCGCCGGGGGCTGCACCAGCGGCCACGGCATCTTCGGATTGTCCAACCTCGAACTGCCGAGCCTCGTCTCCACGGTCAGCTTCATGGCCGCCGGGGCGGTCACCACCAACCTCATCTACCGCGTCATCGTCTAACCGGAGCACTGCCGTGATTCTCTTCTACCTGGTCCTCGGTTCCGTCTTTGGGTTCGCGCTCAGCCGTTCGGGCGCCGCCGACTACAACTTCATCCAGGGCATGTTCCTGTTCGAGGAGTTCCAGCTCTATGGCATCATCGGCACCGCCGTCGTCCTCACCGCCCCCTTCCTCTGGCTGCTCAAGCGGCATGGGCGCTCGCTCACCGGCCGGCCCCTGCGCATCGAGAACAAGCCCGGCCACCGCGGCAACGTCTACGGCGGCATCCTGTTCGGCGTTGGCTGGTCGATCACGGGCATGTGCCCCGGCCCCATCCTGGTCAACATCGGCGAAGGGAAGCTCTACGCCCTCGCGGCGCTCGCCGGCGCCCTGGCCGGAGCGGGAGCCTTTGGCACGCTCTATCCCCGGCTGATCAAACCGTTCCGCCTCCCGCCCCTCCAGGTCGGCACCGGCGAGGGGTAGGCGGCCGGGCCACGGGGGAATTTACACGCCCTGCTCGAATCAGTGCCGCCCGCGCGTTACAGTCGGGCGCATGCACACATCCGGGGCGGATCGGCCGGCCGTGGCGGGACTGCTCGCGCTCCCCGTGACAATTGCGGCTGCCTTCGCGGCATGGTGGGCAGCGTGCGGCCTCCTCCTCCACCGCGCTTTCCATTCCAATGCCTGGGACCTTGGTGTCTTCACCCAGGTCACGTGGAACACCGCCCACGGCGAACCCTTCGAGTACTCGTTCCGGGCCATCTCCTACGCAGGCGACCACTGGCAGCCCGCGTTGCTGGTGTTCGTGCCGCTGGTGTGGGCGGGCGGTGGAGCGGGCGCGCTGCTCGTCTCCCAGGCGGTGCTCCTGGGCGCGGCCGTCATCCCCCTCTACCTCTGCGCGCGGCAGGGAGCAGGGCAGGCCGCCGCCCTGTTGGCCTGCATCGCCTACGGGTTCAGCCTCGGTGTCGCACGGGCCGTCTCGTTCGATTTCCACCTCGAAGCGCTCGCGCCGCTCCTCTGCTTCACCGCGGTCCATGGCCTCGTCCGCAAGCGCGACTGGCTGTTCGTCGCCCCGGTCGTGCTGCTCCTGGCAACGAAAGAAGACGCACCAATCCTCGTCCTGGCGCTGGTGGTGCTCGCCGCCTGGCATTTCCAGTGGCGCCGCCGGGCCGCGGCGGTAGCCGCCGTGGCCATCATCTACGGCGCCGTGGTGAACCTCTGGCTCGTCCCCCACTTCCGGGGCGACGAGCTGAACCCGCTCGCCGAGCGCTACGGCTACCTGGGCGACTCGGCCACCGAAATCCTCCTCGCCATCCCCACCCGTCCCGCCGAGGTGGTTCGCCACGTGGTCACCTGGGACAAGGGTGCAGTGGTGCTGCTGCTCGTGCTCCTGGCCGCGGCCGGGGCTCCCCTGCTCCGCCCGGTCATGTTCCTGGCCGGCGCCCCCCTCGTCATCCTTCCGGCGCTATCCCAGGACAACGACCAGGCGCGCTTCGAGCTCCACTACCTCCTGGCCCCGACCGCCTTCGCCTTCAGCTGCCTGCTCGTACACCTCAACCGCCCACCCGGCACCTGGTGGCCGGCGGTCAGCCGCCACCTCACGCCGCGGCGAACCCTGGCGGCGAGCGCCGCCGCTTCCGTCGCCGTGTTCATGCTTCACGCGCCCCTCCCACCGTCGTTCGCGTTCGAACCGGGACGTTTCGATGTCGATCACCATGCCCGCGTCTCGCGCTCGTTCGTCGCGATGGTCCCCCCGGGGGCGATCGTCAGCGCCCAGTCTCCCTTCGTGCCCCACCTCGCACAGCGCCGCGAAATCTTCGTCTTTCCGCGCGTGCTCACCGCCGAATACGTCCTCATCGACGACTACGGGCCGAAGCCGCGGGAGGACCTCGAAGCCGGATACGACGTCTGCCGCGATGCCCTGCCCCTCCTCGGCTTCGACCTGGTCCGCGAAGAAGAGGGCATCCAGCTCTGGCGCAAGGCGCGCCCGGCGGAGGCGGTCCCCGGCGTGCCGCCCTTCTGCAGCGGCCAGCACCCTGCGACCTGACCCGGGACGGCTTTGGCAGCCCCTCCACCAGGCGGCGCCGGCAGCGCCCCGAATTGGAGGCCTGCCCGCCCCCCGCCTACACCCGCGCCCAGTTGTTCGTCGTGAAGATGTCCTCGTCCAGGGGGCTGCGCTCGCCCAGTTCCAGCCGGAACCCCGCCACCGCGCCGATCATCGCGGCGTTATCGGTGCAGAACTTCGGCGGTGGGATGCGCACCGGCACCGGGCAGCGCCGCTGCAACTCCTCGCGCAGGCGCGTGTTCGCCGCCACGCCGCCAGCCACCAGCACGTTCCTGGCGCCCATCTCCCGCGCCAGCCGCGTCGTTTTGCCCGCCAGCACGTCCACCACCGCTTCCTGGAATTCCCAGGCGATCTCCGGCACCGGGTACTTGCCCTCGCGCACCACGTGCAACACCGCCGTCTTCAGCCCGCTGAAGCTGAAGTCGAACGTCCCGTGCATCCACGCCCGTGGCAGGTCGAGCGTGCTCGGCCCGCCTTCGAGCGCCGCCTTCGCCACGTGCGGCCCGCCCGGGAACGGCAGCCCCAGCAGCCGCCCGACCTTGTCGAACGCCTCGCCGGCCGCGTCGTCGCGCGTGCCGCCCAGCCGCTCGTACTGCCCGTGGGAGCGCATGAGCACCAGGTCGGTGTGGCCGCCGCTCACCACCAGGCAGAGCGCCGGGAACTCGGGCTCGGGGCCTTCCACCAGCCAGTTCGCGTAGATGTGCCCTTCGAGGTGGTTGATGCCGATGAACGGCAACTCCCGCCCGAACGCGATCGCCTTCGCCGCGTTGTAGCCCACGAGTAGCGACCCCGCGAGCCCCGGCCCCCGTGTACCCGCCACCGCCTCGATGTCGTCGAGGGTGCACCCGGCGGTTGCCAGCGCCTCCTGGATGACCGGCACGATCTTGCGCAGGTGGTGGCGGCTCGCCACCTCGGGCACCACCCCGCCGTACCGGGCGTGGAGGTCCACCTGCGACGCCACGACCGAGGAGCGCGCCACGCGCCCATCCTCGATCACCGCCGCCGCGGTCTCATCGCACGAAGACTCGATGGCCAGGACTCTCACGCGCCCAGCGTACCACCACATGCGCTCCGCGTGACGTGTTTTGCCGCCCCGGACACCCGGCATCGCCGGGCATCCCCCGCGGGAGGGGTAACGATGGCGACAGGCTCCGAACGCGGTACCTGCCCGTCGCCCGGGGTGAGCACGCCAGCGCCAGGCTGAGGCCCCGGGACTACCGCCCCCGGGATTCGGGCCGATCGGGCACTCCCGCCGTTCGCGGGATCGAAGAAGGTAGTTGCATGGAGTACCGGTCCGGTTTGCTGACCGTTGGCCGAATTACCCCGGCCTTTATCGTGCCCGCCGAGACCCCTGTGGTAGGGTTGCGCTGATGGAGTCGGAACAGTATGTCTCGCCGATCCTGGCCGCGGCCTCGATCGCCGTCGTCTTCGCGGTCCTCATCGGCATCATGGTGGCCGAGCTCCCCTCGGGCGAGCGTGTCCGCACCCTCTTCGACCAGCACGCGCAGAAGCTCATGCTGGCCGTGTCCCTCACGGCAACGCTGGGCTCGCTCTACTATTCCGAAGTCGTCGAGTTCATCCCCTGCGAGTTCTGCTGGTTCCAGCGCATCGTGATGTACCCCATCGCCATCCTCCTCATCGTGGCGCTCGCCACCCGCAGCCGGATCGAGCCGAAGTACATCGTCACCCTTGCCGCAATCGGCGTGCCGCTCTCCATCTACCACTACCAGCTCCAGCTCTTCCCCGAGCAGGGCCAGATCTGCTCGGGCGTCATCTCCTGCACCGATAAGAACGTCGAAGAGTTCGGGATCGTGTCGATCCCGTTCATGGCTGGCGCCGGGTTCATCTCGATCCTGCTGCTCCAGGTCGCTGAATGGCGCGCCGACCTCTACTACCGGCGCGCCCTGGGGGCGGAGGGCGCCGAGGGCCGGTAACGGCTGGCGCCGGCCCTTCGCTACACTCGATCCATGCCCTACACGCGCCGCAGCGGGTTGCGCATCCATTACCGGGTCGCGGGGAAGGGCCCGCCGCTCGTTCTTGTCCACGGCTACACGTCGAGCGGCTGGACCAACTGGGTCGCCCCCGGCTGGGTCGAGTTCCTCTCCGCCCGGCATACCCTCCTGGTGCCCGACCTGCGGGGACACGGGTTGAGCCAGAAGCCTTACTCGACCGCCGCCTACACCGTCCGCTCCCTGGCCGGGGACGTCCTCGCCGTGATGGACCGGGAGGGTTTCGAGCGGTCGCCCATCTTCGGGTACTCGATGGGGGGCATGGTCGCGCTCGAGCTCCTGCTCTCGCATCCCGGCCGCATCGAGGCGGCGATCATCGGGGGCATGGGCAGCTACTTCCCGCGTGGCCGGGGCCGCTTCTCCCTCGAGCGGCAGCCGGCCGCGAGCACCGCGCCGCGCCGTGGTCCCGTCGAGCTCGCGCGCTTCCTCGGTGGGTACTTCGCCCGGTTCGACCCTATCGCCCTCGACCGCGTCTTCCGGGGCGTCTTCCGCGGCAACCAGCCGGTCGACCCGGCCCGGCTCCACGAGGTCCACGCCCCGGTGCTGGTGGCCGCCGGCACGCGGGACCCGTTCTTCGCACCCGCACGGGACCTTGCCGCCGCCATTCCCGGCGCGCGTTTCCTGCCGCTGCCGCGGGAAGGCCACCTCAGCGCCATCCGCAACCCGCTACTCCGGGCCGAGGTGGCGGCCTTCCTGGAGCGCATCGCCGGCCAGGTTGAACGGCCCGATCCGGCGTGAGCAAGGCCATGATCGCGAAGGTGGAGTCCGGCGCCTCCGCCCCCACGGCGGGGCTGCCCGGCAGGCTCCGGGGTGGCCTCGGGGTCACGCTCTGCAGGCTCATGATCGAGGCGGAATCCTCCGGGCTGGCCGCCGTGGCTACACGGTAGCCATCACGCCGGGTTAGCGCCCGGCCGCAAATGTCCCGACATCCTTCCAGACGAGCTCGGCCCCGGAGTGGCCCGCGACGACCATGATGATCAGGGCGATCCCCGCGGGGACCAGCGCCACGGCATAGGTCGCCGCGGGTGCCCACGCGGGCAGGTTGAAGCGCTTTCCCCAGCGGTCCACCGCCCACACGGCCACCGCCGCGAATGCCAGCAGGAGCGCGAACGCGAAAGCCGCATCCCCCTGTTCGGGGTGGTCCCCAAAGCGGGCCGTGACGCCCTCGCTCCGCGCCGCGCGCGCCACGGTGTCCTCGAGCGATTCGCCGGCTTCCTTCGCCAGGAGGGCGGCTGCCGCGCCACCAACGGCGATGAGGGCCACAGGCAGGCTGTACGCTTTGCGCCACGATGCCTTCCAGCACGTCACGGCCAGCGCAACAGCTGCCAGCGGGACCAGGACAACCGCTGCGTGAACCAGGAGGGCATGCGCCGGCAGGCCGGCGATAGTGGAGATCTCCAGGAACAACATTCACTCCGTCCCGAAACGCGTGAGTGCGAGCGCCACACGCTCGCCATGAGATCCATAGTTCGTGGCAGGTAAACATTCAGTACTGTTGCCGGTAGTTGGGAAACTTCTGGTGATAACGAGAACTGTGCCACGCGTGGCACATTACGTGCGACATTTGTGTTGCCTAATGGTGCATGAATGGCGGTGCTGGGCAAGTGCTTCGGCGCGGCGCGGCGCATACCCCTATCGACAACCGCCCGCCCGCCATTCACAATCGGGCCACCTTTCAAACCCGGAGCGATCCCATGGAATTCCGAGACAACGAACGCGAGTCGGCCTTTCGGGCCGAGGTCCGCGGCTTCCTTGATGCCGAGTTCCCCGCCGACTTCAGCAGCCGCCCCACGGAATGGGGTCTGTTCAACGGCGCTGGCCGCGCAATCCCGGGCTTCACGGAATTCATGCGCGGCTGGACGGCGAAGCTCAACCAGCGCGGCTGGGGCGCCCCCGCCTGGCCAAGGGAACACGGCGGCGGCGGCCTCAGCGTGAAGGAACAGTTCATCCTCAGCGAGGAGTTCGCCTGGCGCCGCGCTCCGCGCCCCGGGGGCATCGGCCACGGCTGGGCCGGCCCGACGATCATGGTCTACGGCACGGACGAGCAAAAAGCCGCGTACCTCCCGAAAATCATCTCCGGCGAACACATCTGGTGCCAGCTCTTCTCGGAACCTGGCGCCGGGTCCGACCTCGCTTCACTCCAGACTCGCGCCATCCGCGACGGCGACGACTACGTGGTCAACGGCCAGAAGATCTGGACTTCCGGCGCCCAGCATGCGCACATGGGCATCCTCATTGCCCGCACCAACCCGGATGCCCCCAAGCACCGGGGCATCAGCTACTTCCTGGTCGATATGAAGGCGCCGGGCATCCAGGTCCGGCCGCTCATCAACATGCTCAACAGCCACGAGTTCAACGAGGTCTATTTCGAGGACGTGCGGGTCCCCGCGAAGAACCTCCTTGGCGAGGAGAACCGCGGCTGGTACCTGGCCACCACCACCCTGGACTTCGAGCGCTCGGGTATCGCCACCAGCGTCGCCCACCAGCTCATCGTCCGCGACCTGGTGCAGTACGCGAAGGAATCCGGGGTAGGTAGCCACACGGTGGCCACAACGCCCCAGGTGCGGAACGAGCTCGCCGACCGCGCCATCGAAGCCCAGGTCGAGTCCCTGATCTGCTACCGGATCATCTCCATGCAGGAGCGCGGCGAGATCCCCAACAAGGAATCCTCCATCGCCAAGCTCTTCTCGAGCGAGCTCGATGTCCGCCTTGCCACCACGGCCATGCACCTCGGCGGCCTCTACAGCCAGGTCACCGATAGGGCTGATCCCCACGCAATGGGCGGCCGGTTCGCGCGCTTCTACATGCACAGCACCACCAGCCCCATCGGCGGCGGCACCAGCGAAATCCAGCGCAACATCATCGCCATGCGCGGCCTCGGCCTGCCACGGGGCTAGACCCGGCAGTATGGGTCTACGGCAATATGGTAATATGGGCCCATGAAGACCACCGTCGACATCGACGATGAACTCCTGAAGGCAGCGAAGAAGGCCGCCATCGATGAGGGCATCACCCTGCGCGAGTTCATGGAGGACGCGTTGCGCCACCGGTTGGCGCTCCACCGGGCGAATGAGCGCGTGCGCGATTGGGGGACCCCCGGGCGGGCGGAACGGGGCGACCTGTACGCCTCCGATGCATGGAAGATGCTGGACGATATCGAGCGTGCCATCGAGCGAGCCAGCCGCAAGAGGGCGGCACTCTGAAGCGCATCGCGCTCGACACCAACGTCCTCGTTGGCTTGCTCGGACCGGCGAGCGGCGACCTGCGGCCCAGGCTTGCCGGCCGCCTTCAGCGTGCCGTCGAGGCGGGAAGCACCATGCACGTGCCGTTTGTCTGCCTCGGGGAGTTCTGGCGGACCATGACAGAGCCGAGGGGGTACGCGGTGTCGCCGGAAGACACGTCTCTTTTGCTCAGGCGCGCGCTCCAGGTCATGCCGCCGTTGATGCCGCCACCCAACTTCACCGATGCGTGGCTCGCGCTGGCGCAGCAATTGCGGCCCACGGGCGCCGCGGTGTTCGATGTGCAGATTGCAGCGCTCTGCCTGCACCATCGCATGGACGAGATTTGGACGTTCGACGAGACGTTTCCGCCGGTGGATAACCTGCAGGCGCTTAACCCGCTCGCCGGGTGATGCGGTCCCCGACCGGCCCCGCAACCCGCCTCCCCAGGACCCCCTGGATCCAGGTGATATCGGCCCGCAGGTGCGCGATGCGCCGTTCGCGGGCCGCTTGCTCCCAGGGGCCGGCCGCTTCCGCGCGCAGGGCACGTTCTTCATCCGTCAACCGGCGCGCCGCCGTGGCCATCCGGGCCCGCAGGACGCCGAGCGCATCATCCAGCCCGGAGACGCCGGCGGCGGCGACCGCCAGGGCGAAGAGCGGCGATTCGAGCGGCTCGCGCCGCAGGATGCCGGCGGCGGCGGCGCCCGCGGCGGAGCGGCCCTCCCCGGTGAGCCGCAGGATCCGCCGGAAGCGGCCGTTCTCGCCGCGCGTATCCTCGGCCTCGATCCATCCCCTCGCCACGAGTGCGTCGACCCGCCGGTAGAGCGTGCTCCGCGTGGCGCGCACGCCCAGGCCGCGCAGGTGGTCCAGGAGCTCGTACGGGTGAGTTGGGTTCGCGGCAACCGCGGCGAGGATGGGAAAGTCATCGATCATGCCGTGAGTATCCGCGCCAGGGCTGAGGGTCCGTATCGGGAGGTTTCCCGATTGGGAGCAGCCAGAGTGCCCATTTGGAAGCAGCCGCGGGGACATTCCCGGCGGATGCGCCCGGCATTCCCATTTGGGAACGCGGGCGTATTCCCGATTGGGACTCTGTGTGACGGCCAGACTCTGTGTGGCTGGCCGCGGCTGGCGGGAAAACCCGGAGCGGGAAGCTTCCCGCGATGCCCGCCGCAGGGCGTGGGCCATGGCGGGTGGGCATGCGGGCGGCGTACCCCGGCCGGGCCGCCACGTTACGGGAGCCCGGGTGGACTGACCGTGACAGGGACGTGACAACTGGACGTAACTGATTGAGACGGAGCCGGCCGGTGGTACGGTGTGGCCAATGGAGAGACGTGCAAGCGCGGTGCTGTGTGCGTGGTGTGGGGCCCTGGCCTCGGGCGCGCTCCCGGCGGAGTACATCTCGCACGGCATCTGCGCGGACTGCGCGATCGGGTTCCTCCGCCGGCTCCCGCCGGCGTACCTCCGCTCAATCGCCGAGCCCGATGGGGCGGTGACGCTGCTTTCCGGTCACCGCCTGCCGCTGGCGCCGGACGGGCGGCCACTCGACTGAACGGCGGGGCACCTGCACGGGACCAGAGCATCGCAATTCGCGTGATGAACGTCGTTGGAACCTTGCAGGCCGCTCGCGCATGGCCTTCGGGAATTCCCCGATTCTTTCCGCGATTCATAAAGAGGCGCCCGGTACACCGAGCGCGCCTTCCATAACCGTGGTACGGTGCGCCCGGGGCAGCACCGGAGACCACCGTACGGCGCATGCAGTGCGGCCCCGGCGATGCCGTTACTAATGGTGTGAGACAGCTGGTGGTGGTGCGTGGGATGGTTGGGATGGCGAGGCCTGGCCTCATCCTCTATTACTCGGCAAGGTTTTTCGGGCAGGTCGCCCAGAACCTCCTGTTCGCGGCGCTCTTCGTGGCCGCCGGGACGAGCGACAACGCGGCCATCGGCCTCAGCTCGCTCCTCATCGCGACTACCGCCGCATCGCTGCTGTTCGGGGTCATGGGTGGCGCGCTGGCCGACCGCATCGGCCCCGGCCGGGGCATGGCCCTTGGCGCCCTCCTGCGTACGGCCGTCATCGTCCTGTGTTGCGTCCGATTCAATGCGCCCGCCCTCGCGGCCGGCGTAATCTTCGCCTACTCGGCGGTGTCGCAGGTGTATTCGCCATCGGAGATGGCGATGGTGCGGGTGCTCTGCGGGAAGGGCCGCGGCGCCGGACACTCGCTCGGGATCGCCCTCCAGTACGCGGGCCAGGGAGCCGGCATGCTCGTGCTGGCGCCGCTGCTGTTCTTCCTCGGTGGCGCCCAGGGCATGCTCATCGGCGCCTCGGTTGCCGGCCTGGCGCTCTCGGCCATCACGGTGGGGCTGTCGCTGCGCCACGGGCCGCCCGTACGCGTGCCGAAGGGCGACCATTCGTCGCTCCGCGATTCGCTCCGCGTCTTCAAGCGTTCGGCGATGGCGCGCGATGCGCTGGCAGTGCTCGCTGTCCAGACCATGATCGTCCAGGGCATCGTCGTCGCCCTGCCGCTCTACCTCCGCAACGACATCTCGCTGGGCGAGGAATGGGGCCTGTTTCTCGTGGCGCCGGGCGCGCTTGGCGTGGTCGCCGGGCTGGCCTGGTCGGCCGCGGCGGTCACCTCCGAGGTCTCGCAGAGAGTCATGCGCCTCGCCCTCGTCTCGATGGTGGTGGGAGTGTTCGCGCTGGCCGCCCTCGACTACGGCCTCAGCGCGGTGCTCACCATCACCCGCTTCGGGCCGCTCATCGACCTTGAAGCGGACTTGAACACGACGATCATCGTGGCCTTCCCGGTCGCGTTCCTCGTCGGCTGTGCTGTCACCCTGGCGCTCGTCTCGGCGCGGGTGGCGCTCACGGCGGCCGCGCCGCTCGCCCACCAGTCGCGCGTCTTCGCCGTGCAGGCGACGCTGACCGACGCGTTCGTGGTGCTGCCGTTGTTGTTTATGGGTGTCGGCGTCGAGGTCGCGGGAGCGCGTCCGGTGCTCGCCGCGATGGGGGTGGTTGGGCTGGCCACACTGGTATTCATCGAACAGCCGCGCTTCCGGCCCCTGGCCCTCCACGCTCACGAATCGCCCCCCGCGCTCGCGCCGGCCCCAGCCGAAGCCGACTGAGGCCGCGTCATTCCGGCTGGGCCACGAACCGCGCGAGCTCCCGCCGGAACCCCTCTTCATCCGCCACGTCCCCGAACCGCCCGAGCTCTTGCCCGTTCGCATCGATGAGCAGGAATGCTGGCGTGCCGTCGATCCCGTAACGTTCGTCGGCGGTGTCGCGGCCGATCGATTTCTCGGCGAAGGCGAGGTGGTCCCGGTAGCCGGCCATCACGCGGTGGACGAAGAGGAGGTCGTCGCAGCGGGCGCAGCTGGGGCTGGTGAACCAGACGAGGGTGCCGCGGCCATCGGCGCGTGGTTCGGCCGCCGTGGGGAGCGGGCCCGGGGAGTGATAGATCGTGTGTTCGGTGCCCGAGATGGCGATCACCGGCCCGCCGGCGTTGGCCTCGGCGAGCGCCTGCAGTTCGCGGTCGATGGGTGATTCGCCGCCGGCTTCGAGGAACACCCAGACGGCGAACCCGAGCGTGGGAAGGACCATGAGGGCGGCGACCGCCCACGTTTTCCAGCCCCAGCGCGGGTTCCACCAGCCGCGCCGGTGCCCGGTTGTCATTCCTCCAGTGTAGGCGGTGGGCGGCGGAGAGGGAGAGCCCGGCGGCGGCAAAGCGCGCCCTGTGAACGGCGCCGGGGG
>DAOKYT010000003.1:79481-91947 GCA_035326025.1 Tepidiformaceae bacterium
CCGGCTCCACGGCGGCCCTCGGGGAAGCGTCGACCGGGGCCACAACCTCGTTGGTACACCGGCGCTCCTTCCGAATCCCGTGAGACAGAGGTACGCGCGCAGACGCATGGCCGAGGACGCCGTTCGACTCGATGAGCGCCAGCGGCGGGCCGTTGCCACGGCTATCGCCGAGGTTTGCGACTATCGGGCCTGGCGGCTTCATGCCCTGAATGTGCGTACAAATCATGTTCAGGCCGTGGTTACAAGCGAGGCTCCCATCGACCATGTACCGAACAGCTTCAAGGCCTATGCAACACGAAGGTTGCGCGAGTCCGGCCTTGTGAGTAGCGGAACCCGGACATGGGCTCGCCATGGGGGCACGCGTTTCTTGCGGGACGAGCAAGACGTGATCGATGCCGTGTCGTAGGTGCTGGACGACCAGGGCGATGACCCGGGAGGGACGATCGGACCCGCGGGCGCCGACGGTGATGGGCGAAAACAGCTCGTTTCCCCGGGGGAGGCCCGCCGCGCCCGGCCGGTGCGTCCGACCTCGGGCCAGCGGCCCCATGTGATCGGCGTTTCGAAGGTGTCGCCGGCCGCAGCCTGCCAGCCGGCCTCTTCGGGCGGCCGCGGTCTGGTGGCGGGCCGGCGGGGCGACCCGCGATACTCCCGCTATGCGCCCCCGCCGTGCCCCCGGGATGATCGCGCTCGCGCTCGGCGCCGCGGTGCTGGCCGCCGCCTGCCTCCCCGGCGGGGGCGATGGGGGGCCAACGCCGGTGGTGACGATCGACGCGAGCGGCACGCCAGTCCTGGTGGGGACGCCGACCCCGGCCGACATCGCCTACGCCGGTGGGTTGTGCCGGGCGGTGAACACCTACGTGGCGGCGATTTCGGCGGAGACGGCGAAGGACCCCAACCTGTTTGGCGACCAGGACAAGCTCTTGCGGACGGCGGCGCCGATCCTCGACCGGTTCGCGAAGGACCTGGACAGGGCGAAGGCGCCGAAGGACCTTTCGGCGTTCCACGGCGCGCTGGTGAAGCGGGTGAAGGAGATGGCCCGGCGGGCGAAGGAAGGGGAGGCGCCGGCGCCGGAGGATCTCTCGCGGTTTTCGAAGGACGTGCCGGTGCCGGCGGAGCAGGTGCAGGCGCGCCTGGCGGCGGCGGCCGGGCAACTGCCCGAGTGCGCCGCGTTTGGGATTGCCAACCTCTTCGGCGAGGTGGAGTGAGGGGCGCGTAAAGCCGCCTTCCGTGTCCCATAGGGAGGCGGGTGGTATTCTCGCCGCACACGAAACCCGCAATGGCCGCCGCCGCGTGGCCCGAACACTTCGCCCAGGAACGACCGTACCCATGTCCAACCGCCAGGCCCGTCGAGAGCAGTCGAAGCAACGTCCCACGCGCGCCACGCGCGCCACGCGCCCGGCCCCGCGAGGTCCACAGCGTTCATCGGGAGGGGGCGGTTCGGACCTGATGTCGCGGCCGTTCCTGCTCATCGCCGCGGCGCTGGTGGTGGTGCTGGCCGTGGTGCTCGGCATTTTCATCGTGATGGGGGGCGGAAACGACAGCGAGGAGTTCGTCTCGCTGCTCGAAGAGGCGAACGCCAACCTGCCGGCCGACCTGGCCAGCGGCGCGAAGATCGGCAGCGACGATGCGCCGGTCAAGATCACCGCCTTCGAGGACTTCCAGTGCCCGTACTGCCTGAAGTTCACGGCCGAACAGGAAGGCGAGATCATCGAGCAGTTTGTGAAGACGGGGCGCGTCCAGTTCGAATACCAGCATTACCCCATCCTCGGCACGGAATCGGTGCGGGCCGCACTCGCCAGCCAGTGCGCGGCCGACCAGGATAAGTTCTGGCAGTACCACAACCGCCTCTTCCTCGAGCAGGCGAAGGCCGACCAGTGGGGAAACGAGAAACTGAACGTGGGCCGGTTCTCCGATGAGAAGCTGAAGCAGTATGCGAGCGAGGTGGGGCTGGATACGGCCTCCTTCAACGCCTGCTTCGATGGCAACGAGCACCTCGACCTGATTACCGAGCAGCAGCGCACAGCCCAGCAGTTCGGCATCACGGGCACGCCCGGCTTCCTGGTCAACGGCCAGCCGCTGGGCGCCGGCACACCCGCGGACATCGATGCCTGGCGCCAGCTCGTGGAGAACGTCGAGAACGCGATTGCGACAGCGACGGCGAGCGCCAGCGCCAGCCCCGCGGCCACCGTCGACGCGACCCCGGCGGCCACCGGGACGACCGCGCCGGCGGCGAGCGCCACGCCTACTCCCTAGAGGCGCGATGTGGAGAACGAACCCGCGCGCTGGGATGGCTGGCTTGGCCCGAAGCAGTGGATGCCGATCGTCGGCGTGCTTTCGGTCGCGGTCATCGCACTGGTCGCGCTGCTCATCCTCAACTCCGGCGATGAGGCGGACGCGGGTGGCGGCGAGGCCGCCCTCGGGGTCAGCGGCGGCACGCGCCCGCTGACGCATGAGCACGCCGACTTCGCGGTGGTGATTCGCGGGGAGAAGTTCGATTTCAGCGACCCGCGATTCATCTCCGATACGGAGGGCAAGGAGCTCAGCGAAAACGTGCATCTCCACGCGCCGCGCTTCAGCGTGGTGCACGTTCACCGCACCCTCACCACGTGGGACGAGTTCTTCCGCAGCCTGGGCTTCACGCTGACGGACCCCTCCTTCCCCGGGACGACGAGCGAGCGCACCTGCATGGAGCTGCCTTCGCGCGAGAAGCTGTGCAACTCGGCGACGGAGAGCTGGAAGTTCATCGCCAACGGCGTGGTGGTCGATGGGCTGGCGAACGTGTACATCGGCGACCTGGACCGGGTGCTCTTCAGTTATGGGCCGGAGGCCGCGGACGAGGTGATCGCGAGCCAGTGGCCGGACGTCACCGACCAGGCCTGCATCCCGGCGGAGCTGTGCGTGGAGCGCATCCCGGCGGATGAGCCAAGGGAGACGTGTTCGGGCCGCCAGGATTCGTGCGGTCCGTAGGCGGGGGCCGGCGCCCCTTCCGGCGGGGCGGCCTGTCCCCGGCCTGAACATGTTAGCCTCACCGCATGCCGTCGCAGTCCGCCCCCCACGACGGACCCCACGGAGTGTTCCACCCCTCGCCCCAGGTGATGGTCGTGGCGCGGGAGATTGGCCTGATGTTCGCGGCGGTGATCGCGTACTTCGCCATCCGCGGGCTGGTGGAAAACAGCGGCCGCGATTCCGTGGCCAACGCCTGGCGCGTCATCGACTTCGAGAAGGCCCTGGGGATCTTCGTCGAGGAGCAGATCCAGCGGCCGTTCATCGAATCGGGCTTCCTCACCACCCTGATGAACTGGGTGTACATCTATGGGCACTGGCCGTTCATCGCGGTGGTGGCGGTCTGGCTGGTGGCGCGCCACCCGGCGGAATACCGGGTGATCCGGAACGCGTTCCTCATTTCGGGGAGCATTGGGCTGTTCTTCTTCCTCTTTTTCCCGGTGGCGCCGCCGCGGCTGGTGCCCGGGCTCGACATCGTCGACACGGTCACGGAGCACTCGAAGGCGTACCGCGTGCTCCAGCCACCGGCCCTGGTGAACCAGTACGCGGCGCTGCCGAGCTTCCACTTCGGGTGGAACATGCTCATCGGCATCGGCATCATCCGCTGCGCGCCGGCCTGGCCCTGGCGCGTGGTGGGGGCGGTGGCGCCGCTGGTGATGGGGGTTTCGACCGTGACGACGGCGAACCACTACATCGTCGACCCGATCCTGGGTGGCCTCATCTGCATCCTGGCGCTGTACGGGGCGGAATGGATGCGGGGCCGGCGGCGCTCGCCGCTTTCGCTCACCATGTGGTTCTCGGCCATGCCGCCGCCGGGAGGCGCGCCTGATGCCCGCTAGGCTGCTCGACCCATCCCGCCCGATCGCCATCGCGCACAGGGCCGGCAACGACCTGTCGCGCCTGAAGGAGGCGGAGGCCGCCGGGGCCGATGTGGTGGAGGCCGACCTCTGGCAGCGCCTGGGGCGGCTGGAAGTGCGGCACCTGAAGACCGTCGGGCCAATCCCCATCTTCTGGGACCGCTGGTACCTGGCGAACCCGTTCGCCCGGCGTCCGTTGTTGCGCGAGCTGGTCGCGGCGGCGGCACCGGAGACGCTGCTGATGCTCGACCTGAAGGGGTGGAGCAACCAGCTGGGGCCGGCCGTGCGGCGGGAGATGGAGCGGATCGCCCCCGGCCGGCCCTATGCCGTCTGTGCCCAGCGCTGGTCGATGCTCGAGCCTTTCCACGCCGTGCCGGAAGCCATCGTCGTCCATTCGATCGGCAACCGGGAGCGGATCGGCCAGGTGATGGCCCACATCTCGCGCCCCGGCCATGCGGCCGTCTCGATCCACCAGGAACTGCTCTCGCCGGCGGTCGTGGCGCGGCTGCGCGAGCACGCCGCGGTGGTGATGGCGTGGCCGGTCAACGATGAGGCGCTCCTCCACCGCCTCTACCGGTTGGGTGTGAATGGCTTCAGCACCGACCGGCTGGAGATCGTGCGGGCGGTTGGCGAGCTCGGTCCGCTGCCGCCGGTGGCGAGCGCTCCTGTTGACCCGTCCATGCGCTGACCGTGGCCCGCGAGACGGGGCCGGTGCCCCCGGGAGTGGGTGCTCTTGCCACGCGATCCTGGCACTGGTAGTGTCACAAAGCGCCGGATGCCGGCATGGAGGAGCCCGTGGCAGAACGTTTCGATGTCGTCTTCCTTGGCACGGGGAGTCCGCTCCCGAGTGCCGATCGCTGTGGCGCGGGCCATGTGGTGGTCGCCGGCGAGACGCACGTCCTGGTCGATTGCGGGTGGGGCGCCGCGCGAAAGATCCTCCCCGGCGGCGTGATGCCGGTGCAGATCGACACGGCGGTCTTCACCCACATGCACTCCGACCACATCACCGATTTCCCCGACTTCCTCTTCCTGCGCTGGACGGCGGGAGCGACGAAGCCCCTTCGCGTCTTCGGGCCGGAAGGGACGCAGGAGATGGTGGACGGCTTCCTCATGGCCCTCCGCCGGGACATCGGCTTCCGGCTCGAGCACCACCAGGGGAAACTCCACCCGGACGGCATCAGGGTGGAGGTCACGGAGGTGCCGGTGACCGCACGGGCGGAGAAGTTCCTGGACATTGCCGGCCTGAGCATCGAGAGCTTCGAGGTGAACCACTACCCGGTGGTACCCGCCTTCGGCTACCGCCTCCGCTTCGATGGCCGCTCCGTCGTGATGTCCGGCGACACCATCTTCTGTGAGTCGCTGCTCCACGCCTCGCAGGGCGCCGACATGCTCGTGTGCGAAGCCCTGAACGTGCCGATGCTGGAGATGCGCCGCAACGCCCTCCGGATGATGGGGCGCGAGCTCCAGGCATCGCTCTTCGGCGATATCCCCACCTACCACATCCCGACAGACGAGGTGGCGAAGCTGGCCAGGAGCGCGGGGGTCGGCAAGCTCGTCCTCTCCCACCTCATCCCGCCCATCCCGAACGACGGTCCCGAGCTGCAGGCGTTCACGCAGGGCATGGCGGCGCTCTATGGTGGCCCCATCCACGTCGCCCGCGATGCCGAGCGCATCCCTGTCGAGAAGCGAGCAACCGCATGAGCCACGAAGCAATGTTTGTCGATTCCCTGCGCAACCGCATCCGCGCCATGAACATCCTCTGGGAGCGCGCGGCCAGCGACCTCACGCTCGACCAGGTGAACCACCACGAGCGCGAGGGCGTCCTGCCCATGGCCTTCAGCTTCAGCCACTACATCCGCGCCCAGGACCAGTCGATCAGCGTCATGTTCCTGCGCGAGCAGCCGCTGTGGGTTAGCGGCGGCTGGGGCGCGAAGGTGGGCGTCAGCATCGACGTCCTCGGCCGCGAGGAGACCGTGGAGGAGATGCAGCACCTCCGCTTCGGCGACTTCGAAGCCTGGAAGCAGTACCAGGCGGAAGTGATCGCCCGTACGTCCCGTGTGCTCGACACCATCACGGCGGACATGCTGGCCGAAGTCATCCTCCCGCAGCTGCCGCCGAACATGCAGAACATCTTCTGCGCGATCGTCATTGGCCCCGGCGCGCCCCTGCGCAAGCTCGAAGTGCTGGAATGTTTCGTCTACCAGCACGGCCTGCGCCACATGGGCGAGATCGAGCACGGCCGCGCCCTCGTCGGCCTCCAGGGGATGACGAGCTAAGGCTAATGAACGGCGCCGGACCCTCCTGGAACGGCGAGACCAGCAATTGCCCCTATGAACACGGCGATACCGATGGCCCTGGCTATCGTCACTCTCATTTCATCACCGCCGCTGCGACCTGGAGGCAAAAACCTTCGTTGGCTGCCAGGCCGGAGATCGTTGTTAACACGTCTGTCTCCGGGTTGTAGCCGGCGAGGAAGCACCCTCCGAACTGTTTGTTTCCCACCGAGACGATCGGCCGGGAGACGACGACGGGTATACCGTTGACCGTGGATTCGAACCACCGCTCCCTGGGGGATGCGTAGGTAATGGGCTCGCGACCTCGGATACGATGAACCAGCAGCCCGCTGCCCCCCTCGTTAACATCCGGGGTGCCGGGCGAGACCGCGAAGGTCCAGGCGATTTCGGAAAGGTCCTCCCCGCAGAGAAAGACCTCAGGGACGTTTGATGGCACCACTCCGGGTGGCATCGATTCAGGGTCCACACGCAAAGGCCCGGGGGCTGTCGCGACAGAAATCTCCGTCCCCGGTGGTGCCGGCTCCAGTCCCGTCCCGGGGCAGAGGTCGAAGCCGGTCCTGCCCTGCCAGGATGGGTCGATCTCGAGTCCGTTTAGCTCCCCGCGAAACGGCTGACGCTGGGCATCCTCATTGACGAATGGCTGATACCAGAACGGCTGTGAAGTGTCCGGCGTTGTGTCCGGCGCCGGCGTGACCGTATGGTCGGGCGGCGTTGCTCCGGTCGTCGCGCGGGACTCTGGGCCGGATCCGCGCATCATGTACGTGGCCGTAAACGTCGCGGTCGCGATCACAGCGATCGCCAAGATGAGAATCACCGCTGGTTTCCGAATGAGTCGCATCCTCCACCGCTTGCCAAAAGGGAATACACCCCCGCCACCACGCCCGACGTTATTCCCCCGCCCTTTGGCCCCGCAAGCTCGGTTTGGCCCCTTGTGATACATCTGCAAGCCAGGTAAACGCTCAGCACGGCCGGCGTTGCGGCAACCTGCCTCGCGGCTTCCAGCTCGATCTGGGGGCAGGGTGGGTGTGCGCCACTCAGCCCGGGAGCTTTAGCAGCGACGCGCGAAGCCGTGCCGAGCCGCGGGTTTAGATACCACTTGCACAAGGAATTAGGCACACCTAATATTCTTGCATCGACATTCTTACTTTCGGTGGTTTGCCACTCCGATGAAGCTCGCCCGACTCCTCCTCCTCGCCGCTCTCGCGGCCATCCCCCTCCTCGCTGCTGCCTGCGGCGGCGACGACGATGACGACGCCGGCAACGGTGCCGCCACCACCCCGGCCACCGCCACCGCGACCGAAAAGCCCTCCGGCTCCATCACCGTCTATTCGGGCCGGGGCGAATCGCTGGTGAAGCCGCTCTTCGAACAGTTCACGAGGGACACCGGCATCGAGGTGAAGGTGAAGTACGGCGATACGGCCGAGCTCGCCGCCCTCATCGCCGAGGAAGGTTCGAAGTCGCCGGCCGACGTGTTCTTCGCGCAGGATGCTGGCGCGCTGGGCGCGCTCAAGGCCACCGGCGCCTTCGCCGAGCTGCCCGCGTCGATTACGAACCTGGTGCCCGCTACTTACCGGGCCGGCGACAACTCGTGGGTGGGTGTGAGCGGCCGCGCCCGGGTCATCGTCTACAACCCGGACCTCGTGACCGCCGGCGAACTCCCCAACTCCGTGAAGGACCTGACCGCCGAGGCGTGGAAGGGCAAGGTGGGCTGGGCGCCCACGAACGCCTCGTTCCAGGCGTTCGTGACCGGCCTGCGCCAGCTCGAGGGTGAAGCGGGCGCGAAGGCCTGGCTCGAGGCGATGGTCAAGAACGGCGTGAAGGCCTACAAGGACAACAAGTCGATCGTCAGCGCGGTTGCCGCGGGCGAGATCCAGCTGGGCCTCGTGAACCACTACTACCTCTACGGCTTCCTGAAGGACCAGGGCGACGGTTTCAAGGCCCGCAACCACTACACGGCTGCCGGCGACCCAGGTTCGCTGGTGAACATCGCGGGCGCCGGCATCCTGAAGTCGGCCCCGAATGCCGATGCCGCGCGCACGTTTGTCCAGTACCTCCTCGGCGAGGCGGCGCAGAAGTACTTCTCGGAGCAGACCTTCGAATACCCGCTCGCCGATGGAGTCCCTGCCGATAGCCGGCTCAAGCCCCTGGCCGAGCTCAAGCCGCCAGCACTCGACCTTTCCGACCTGCAAGACCTCCAGGGCACGCTCTCCCTGCTGCGTTCGACGGGCGTCCTGAAGTAGCGATGGTGGCCCGGGTCTTCCGGCCGCGAAGTCGCTCGGCCCCGGCAGCTATCTGGCTGCCGGGGCTCCTTGCCGTCGCCGCCACGTTCATCCCGGCGTGGTACCTGGCGAAACGCAGTACCGAGCGCGGCTGGGAACCGTGGCGCCTTGCCCTGGAGAACTCGGCCGGCCCACTGATGACGCGGAGCCTGGCGCTCGCCGCGGCCGTGGCCGTCGCATCCGTGCTGATTGCCGTGCCCGCCGCGTGGTTGACTGTGCGGGCGGCGCTCCCGGGGCGGCGGGCGTGGGCGGTGCTCATGGCCGCCCCCCTCGCCATCCCTTCCTACATCATGGCCATGACGGTGGTCGACTTCCTGGGGCCGCGGGGGACGCTCCAGGGCTGGCTCGAACCGCTCGGGGTCGAGCGCCTGCCGGAGGTCTACGGCTTTTGGGGCTCCGCCTTCACGCTGACGGCGGCGAGCTTCCCCTACGTCTACCTGGTGCTCCGGGCGGCGTTCGCCACCGCCGACGTCTCCGAGGAGGAGGCCTCCCGATCGCTCGGAGCTGGCCCCCTCCGCACGTTCTTCCGGGTGGTGCTCCCCGGGCTTGTGCCGGCTCTTGCCGCCGGGGTGCTGCTCGTGGTGCTCTACACACTGAGCGACTTCGGCGCCGTTTCGACCCTGAACTACGACACGTTCACCCGCTCGATCTTCATCCAGTACCAGACCTCGTTCGACCGGACCGGGGCGGCCGTGCTGGGCGCGATGCTTGCGCTGGTGGCGGCGGCCATCCTCGCGGCGGAGCTGGCGGTGCGCGCGCGGATGGGCCGCCGGGCTTCGCGGCGGCAGTCGCTGATGCGCCCCGTGCCGCTTGGCCGGTGGAAGTGGCCCGCGGTGGCGTTCCTGGGCATCATCGCGCTGGTGTCGCTCGGGCTGCCGCTCGGGGTGCTTGGTTACTGGCTGATCAAGGGTGTGCAGGCCGAGGCCACCTTCCCGGCGATCGGCGCGGCCGCGCGCCACTCCGTGACGATGGGCCTCGCGGGCGCGACGATCACGGTCGCGTTGGCGTTGCCGGTGGCCATCCTTGCGGCGCGCTACACCAGCCCGTTTGGCAGCCTCATCGAACAGGCGGCCTACCTGACACACGCGCTGCCGGGGCTGGTGGTCGCGCTGGCGCTGGTGTTCTTCGGGATCAGCTACGCGCGCGACCTCTACCAGACGACGTGGATGCTCCTCCTGGCCTACGTGATCCTCTTCCTCCCGAACGCGCTTTCGGCGCTGCGGGCATCGCTGCTGCGGCAGCCCCGGCGGCTGGAGGACGCGGGCGCCTCGCTGGGCCGTTCGCCGTTGCGGGTCCTGGCCTCGGTGACCATTCCGCTCGCGCGGCCCGGTATGGCTTCCGCCGGGCTGCTGGTGTTCCTGACCGTGATGAAAGAGTTGCCGGCGACGCTGCTCCTGAGCCCGCCGGGGTATGAGACCCTCCCCGGATTGGTGTGGAGCCGAAGCACGGACGCGCTGTACGCTGGGGCGGCGCTGCCAGCGCTGGCGCTCGTCGGCCTGGCGGCGATCCCCGTGGCGTTGCTGAGCTGGAGGGGCGACCTTGGTTCGCTCGAATCCTGAACCGCTGACCTGCGAGGGCGTCGAAGTCCGCTTCGGTGCCCTGCGCGCGGTCGATGGCGCGCATCTCTCGGTGGAAGCGGGCGAACTCGTGGCGCTGCTCGGCCGCAGCGGGAGCGGGAAGACCACGCTGCTGCGCGCCATCGCCGGCTTCGAACGCGCCACGGCGGGCGAGATCCGCATCGGCGGGCGGCTGGTCGAAAGCCCCACGGTGAGCGTCCCGGCGCACCGCCGCTCGGTGGGCCTCGTCTTCCAGGAGTACGCGCTCTTTCCGAACCAGACGGTCGCGGGGAACATCGCCTACGGCCTCGGGCGCGGTTCGCGCGAGCGGGTGCGGGAGTTGATCCGGATGGGAGAGCTGGAAGGCCTCGCGGGACGCTACCCGCACCAGCTCTCGGGCGGCCAGCAGCAGCGCGTGGCCCTGTTGCGCTCGCTGGCTCCGCGTCCGCGGGTGCTCCTGCTCGATGAGCCGTTCTCGAACCTCGATGCGGGGCTGCGGGTGGCCATGCGCGAGGAAGTCGCGTCCATCCTCCGCGCCGAATCGATGACCGCGGTGCTGGTCACCCATGACCGGGCCGACGCGATGGCGATCGCCGACCGGATCGCGGTGATGGAGGCGGGCAGGGTGATCGAGTTCGCGACACCACGCGACCTGTACCTGCGCCCGCTGAACCCGGCGGCGGCGAGCTACGGCGGCGAGGCCCAGTTCGTGGACGCCGTGGCCGGCGGGGAGTCGGCGGTCACGCCCCTCGGCGAGGTGCCGTTGACGGCGGCCATGCAGGGCCCGTGCCGGGTGCTGGTCCGGCCGGAGTGGGTGGTGCCCGGGCCGGGGGCCGCGGTGACCGTCACCGCCCGGCGGTTCGAGGGAGCGACCACCAGGCTCACGCTGGCGACGGAATCGGGCGTGGTCGTCGCGATGACGATCGCCAGCACGGCGCCGCAGGCGGTGGAAGAACGGTTCTGCGTGACGGTGCGGCAGCCGGTGCCGGCCTACGCGCCAGCGGGGTAGGTCAGAGTCCCGCGGCGGCCTCGGCGAGGTATATGGCCCGCAACCCGTGGTTCGCCCGGCTCAGCTGCCGGTCGTTCGAAAGCAACGCGTCGGCCCCATGGACCACGCCCGTCGCGACGATGAGCGCGTCGAACAGCCGCAGGCTGGTGCGCTCCCTGACGAGCGCGCCTTCGGATGCAACTGCGATGTCGACGGGCCACAAACTGAGCCCGGGCAGCCCGAGGAACGCCCGCTGAGCCCGCTCAACATCGGCACGGCTTCCCCGCCGCGCCACGCCAACGAGCAGTTCGGCCAGCGAAACTGCAGAGGCGAGGAGTTCGGCGTCGCCGCTGGCGGCAGCTTGATAGAGCCTCACCATGTAGTGGTGCTCGGGGCCGCTGGTCCCTTCCAGGAGGTACACGAGGCAGTTCGTGTCGAGCAGGAGCCGGCCGGCCGGGATCACGGCGACTCCGCCCGCAGTTCCTTCTGGAACCCGACGGGATCGACTCCCTCGAAAAACGGTCCAAAAGCGCTCCGGAAACGCTCCAGGGGGTCGTCCGAGACCGGCTCGAGGACCAGTCCGCGCTGCGTGACCGAGATCTCGAGGAGTTGCCCTTCGTGGATCCCCAGCTCCGCGCGCACGTGTGCCGGGATGACCAGCGTCCCACGCTTTCCGACGCGGACGAGGCTTGACTGATGATGTCTGATCACATCTGAAATGGTAACAACTCATCAGAAAGCCAGTCAATCCGATCAGTTGAACATGCGACGGGCCGCGTCACGCGCCCCGGACCATCAACCCCACGCCAACCAGCAGCGCCCCGGCCCAGAGATAGCCGCCGAGCACGTCGCTCGGCCAGTGGACGCCCATGTACACGTTCGCCAGCCCGTTGAGGGCGGCCAGGGCGCCACACCCCCACGCCATCGCCAGGCGGACACTCCCGGGTGCCTGCGACTGCCACACCGCCAGGGCAAGGAGCGCGAGGAGCACCGTGCCGCTCATCACGTGCCCGGAAGGGAAGCTCGCGCTCGTGAAAGTGTCGCGCACGGCGACCAGCGCCGGGTCGGGGCGGGGGCGGCCCACCAGGTCCTTGAGGCCGGATTGGAGCAACGGGAGCAGGGCCAGCGTGGCGGCGGCGTAGATGGCGAACCTCCGGCGCCGGGGCACCAGCATCGCGCCGGCGAGCAGCACGCCGAGGATGAGCACGGTCTCCGTCGAGGTGGCCAGGCGAATTGCCTTTGCGGGGCCTTCGAGCACGCCGGGGAGGTCCTGCGCGCGGCGGGTGAGCCAGAGGTCCCCGGGAAGACGGTCGTTCGCGCGGGCGAGCGACGAGAGGGCAATCTCAAGGATCAGCAGCACCACGAACCACCCGGGCCCGGCGCGCCTTCTGGCTTCCCGGCTGGCGGCCTGCCCGGTCATGGGCTCAGGCGCCCATCAGCTCGCGACGGGCGTCTCCAGCTCGAACGCCGTGTGCAGCGCGCGGACCGC